>DEIJ01000175.1 GCA_002352365.1 Dehalococcoidia bacterium UBA2777 | reverse complement strand
GCATCTTCATAGGCCTCGTAAGCAGCCTCAATAACCAAGTCCGCGTGGCCTGCATCCCACCTCTCACCGAATTTGCTGCAACCCATACCCACAATAGCAACCTTATCTTTCATACTCTCTGCCATTTTCCCCTTTCCTCCTTTTTAAGCTCTTATTGGCCGGCATTTCCAGAAATAGTTGTGGATATTTTGCCCTTCGTGGAAGTTTCTGAAGGTCAACTCTACCCTCATATCAGGTGTAATCTTCTCTGGATCACGGTCTGTCAGTATAGTGGCAAATCTGCCCCCTCCTTCCAGGTCAACTATAGCATAGACACTCGGTGGATCTACAGTCACACCTAAGTTATCCAGACTATAGGTAAAGAGGGTACCCTTTTTATCTGAAAGTTTCACCTCCTCAAAGTCATCCTTTGCCTGGCAGTAACTGCATACCCTCTGTGGGGGGAATATAATATTACCGCAATGCTTGCACTTATACCCCCGACAACTAAGAATCCAGTCCCGATCTCTCCATGACACAGTCAGGGCGGCATACTTAGGGGGCTGGCGTACTGGCAGCCATTCCATGAGGTTACGGAAATGTAAGTACTTCCCGTAGTTGGGAGCCATCATCTTCGAGGCCAAGTGCCTCTTTATCCCCCGCCGATCTCTGACTTTTTCTATCTGGTCAGTCACCCTCAGGATGAAAGTGTCAGCACCATCGCCGTAATTAGCAAAAAGAATCCTATCTCCTGGCTTTGCCTCTTCCAGGGCAGCTACTAGCATCATTAAAGCCGAGGCTGTCCCGGTGTGACCTATCGCAGAAAGCAGTGGGTCCTGCACTTGAGTTTTCAGGTCAAAACCCAGCCTTCTGGCGATCTCAGCGTGCCTTCTGGAATCATAGGCATAGAAAACCGCCTTGGCAAAATCCTTGGGGGTTACATTGTACTTCTTGAATAGCCCAGAGATTGCTTCCACAAGATGTGCCAGATAGCCCTCTTCGATGATAAATCGGTCCTCCCACGCTTGAATATATCTATCCTCTTCCCTTCTCCACGTATCTATAAAGTCGCTGAAGATAGTGTGGCTTCCTTCTATCTCTACAGCAATATCGGCATCTCCAAGCAGAAGGGCAGCAGCACCATCACCGAAAAGCTGCTCGAAGGTTGAATCCGGCGCAGGCACGCGGCAATCAGCCGCAGCAACCAGAAAGTTTTTCGCCGACCCAGCATTGATGGCATCGAGAGCTGCCTTCATAGCAATGCTTCCCCCCCTTAGGGAGTTTGCAATATCCATTGTCACTATATCTCGATGCAGATCAACAACTTTAGCCATTATACTGGCACTCTGCTTCTCTCGGTAAGCAGGCGTTGTGGTAGCGAAATATAGACCATCGACAAGCTCTCGATCCATGCCATTTAGGCAATCGATAATAGCTTCTACCGCCATAGTCAAACTATCTTCATCCCAATTAGCTACCGCTTTCTCGCCAGGTGCTGCAAAGCCTCCCCAAACTTGGGTGAGAGTCTGGGTGCTCAGCCTATATATTGGAATGTAGGCTCCGTATGATGTTATCCCTACTGGCATCTGACCTCCTCATAACATAATTTGAGCCCCCCCGACCTAGGGGGCTGAAACCTCACCTCTTATGATAGTACATCGCTGGGTTATTTTCAATCAGACAACCTTCTCTTAGGTTCGTTGACAAGTAGAAGCCTTAGCTATTATAATATAGGAAGCTGCGAGATTTCTTTAAGGAGGAGAAATGGCGGAAAAGAGAAAAAGCTTCGATCCAGCAACCTGCGAGATGCTGGAGCAAGCTAAAGCTCAGAGCGTTACCACGGTCTTCGATCGGGCAGAGACTACTGCCCCCTGCCCTATTGGACACGCCGGGACCTGTTGTAGGAATTGCTTTATGGGCCCCTGCCGGTTAGTAGGAAAGACCACTGAGGGTTTATGTGGGGCAACGCGGGAAACTGTGGTAGCGAGGAACTTCATCCGCTGGATTGCTGCTGGAGCTGCTGCCCATTCAGATCATGGCCGAGATATGGCTCTCACCTTACTTGCCACCGCTGAAGGTGAAGCTCCAGACTACCAGATAAAAGATGAGAGAAAGCTGCGGATGGTAGCCGCCTACTTAGATGTAGAAGCAGAGGGACGTTCTACGAATGAGATTGCTATCGATGTAGCTAAAGCCGCTTTGGCTGAGTTTGGCCGTCAACAGGGGGAAATACTTTTCGTCCGCCGTGCCCCTCCTAAGCGTCAAGAGGTATGGCGCCGGCTTGGCATTGCCCCTAGAGGAGTTGACCGAGAGATTGTGGAGACGCTCCATCGTACTCATGTGGGGAATGATCAAGATGCAGAGCATATTTTAACCCATGGCTTACGTAATGCCCTAGCCGATGGTTGGGGTGGCTCAATGCTTTCAACAGATATCAGCGATATCCTTTTTGGTACCCCAGCCCCAGTGGCAGCTAGATCCAACTTCGGCGTTCTTGAAGAAGATGAGGTGAACATTGTGGTTCACGGTCATGAGCCCACCCTTTCCGATATGATGGTTGTGGCAGCAAATGACCCTGAGCTTATTGACTATGCTAAATCGAAAGGAGCCAAAGGGATAAATTTAGCCGGCATGTGTTGCACTGCTAATGAGATTTTGATGCGTCATGGCATACCTGTGGTAGGGAACTTCCTCCAGCAAGAGCTTGCCATTGTTACTGGCGCAGTAGATGCCATGGTGGTAGACATACAATGCATTATGCAAGGGCTTCAAAAGGTAGCAGAAAATTATCATACTAAGCTTATTACTACCTCACCCAAGGCTAAGATTACTGGTGCTATTCATGTCGAGTTTGATGAGCACCGTGCTCTGGACATTGCTCGGCTCATTATACGTACCGGGATTGATAATTTCCCTAACCGAAAACAGGTGCACATCCCTGGCATAGTGGACTATCTAGTAGCAGGGTTCTCTCACGAGTATATTAATTATATGCAAGGAGGATTTTATCGACAGTCCTCCCGCCCCTTAAACGACAATATAATGAACGGTCGAGTGAGAGGGGCTGCTGGAGTAGTAGGTTGCTGTAATGCTCGTACCTCTCATGATGAAGCTCATGTTAATATTGTTAAGGAGCTTATCAAAAACGATGTATTAGTGGTCACCACCGGTTGCGATGCCATCGCCTGTGCCAAGTATGGTCTTTTGAGTCCTGAGGTGATGGAATACGCCGGACCTGGACTGAGAGAGGTATGTCAGACAATAGGTATCCCTCCAGTATTACATATGGGGTCTTGTGTAGATAATTCTCGCATTCTCACCGTGCTCGCCCAATGTGCCACTGAAGGAGGACTAGGAGAGGATATCAGTGACTTGCCAGCAGTGGGGATTTGTCCCGAGTGGATGTCAGAGAAGGCGATATCTATCGGAACTTACTTTGTGGCTTCGGGTTGCCATACTATTTTCGGCGTTGGCTCACCTGTTGCTGGCAGTGAGGAAGTAACTAGGATGATTAATGAAGGCTGGACCCAGATGGTGGGAGCAGGGCTGGAGTTTGAGCCCGACTGGCATAAGATCATAGACAAGGCACTAGCTTATATTGATACTAAGAGGAAGGCACTCAAACTTGAGGAATATAGCCCCACTAGATACGGCAAGAGCGCTACCTACTTCCCCGGCGACTCCTTTTCCTCCGAAGTGTATCAGCAAGGCAGGTACAGTAAAGTGGGATTATAGAGATCGCTGAAAAACTTTGCTTTTCGGCGGCGATCGAGCTTTGGGGTAGGGGAGTGTAGGTTTTCCAATGAAGATATCAAAAGGTGATAAAACGATGGATTTTACTACCATTATCTTGGAAAAGAAAGAGGGTATAGCTAAAATCATCTTGAATCGCCCGGAAGCATTAAACGCGGTAAACAAGACTATGGTTGAGGAGTTGTATGCCGCGGCAGAGGATATTGAAGAAGATGAGGCGATAAAAGTAGTGGTTATCAGCGGCAAGGGGAGAGCTTTCTCTGCAGGGGCAGATTTGAAGTACACCAAAGGGGCTTTAGAGGATCCCCATCAAATGGCTGAATTCCTGCGGCTGTGGCATAAAGCGTATAATGCTATTGAAAATCTAAGCAAGCCGGTGATAGCAGCGATAAATGGTTTCGCTTTAGCGGGGGGGTTGGAGTTAGTGGAAGCTTGTGATATAGCCATCGCCTCGGAAGAGGCTCGTCTCGGGGATCAGCATGCCAACTTTGGGCTGATGCCTGGCGGAGGAGGAACGCAGCGGCTACCTCGACTGGTAGGGATAAGGAAGGCAAAGGAGCTCCTGTTCAGTGGTGATTGGGTGTCTCCCCAAGAGGCAGAGAGGATTGGGCTGGTGAATCGAGTTGTGCCGGCTGAGAAACTGGAGGAAGCAGTAGACGAGATGGCAATAAAGCTGGCTGAGAAAAGCCCTTTGGCCACCAAAGCTATGAAAGCGGCGGTGAATCGAGGGATGCAAACTGATTTGGCCACTGCTTTGGAGTTAGAAATCGGCGCTATTCTCCACCATTTCACCTCTGAGGATGTAATAGAAGGGATAAATGCCTTTGAGGAAAAGAGGAAGCCGGTGTTTAAAGGGAAATAGCAAATCAGGTAGCGTTTTGACTTGAGGAAGTGGTAATAGAGCAGCAACAAATCCCATCCCGAAGGATGGGATTTGTTGCTTTGGCTGAAGGAAGAGTTATGTTTAAGTCAGTGAGTAGCAAAGTGAACCTGCCACAAATGGAACAGGATATCCTGTGCCTGTGGAAAGACAGAGGTATCTTTGCCAAGAGCATCCAATCTCGCCAGGGTGCCCCTCAGTTTATCCTTTATGATGGGCCGCCAACGGCCAGTGGTAGCCCGGGGATTCATCATATCCTAGCTCGGGTATTTAAGGATGTAATCCCTCGCTACAAGACAATGCGGGGCTTCTATGCCCCGCGCCGCGCAGGCTGGGATACTCATGGTTTGCCTGTCGAACTGGCGGTGGAGAAAGAGCTGGGATTTAGCGCCAAAACTCAGATCGAAGAATACGGGGTGGAGCGTTTCAACGCTCACTGCCGTGAAAGTGCCCTCCACTATATCAAAGAATGGGAAGAGCTTACTGAGCGTATCGGCTTCTGGATAGATTTGGAGCATCCCTATATCACTTTCGATAATGACTATATTGAATCCTGCTGGTGGATAATTAAGCAATTATGGGGCAAAGGTTTGATCTATCAAGGCTATAAAGTGACTCCACACTGTCCTCGCTGCGGCACTTCTCTTAGCTCCCATGAGGTAGCTTTAGGCTACCGGGATGATGCTGAGGATCCCTCAGTTGAGGTAAAGTTTAAGCTCGTTTCACCCCCGCTTTCTTCCCCTGAGTCTTGTACCTTCCTGCTTGCTTGGACTACTACTCCGTGGACTCTTCCCGGCAATGTCGCCTTGGCGGTAGCCGAGGATGCTGAATATGCTTTGATTGAACTTGTAACGACTTCTGAGCATGGCAAAGCTGGGGAGAGATTAATCTTAGCCAAGTCGTTAGTTGATAGCATCATCGTTGATGACTGTCAGCTAATAGCTACTATTCCTGGATCTGAGCTGGTAGGGCTAAGATATGAGCCTTTATATGATCCCTACCAGGCAGGGGTGAATGTGCAGCGGTTTGAGAGAGATGTCTATGGAGAGGCTCACCTTGTCTTCACCAAGCCACCAGAGAGGCTAACCTATCCGGTAATCGGGGGGGATTTTATCTCTATGGAGGAGGGCAGCGGCATTGTGCATATCGCCCCTGCTTTCGGTGAAGTGGACTTCGAAGTAGGTAAAAAAGAGGAGCTATTCTTTATCCAGCCGGTGGACTTGAAAGGTTGCCTTAGTGAGGGGATTTGGCCTTTTGGGGGGAGATTTGCCAAACAGGCTGATCCCCTCATAATCCACGATCTAAAGTTGAGGGGGTTACTTTATCGCAGTGGCAAAATTCACCATACTTACCCCTTCTGTTGGCGTTGCGAGACGCCTCTCCTCTACTATGCCAAGCGAACTTGGTACATCAAGACCACCGCGGTAAAAGATAGACTTATTGCCGCCAATAGCGAGATCAATTGGTATCCTGAGCACATAAAGTATGGCCGCTTTGGCGATTGGCTAAAGAACAATGTGGACTGGGCTTTATCTCGGGAGCGCTACTGGGGGACACCAGTTAATATTTGGCGGTGCGACAAATTCTATGAACATGTGGAGTGTATCGGCAGCATCAAGGAACTAAGAAATAAACCCGATATTGCCGGGGTCGAAGAATCTCTAGATCTCCATCGCCCTTATGTAGACCAAATAACCTTCTCTTGCCCCCACTGTGAAGGCAGGATGCATCATATAGGGGAAGTCTTTGATGCTTGGTTTGACTCCGGAGCTATGCCTGCAGCCCAATGGCATTATCCCTTTGAAAACCAAGAGCTTTTCGAGCAAAGATTCCCCGCTGATTATATTTGTGAGGCTGCTGACCAAACAAGGGGCTGGTTTTATACCTTACATGCCCTATCTACTTTGCTCTTTGATCGTCCTTGCTTCAAGAACGTTATCTGCCTGGGACATGTCCTCGATGCCCGTGGTGAGAAAATGAGCAAGGCCAAAGGGAATGTGATTGACCCCTGGACAATCCTCCAAGGTCAGGGGGCAGATGCCCTACGCTGGTATCTGCTTACCTCCTCACCAGCGGGCAATGTGAGACGCTTTTATCCCGACCAAGTAACCGAGGTGAGGCGAAAACTCCTATCGACTTTATGGAATGTCTACTCCTTCTTTGTTATCTACGCCAATATCGACTGCTTTGATCCCAGCTCACAAGATGCCCCCCAATATAGCTCCGAGCTTGACAGGTGGATTCTCTCTGAGCTTAATCAGCTCATTGCCGAGGTAACTTCGTCAATGGATAACTATGACCCTACCAGAGCAGGGCGAAGGATTGAGGAATTTGTAGACTACCTTTCCAACTGGTATGTAAGGAGAAGCCGCCGCAGATTTTGGAAGAGTGAGAATGATGCCGATAAGCTGGCGGCTTATTTCACCCTTTATCAATGTTTGGTTACCTTAGCCAAGCTCCTGGCTCCTTTCACCCCCTTTATTGCTGAAGAGCTCTATCAGAATCTAGTGTGCTCTGTCTATCCTGAAGCCCCCGAGAGCGTACACCTCAGCGACTTTCCAATAGCAGAGCTGTCAAAGGTTGATGAGCCACTTTCCGCCGCTACCCGCTTAGCTATGAAAGTGTCAAGTTTGGGGAGAGCAGCTAGAAGCAAGGTGGGCATCAAGATACGTCAGCCTTTAGCTAAGGTAGTGGTTAAGACAAGAGCAATCGCAGAAAGAGAAGGGATGATGCGGCTTTCCTCCCAGGTGATGGAGGAGCTTAATGTGAAGAATTTGGAGTTTATGGAGAATGAGGCCGAGGTAATTGGCAAACCTGGCTATTCGGTGGCTACGGATGGCGACTACCTAGTGGCAGTTACCACCGATATTCCGCCCGAGCTGGCAGATGAGGGAATAGCACGAGAGGTGGTGCATCGGCTTCAGACAATGCGTCGCAACGCTGGCTTTGATATTGCTGACTACATCGTGACCTATTATCAAGCGGAGATACCTCTACAGCGCATAATGACAAGCTTTACCGCTTATATTAAGCAGGAGACGCTTTCTCGGGAACTAATCCTGGAAAGACTTGCCGGGGGGCTATATACTGAAGAGCATCACATTAATGGTCACCACATATGGCTGGGGATAAAACGGCTAGATTAGTTATGGCATTTGGGCCAAAGTGGCCCAAGTTGCTCGCTTTTCCTTGCCACGGTAGAAAACAATTTCCACCCTCTCCCCAACTTGGCAATTTTGTATTATCTGCTGCAGCTCAAGGGCTATGGTTACCCCTTGCCCAGCGAAGCTGATAATGACATCACCTGCCTCTAACCTTGCCTGCTGTGCCGGGCTGCCTTTAGTCACCTTAGTGATGAATACTCCTGTGTCAACTTCAAGGCGGTAGCGGGATTTGATCGTCTGGCTTAGGTCAGTCATTTCCACTCCGAGCCAGGGGTGAGCTACATGCCCCTTTGCCACTAGCTCTCGAATTAGTGGGAGTAGAGTATCGTTGCTTATGGCAAAGCCAATATTTTCTGCTTGAGCTATAGCAGTGCTAATCCCTACTACTTGCCCGGCCATATTTACCAGTGGCCCGCCACTATTTCCCGGGTTGATAGCCGCATCAGTTTGAATAAGATCACGAAGCGTGATGGTTCGATAGGATGTTTGTACTTGAATAGTGCGCCCTAGATAGCTAATTATCCCCTTGGTCACTGTAGGGCCTCCCGGTAAGGCCAAGGCATTGCCGATAGCGATTACTTCATCGCCTACCCTAAGCTGCTCAAGGGAATTTTCCAGAAAATGGGCTGTAGGAAGATCCTCCGCCTCAATTTTTATCACCGCTAGGTCACCAGGAGGATCGCGAACTACATCCACAGCTTCGAAGATACGCCCATCTCTGAGAATAACCTCTATTTTATCGGCACCTTCAACTACATGGTTATTGGTTACTATGTAGCCTTTGGGGTCTATGATTACCCCTGTTCCGGCGCCTTGCTGAGGATAGGGTTGCAAAAAGAGGTCATAGGTCATAGTTTCAGTAAAAATAGACACTACTGTTGGTGCTACCTTTTGCACTACTTCAAAATTGGAACCATGGGGTAACTCTAGGCCAGCCTCGGTCTCTACATAGACTGGTTCCCAATTGGGCTCAATCGGCTCACTGGGGATATTCTCTGAACTGATCTCAGTGGGTGGTGGGCTAGACACCTGTTTAGAAGAAATAGAACACCCTGTGCTAGCCAATAACCCCATTATTATAACCATAGAAATGAGGATGTATCTAACTTTAGTCATTTGATCCTTCAAGATTATTTTAGCATTTTTGGCAAATTAGTAAAGCTTGTGCCAAGCCTTCCTCGCTTCCTGGAGGATAAACCCAGCTAGTACCAGAAGCATGATGGCGATAGCGCTCAGCAGGTATTGGCCTCCCATGAAGAAGGCTGGTATTTCATACAGCAGAGCCCCTAGCGTTATACATAACATAACAATGCATGGAATCAGTGTGTATTTGGCTGGCCTCTTTGTCCCCAGCAGCCATACCGATATGGTGAGTAACGCTAGGGCGGCAACTAGCTGATTAGCCGTGGCAAACATGGGCCAAATAGGGTGTAGCTTCCTGTCCATCCCAAATAGAACGCTATAGCTATAGGAATGATAGTGGCAATGAGCCTATTCCCTAGCAAAGGAATCTTCTCTCCCACTATCTCCACCCAGGCGAATCTGGTCAACCTGGTGCAGGTATCAAGCGAGGTGATGACGAACTGCCCCAGCATCAATATGCCCACGAGCGACCCAATCGCCAGGGGGATGCTCAGGGAAGTGAGCAGGTTTCCCAACCCAGTGCCAAAGGTATCCCACTATCGGTCCAGCAAACAAGAAGTAGATTGACAGATAATCCCTGCATCAAAGTGGGAATGACAATCTGAGGTGTCGTCCGCAAGGTTACACTGGAAACGGTTCCAAATACCGCGATCACCAACACTAGGGTAATCCACACCACTACCAAAAATACATACTTTGCCCGAGAGCTGATGATCTCTCCAGCAATGTTGGGGACTGAGGTGCCCTGGTGTCGACTGGGCATTATCAGGTTTAGCAATCCTCCCTTCGATGAATTTACCAGAAAATAAACTATAACGGTAGTTATTGAACAAGGCAACCTTCTGGAGGCTGGCAAGCTGGGTAGCCAGTTGAAGATGTGATAGAATTAAAGAAAGATGCAGCGGCTACGGGTCAAGTTTTCTCGAGGTGAAGAGATAAAATATATCTCCCATCTCGATATGGTGCGTTTGTGGGAGAAGATATTACGCCGCTCAATGCTCCCTCTGGCCTACTCTGAGGGATTTACTCCTCATCCCAGGATTTCATTTGCCTCACCACTTGCCCTAGGGGTGACCAGCGAGGCTGAGCTTATGGATGTGTGGATGAAAAAGCGAATCCCTCCCTATTCCTTTATCCGAGCGGCAAGTCAACAATTACCTTGGGGTATTGAGATATTTGAGGTGCAAGAAGTAGCTTGGAGGGCTGCTTCACTTCCGTCACAGCTTCGCTATGCTGAATATCGCGTTGGGGTGAAGACAACCAAAGATAAAGAGCAAGTTCAATCGGCAATTTCCTCTCTGCTTCAGACTAAGCATTTGCCCTGGCAACATATGAGGGATACTGGCCCTCGCCGTTATGACCTCCGAGCTTTGATCAAGGATTTATGGCTTGTGGAGTGGCATGACGCAAGGTGCATCTTAGGTATGCGCTTGTGTTGCGACAGTCACGGTGCCGGGAGGCCGGAGCAGGTCAGTGCTGCCCTCGGGTTTTCCGATTGGCCCGATTCTATTCATCGCAGCAAGTTGATCTTAGCCCCTAAATAATTACCCCTGAAAAAGGGAATTTTTCAGGGGGTACTAAATAGGCATGATGGTAAGGGTGACTAATTGAAGAAGATACTTGTTGTTGAAGATGATCAAACATTGCTTGAGGTGCTTCGCTATAACCTTTCTAAGGAGGGTTATAAGGTGCTTGCCGCCACTGGTGGAGTTCAGGCTTTAGAAGTGGCTCGCCAAGAGGAGCCAGATCTGATTGTTTTGGACATTATGCTGCCAGATTTGGATGGCTTTGAGGTTTGTCGCATCTTACGTAAGGAGATGGACACGCCTATGTTGATGCTTACTGCTAAAGTGGGAGAAGCCGATAAGATAATGGGCTTGGAACTGGGGGCTGACGATTATATGACTAAGCCATTCAACTTGCGGGAACTCCTGGCTCGTATTCGGGCAATGCTTCGCCGCGCTGAGATAATCCAGCGAGACCTCTTAGGGGAGCCCCCCCGCTCACTCAAATTGGGCGATCTAGAGGTAGATTTCACTCGCCACCAAGTTAAGCTTGGGGACTCTCTGCTCATCCTGAAACCTAAAGAGTTTGACTTGCTTGCCTTCTTGGCAAGGAATCGAGGCCGGGCTTTTACTCGGGAGCAACTTTTGGAAAAGGTTTGGGGATATGACTACGTAGGTGATACCCGAACTGTAGACGTTCATATCCGCTGGCTACGGGAGAAAATTGAGGTTGACCCTGGCTCCCCCTGCCGGCTATTAACTGTGCGCGGTGTTGGCTATAGGCTTGAAGGGTAAAGATGTCTATCAAATGGCGAATAGCCACCTTATATCTATTGCTCATTCTGGCCTCGTGGGGGGGATTTTGCCTTCTTTCAGGAGTTTTCACCCTTAGCTTAGCTCTGGTTATGGCTGCTACTGCTTCTCTAGCTATAATGTTAGCTTTCCTCTTAGCTAGGGGCATTACCCAGCCAATTGGGAAGCTCACTCAAATGTGCTGCAGAATAGCCGAGGGGAAACTTGACCACAGAGTCGAAACCACTTCCTCTGATGAAATTGGCCAGCTTATGTGGGAATTTGATCAGATGGTCATCAATATTAGGGAGATGACGAAGCTTATCAGTAGTAAAGAGCAGGAAAAGGCAATTGCCTTATCTTGTATGGACGATGGTGTCATCATTACCAATAGCCAGGGCATTGTGGATCTACTTAACCCGGCAGCAGAAAGGTTGCTCCAGCTTCCTGGAGGCAAGGCAATAGGGCGCCCTTTTATTGAAGTGGTAGGCGACTATGAGCTGACCGAGCTTTTATCCCACTGCCTAAAAACAGGAGAACCACAGACCAAATTGCTGGACATAGGGACGGATAATAGACGATCTTTTAGAGTAAGGGTTACCTCCATGGTGGGCGATGAGCCAACAGGTGGGCTGGTAGTGCTGCAGGATTTGACAGAGTTGCGGAGATTAGAGAGGATGCGGCGTGATTTCATGGCCAACATCTCTCATGAACTGCGTACCCCGTTAACCTCCATCAAGGGATTAATAGAGACGCTCCAAGAGGGGGCTATAGAAGATCCTCTGGCAACCAAAATTTTCTTGGAGAGAGCAAATGTGGAGACAGATAGGTTAAGTCGATTACTGCAAGAGCTAGAGGAACTCTCCCGTATTGAATCGGGGCAGGCTACTATGAATATGGAGCCCCAAGATATAGTCCAGTTGATGGGACAAGTTGTCGAAAGGCTTCAAATCCAAGCTGATAGAGCTGGCCTGGAGTTGACCATCAATGCCCCAGCGGGATTGCCTCGGGTGCTGGCCGATGAGGAACGAATAGAGCAGGTGATTGTCAATCTGCTGCATAACGCCATCAAGTTCACTTCTCCTGGTGGCCAGATCAGCCTTAAAGCTGAACAAGATGGTGAGACTATAACTGTCTCGGTGACTGATACGGGAAGAGGCATCCCTGCTGAAGATGTGCCACATATCTTTGAGCGCTTCTACAAGGTTGATAAGGTGAGGGCAGGTGAAGGCACTGGTCTAGGCCTGGCTATCTCCAAACACATCATTCAAAGTCACCAAGGTAATATTTGGGCTACAAGCACCCTGGGCAAAGGCTCCACCTTTACCTTTAGCCTACCTCTAGCCTCGGAGTGCTAAGCTATCGATTGAGGTTTATACTTTGCAGCCAACTTCCCACCCCCTGTGAATTGCCTCTAATATTTTGTTCACTTGGAAGCAATCACCGATTAGATGCAATTGAGGAAGCTTGTCTTTTAATGCCTCCCATAGCTTCTGATCGGGTACCAAACCCCTGGCAAGTACTACCGAATCCGCCTCAATCTTCCTTGTTTCTCCATCTTTGTTCACGATTATCCCATCGTCGGCGATACTTTCAACCTGGGTTGAGGTCGATATCTCAATTCCACTCTCATAGAGCCTTTTTAGCACCACCCATCGGGTAGTGGGCCCGATATCCTGGCCTATCCTTTCACGCCTGGCCAGTATGGTCACCTTTTTGCCCTTGCTGGCCAGAAATTCCCCCGTCTCACAGCCAACCATTCCGCCACCAATAACTACCACTTTCTCACCAACTCCATCTTCACCACGGAGAACATCTAAAGCAGAGATGACCATCCCTTTCTCCACGCCAGAAATGTCGGGGATTAGAGGCGAGGCGCCAGTGGCAATGATTACCTCATCAGCCTTCTCATCCAAGACGGATTGGGGGGTGACTTCTTTATTCAACTCCACTCCGACCCCTAGTTTCTGCATTTGATAGCTTAAATAAGAAATCAAATTACTGATCTCCTCTTTGTAAGGGGGAACTTGGGCCAATATCAGCTTTCCCCCCAGCCGGTCACTTTTATCCCACAGAGTTACCTTATGCCCTCGAATGGCGCAAACTCGGGCTGCTTCCATTCCCGCCGGACCACCGCCGACAATGAGAACCTTCTTGGCTAGCGAGGTGGTTTGTAATCCCTTTTCACCTTCTCTCCCCAGTTCGGCATTCAGGGCACAAACCAGGCTCTGCTCACCTTTCCCCCTTCTCATCGCCTCCATGAGAACATCAAAGCAGCGACAGCAAGCAATACACATTCTTATATCGGCCAAATCCCCTGCGGCGGCCTTCTTGGGGAGGTAGGGATCAGCTAAAAGTGGTCTGCCCATGGCTACCAGATCAGCTCTTTTATCTTTGATAATCTGGGCGGCAAGCCTGGGGTCATTGATCCTGCCCACGGCGATTACTGGCACACTGGCCACCCCCTTGATGGCTTCGGCTAGAGGGACGAAAGCTCCTCGCTTTACTGACATGGGCAGCATCGGTTCAGGGGATTCATGCCAACCTGCCCAGGCATGGAGCATGCTCACTCCTGCCTGCCCCATTCGGCGAGCGATAATCTTTGAATCCTCAACAGTATTACCCCCAGGTAGGTATTCATCAACACTAAACTTGCAGCAGATGGGGAAGCCTACTTTTTCCCTGATGCTGTGGATGATTTCAACCACAAAGGTTGCCCGCGATGAGGTATCACCGCCAAATCTATCGGTTCTTTTATTGGTGAGGGAGGACATAAATTGACTGATTAAATAGCCGGTAGAGCCCATCAGTTCCACCCCATCAAACCCCGCCTCTTTTGCCCTTCTAGCTCCCTGGGCAAACTTCTCTATGATAGCTTCAACCTCGGCAGTACTCAATTCTCTGGGCATTTCCTTGGTATAGCGGGAAGGGATGGGGGAAGGAGCTACCGGCTGTATCCCGGTCCAGCGAGAGTAACCATATCTCCCAGCGTGAGCCAGTTGAAGTAATACCTTGGCTCCTTGGGCATGAATGGCATCTACTAACCTGCTTAGCCCGGGAATATACTTATCATTGTCCACGATTAGTTCAGAAAAGCCAGCCCTCCCTTCGGGGGCATCGATGCAACAGGCTTCGACAATTATTAAACCTACTCCACCTTTGGCTCTCTCCACATAATAATCGATCAGCTGCTGAGTCACCGAACCATCTTCAGCAGCGAAACCTGTGCCCATAGGTGCCATCACAATTCTGTTCTTAAGCTCCATATCGCCTATCCTTATTGGTATAAACAAATATTCCAACTCATTCATCTCCACCTCCTCATAAACTATTTAATGCTTGTTCCAGGCCATTCCGCCACCCCTGGTCTATTTGCTCCAGGGGCAAGTCTATAAGCCCTTCAATAACCAAGCGCTTGCCACCTACAGCCCCTAGCCTTTGGAGAGGAACTCTATATTTAGTGGTGATCTCCTCAAGTTGAGGCATCTTCTCGGGGGCAACCGAGACTATGATCTGTGACTGAAACTCGCCAAAAAGATTGGCATCCACTCTTTCTCCAAGTTCCCAGCTTCCCGCAAAGCCAATGCTTCCTTCAAGGCAACACTCAGCTAAAGTTACCGCCACACCCCCATCAGAGCAGTCATGGGCTGAGTTAACTAAACCTTGCTTTACTAGACTAAGGCAACATTGCTGCACCCGCTTCTCCAAATCGAGGTTGATCGATGGCTTCCCCGCCACTATGCCATGTACCGCCGCTAGGTATTCGCTTCCCCCCAGCCCTCGAGTCTCATCTTCATCCCCTCCTAATAGAAACACTAGGTCACCCTGGTGCTTAAATTCCATGCTACATCGCTGAGCTATGTTCTCAACCAACCCCATCATACCTACTACCGGGGTAGGATAAATAGCCTCACCTTTAGTTTCATTATAAAGGCTGACGTTACCACTGATAACCGGGATGCCAAGCACTCGACACGCCTTGGCCATACCTCTAATACACTCCTTAAGCTGGTAATAAATTTCGGGCTTTTCCGGGTTACCAAAGTTGAGACAATCGGTAATAGCTATAGGCTTTGCACCGGTACAAACCAAGTTGCGGGCTGCCTCAGCTACGGCAATAGCCCCTCCGCTAAATGGGCAGAGGTAACAATACCGCCCATTGCCATCAGTGGTTAAGGCGATGCCTTTTTGGTTACCTTTAATGCGCAATAGTGCAGCATCACCACCGGGGGGGATTACAGTGTTGATTTGCACCTGATGATCATACTGGCGATAAATCCACTGCTTAGAGGCGATATTAGGGGAGCAAAGGAGCTTCATGAGCACAGAGTTGCACCCCCTGGGGGGTAGATCGGGGATAGTATCAAAGTTGAAATTCTGGATGTGGCGAAGCCAAGCTGGTTTCCTACACGGGGTTTGGTATAAAGGGGGGGTGGTAAGAAGTTCGATGGGGACCTCAGCTACCAGCTTCTCTCCCTCTGTCACCCGGACCATACCATCATCGGTAAGGGAGCCAATGATGTCACAACCAAGATCCCAGCGCTTGAAGAGTGAGTCTACTTTATCAGCGCAGCCTTTGTTTACCATGATTAACATCCGTTCCTGAGATTCAGAGAGCATAACTTCATAAGGGGTCATCCCCCCCTCGCGGCGGGGGACTTTGAGCACATTGATCTGGACGCCACTTCTTGATCTTGCTGCAGTCTCTATAGCCGCGGAAGTGAGCCCAGCAGCTCCCAGATCCTGAATCCCCCCCACCCAATCTGTGTTGGCTAACTCGAGGCACGCCTCGATAAGCGATTTCTCCAAAAAAGGGTTACCTACCTGGATAGTAGACCTCAGTTCCCGTTCCTGCTCGAAGGTTCGTGAGGCTAATCCTGAAGCGCCATGGAGCCCATCTCGCCCAGTGTCGGCACCGGCCAGCATCAGAATATCGCCTGGTTTGCCCTGAGCCTTAACCAGTTCCTCTATTTGGACAAGGCCGATACACATGACATTGACCACCGGGTTGGCTGAATATGATGGTGAGAAAAATACCTCACCGCCAACATCAGGGATGCCTAAGCAATTGCCATAAGCTGCAATCCCTCCGACTACACCATCGAAAAGATACCGGTTTCGCAGACTATTCAGGTAGCCAAAACGCAGTGAGTTAAGTAGAGCTACAGGTCTTGCTCCCATGGTAAAAATATCTCTAACAATACCCCCTACACCGGTAGCTGCTCCTTGAAATGGCTCTATAGCTGAAGGATGATTGTGAGATTCCATCTTCATTACTACGCAGAGCCCATCACCTATATCTGCTGCGCCTGCATTCTCCTCAACAATGCTGATCAATACCTCTTTGCCCGTGGTAGGGAAGAGTTTAAGCAAGGACTTAGAGTGCTTGTAGCCGCAGTGCTCACTCCATAGTGCTCCAAACATTCCCAGTTCCACAATATTCGGCTCCCTTCCTAGCTGCTCTAGGATGAGCTGGTATTCATTTTCAGTTAAGGCGATTTCAGCGAGTACTTCTTTATCCATTCCTTGCCCCAAGGTAGATTTTATCTCGAAAGGTAGTATTTTGCCAACCAGGGCGGCGCAGCGGTTTGACATTAAGCTTTAACCAGGGTAAATTGTTAGTAGAGGCATTTAGTTCACCCCCATCCTGGCAGTATAGAAAGAGAGGAGGGAATGTTTATTGATTTAATCCTTGGTTTGGCTTGTCTTATTTTGGGGGGTGTAATAGCGCTCTTTGCTAGTCGGATGATAGCTGGTCGGAAGCTTGCTGTGGCCCGGGGGAAAGCTCAAGAGCTCATCGCTGAGGCCAATAACACGCAAAAGGAGATCCTTCTAGAAACAAAGGAGGAGGCTCTCAAAATCAAGGCGGCGGCAGAAGCTGAGTATCGTGGGCGTCGTAGTGAAATTCAGCATGAGGAGAGACACCTTGCCCAAAGGGAAGAAAGCTTAGCACGGCGGTTTGAAGCTATCGAGCGTCGTGAGTATAATCTCTCCGCCAAGGAGAAAGAGGTGGAGAATGTTCGCACCCGGGTGAAGGAGTTGAAACAGAAGGAAGAGAAGCAACTGGAGTTAATTGCTGTCATGTCCTCTGCAGAGGCAAAGGAAGTTTTAATTCAGAGGATGGAGGGTGAGATCGGTGAGGAGGCAAGCCGGCGCATTCGGGAGATGGAAAATCGAGTGAAAGAGGAAGCTGAAGAGAGAGCCAGGCAAATCTTAGTTTTAGCTATGCAGCGCTGTGCTACCGATGTTGTAGCTGAGGCTACAGTCTCTGTGGTTTCCCTGCCTAGTGATGAGATGAAGGGGCGCCTCATTGGCCGCGAGGGGCGCAATATTAGGGCCTTGGAGCATGCTACCGGAGTGGAATTGATCATCGACGATACTCCTGAGGTAGTAAGCCTTTCCTGCTTTGACCCAGTGCGTCGGGAAATTGCTCGACTTTCCCTGAGCAGGCTAATTCTTGATGGCAGGATTCATCCTGCTCGTATCGAAGAGGAGGTGCAAAAGGCAAGGGCGGAAGTAGAGACTACAATTCGGCATGAAGGGGAGCAAGCAGCGTATAAGGTGGGAGTGCAAGGATTACATCCCGAACTTATTAAGTTACTAGGACGCCTCAAGTATCGTACCAGTTACGGGCAGAATGTGCTGATGCATAGTATTGAGGTCGCCCTCTTAGCTGGCATGATTGCTGCTGAGTTGGGGGCTAAGGTTAGTATTGCTAAGAAAGCAGGGCTGCTCCATGACATCGGTAAGGGGGTGGATTTTGAGATCGATGGTCCTCACGCCCTCATTGGCGCTCAGCTCATTGAGCGGTGGGAGAAGTCACCGGAGGTAGTTAAAGCTGTTGCCGAACACCACAGCGATGCCGACGCTGCTAGTTTAGAGGGGGTTATTGTTTCCACTGCTGATGCTATCAGTGCCGCAAGGCCTGGAGCAAGAAGTGAATCCCTGGAGCATTATCTTAAGCGCTTAGGGACATTAGAGTCCATAGCTAACAGCTTTCCGGGGGTGGAAAAATCCTATGCTGTCTATGCTGGTAGGGAGATTCGCGTTTTAGTCAAACCGGATGAAGTAGATGACCTCGTAGCAATTAGACTCGCTCAGAATATCGCCCAAAAGATAGAGGAAGGCCTGAGCTATCCAGGGCAGATAAAGGTCACTATCATCAGGGAGACAAGAGCAGTAGGCTACACGAAGTAACCAGCCCTATTCCTACGGGGAAGTTATTTGCGGATTTTAATGATTGGCGATGTAATTGGCCGTCCGGGCAGACAAGCAGTGCAAAACTTGCTGCCGGGCCTGCGCAGTGAACTGGGGCTGGGTATGGTTATCGCCAATGGCGAAAATGCTGCTGGGGGGAAGGGGCTAACCCCACAAACAGCCGAGGAGATCCTCAACTGCGGTGTCGAAGTGCTGACCTCAGGGAATCATATTTGGGCTCGAAAGGAGATTATTCCCTATCTTGATGGCGAGTTACCTATTCTGCGCCCCCTGAATTACTCCCCTTATGCCCCGGGGCGAGGCTATCTGATTAAAAAGGGGATGCTCATCCTCAATCTGGTAGGGCGTATTTTTATGGGCCAAGCTGATTGTCCCTTTCGAGCTGTAGATCGGTTACTTGAGGAAATTGAGAATAAGCCCCCCATCATTATCGTCGATTTCCATGCCGAGGCGACTTCAGAGAAGAACGCTATGGGACACTACCTTGATGGGCGAGTTAGCGCTCTAGTGGGGACTCATACCCATGTGGGAACCATTGATGCCCGGGTTCTACCTCAGGGCACGGCCTTTATCACCGACATAGGTATGGTTGGGCCAATTGATTCCGTGATCGGGGATGATTCTGAAGCAGTAGTTCATAGCTTTCTCACTCAGCTACCACATCGCCTAATTGTGGGGAGGGGAAGGACGTTATTCAATTCGGTGCTGATAGAAATAGCCCCCAGCGGCAAGGCAATAAGCATCGACCGCATCGACAGGGAGGTAGACTAAACAGTGAAAGTAGACTTACACCTTCATAGCACCGCTTCAGATGGTCGCTTCAGCCCTGAGGCGCTTGTTTGCCTCGCGGCGAGCTCAGGGTTAGGCATCATGGCTATTACCGATCATGACTCTGTAGAGGGAATTGCCCCTGCCTTGCTGGCGGCAAAGGATTTCCCCTCCCTTAAAGTTATTCCCGGTGTAGAGCTTAGTGCCAACACACTTGAGGATGAGATACATATTTTAGGTTATTTTATTGATTACCATGATCTTGAGCTGGTAAACACTTTACAAAAGTTGCGCAACTCGCGACGAACTCGAGCTCAAAAAATGGTGGAAAAGTTAGCCAATTTGGGTATCTATATCGATTGGGAGCATGTCCAAGAATTAGCTGGAGGAGGCTCAATGGGGCGCCCTCATATTGCCCAGGCAATGGTGAAGCGAGGCTATGTCCTTTCGGTTAAGGAAGCCTTTCTTAAGTACATTGGTCGGGGGGGGGCGGCCTATGTCGAGCGGGAGAGGATAACACCAGTCCAGGCGGTAAAGCTGGTGACCAAATCAGGCGGTTTACCAGTACTAGCCCACCCGGCAAATATTAACCATCTGGAACAGGCTCTCTCCCAGCTCCAAAGGGTGGGGCTGGTGGGCATTGAGGTATATTATGATGGCTACGCCCCTAAGGTGGTAAAATACCTTGCCTCACTGGCCCATAAATATAGGCTTATTGCTTGTGGGGGGAGCGACTTTCACGGGATAGAAGGGAATGATGAGACACCAATAGGTGGGGCGAATGTCCCCTTTGAATGCATAGAGCAACTCCTTAGTCTTGCTAAGCATGGGATGGCAGATCTGTTAGTTGGATCTTCTGGCTAGCCATCCCTTAATCGACCCTGGTCGCATTGTCTTGGCGGAACATGGCAGGGGAGTACTTCTATTTTGCGGAGAAAGGGAAGTCTACTACCCTTTCTGGTGGGTGTATTGCCACAGAGATAAAACAACCAGCTACTCGGGAAGCTTAAGATTTTATCAAAAAGCTCACCCCTCCAAATAACTACTACTCTATAAAGGTGGTTTTCATTCCACCCCGTTCCCCCGGGCAAAGTGAGAAGAAGATAATATGAAAGCATAGTGCACTTCACAGGCCCAGAAGATTATTATGTGGAGGCTATGCCTCGACGAACAGGAGGCTGGTCCATAGCCAAAAACAGAGCCAAGGAGGTGATATAAACCTAAGAAAAAACGGTCGACGCAAGTCTGCACTATGTTTTGCTCTCACAGAGGTGGCTAGATTGGCGGGGCTCTGTATTTACACCTAATTAAAATGAGATGCGCTACACATCCTGGGGTAGAAACTAACCTGAGCTGTGGGAAGTGCGGCAAGCTTATTTGTCCTCAATGCTTGGTGCAAACCCCGGTGGGGGCTCGGTGTCATGAGTGTGCTAACTTGAGGTGCTTGCCCACTTATGAAGTTGCCCTCCCTCAATTCCTTAAAGCCGCTGGAGTGGGGCTAGGGATGGCTTTGGCCATTGGAGTTGTATGGGGAATGTTATGGCAAATTCTCCCCTTCTTCTACTTCAATCTTCTTTTAGCCGCCGGGGCAGGTTATGCTATAGGAGAGGTAATCAGCCTCTCGGCTAATCGCAAGCGTGGGTTAGGCCTACAAGTTATCGCCGGCATTAGCTTGATTTTGTGTTATTTGGTAAGTGGTATCTATCTCTCTCCTGAGATAGTTGCTTTTGCTCTTCACTTTAGCCTTTACGATCTATTGGCGTTGGGGTTGGGCATCTTTATTGCTATTACTCGTCTCTGAGCTGATTGGTACCCTTAATTTATGTTATAATTCGATTTGTAAAGAGGAAAGGGGCTATAATGGAGAAAGAGAAAAAAGGGGAGATTTTGGAGCGGTTTAAAATCCACCAGACAGATACTGGCTCTACTGAAGTGCAAGTTGCCCTTCTCAGTGAGAGGATAAATGAGCTAACGGAGCACTTAAAGGCACATCGTCATGATTATCACTGTCAGCGTGGGCTTCTCAAACTTGTGGGGCGACGAAAAAGGTTGTTAACCTATCTAAATCGTGAGGATGCGGCGCGGTATCGTGCTCTTATAAGAGAGCTCAATTTACGAAAATAAGTAGTAACGCAAGGTATGGAGGGCTGGTTTATTATGAGTCATAGAGTTGAGGGTATGCTTGGGGGAAGGAGATTCATTATCGAGACAAGGAATCTTGCCGAGCAGGCAAATGGTGCAGTGACTGTCCGCTATGGTGACACTGTGGTCCTGGCTACCGTTTGTGTTAGCAAAGAGCCGCGGGAGGGAGGTGATTTTCTTCCCCTAACTGTGGACTATGAGGAGAGGCTTTATGCTGCGGGCAAGATCCCTGGAGGATTCCTTAGAAGAGAAGGGCGCCCCAGCCAAGAGGCGATCTTGGCTAGCCGACTTACCGATCGTTGTCTTCGGCCTCTCTTTCCGAAAGGTTTTCGCCACGAGGTGCAGGTGGTGATCACCGTGCTCTCTGCAGACCAGGAGAACTCTCCTGAGACGCTAGCCATTGTAAGTGCCTCCGCTGCTTTATCCATATCCGAGATTCCTTTCAATGGACCAGTAGGAGCAGTTCGCGTTGGCTATCTTGATGGTGAATTGGTGATAAATCCCACCTTTAGCCAACTTCAGGACAGTCTCATTGATCTAGTGGTTGTCTCAACCTCACAAGCAGTAGTGATGGTAGAAGCAGGGGCTAAAGAAGCGCCGGAGGAAATTATCCTGGCGGCACTCAAACTGGGGCAGGAAGCAAATCAAGAGGTTATCCAACTAGAGGAGCAACTACAGCAAGCCTGTGGCAAGCCTAAAATGGAGTACAAGGCCGATGGTGAGGTTGAGCCTGAGCTGGAGGCAATCATTTCAGCTACTCTCGGCGGAAGGATTGCCGAGTCACTGGCTAGGAAGGGACCTGAACATAGAGAAGCACTATCAGCCCTAAAAGAAGAATTAATTAAAAATTTGGGGGAAAGATATTCGCCTCAGGAGATTATTCCTCTGTTTGAGTCGAAGGTGAAGGCAGAACTAAGAGGCAGAATCTTGGCCGAAGGTATCCGCCCTGGTGGTCGTGGTTTGACCGAAATCCGCCCCATTAGCTCTGAAGTAGGGCTTCTACCTCGCACTCACGGCTCTGCCCTATTTACTCGAGGGCAGACTCAAGTTCTAACTATTACCACTTTGGGCTCAGCAGGAGAAGAACAGCCACTAGATGGGCTTAGTCTGGAGGAGAGCAAGCGCTTTATGCATCACTACAACTTTCCTCCCTTCTCTACTGGGGAGGTGAAACGCCTCAGCACCCCCGGACGTCGTGAAATCGGGCATGGGGCTTTAGTAGAGCGGGCTATAGCCCCGGTAATTCCTGGAGAGAAAGATTTCCCGTACACTATTCGGCTGGTCTCTGAGGTGCTTAGCTCTAATGGTAGTACCTCAATGGCCTCCATTTGTGCCAGCAGTTTATCGTTGATGGATGCTGGGGTGCCTATTAAAGCGCCGGTGGCCGGGGTAGCTATAGGCCTAGTCAGTGGTGAGGGCAAATTTGCTTTGCCCACCGACATTGAAGGTATGGAGGATGCCTATGGCGATATGGACTTCAAAATAGCCGGCAGTGCTGCTGGGGTGACAGCAGTACAGCTAGATATTAAGCTTAATAGCCTAAGCTGTGAAGTTATCGCCCAAGCTTTAAGCCAGGCTCGGGAAGCTCGCTTAGCTATCCTGGCCCAAATGCAGCAAACTATTGCCTCTAACCGCCTTGAGCTGAGCAAGTATGCCCCTCGGATAGTCAAGATACATATTGATCCCAGCAAGATCGGAAGTGTTATTGGCCCCGGGGGCAAGATGATAAAATCTATCGTTGAACAGACCAAAGCCAGTGTAGATGTTGAAAATGATGGTACGGTGTTTATCAGCTCGATGAGTGAAGAGGCAGCGCAAAAGGCGATAAAGATGATTGAGGCCTTGACTGCCGAAGTGAAGGTGGGTAATATCTACACCGGAAAAGTGACCCGCCTATTTGGCTACGGAGCATTGGTGGAGATTCTTCCCGGCAAGGGAGGGTTAGTTCATATTAGTGAGCTAGCTGATTATCGAGTTCCTCGCGTAGAGGAAGTAGTCAAAGTAGGCGATGAGATCATGGTCATGGTCACCGAGATAGATCCCCAGGGAAGGATGAGTCTCTCTCGGCGTGCTGTATTTCAGGGGCTTTCTCGGTCAGGTGGTAGGGGGGCAAGGGTAAATGACTCTTCATCTGCTGCTGGGAAGCCATCCCAACACGATACTAATGCTTCCCTGAGTAACAAGAGGTATCCCCGTCAGGGCTAAGAGAATCTTCAATTTCGTTCGGCGGAGGTGAGAAAGTCACCGGTTTTCCTGAGTTGATTATAAACACTTTTGTGGTGATGTTTTACAATGGTAGAGCCAATAAGAGTAGTGGTTCATGGTATCTTGGGGCGGATGGGGCAAGAGGTAACTCGTGCCTTGTGCTCCGATCCTGAGTTAGAGGTAGTGGGGGCAGTAGAACGAGAAGTAGGTGAGGACCACCTGCTTCTACCCCAAGGGGACACCGGAGTTCCGTTTTCATCGGATGTAGAATATATCCTTGACTGCTGTAAGCCTGAGGTTCTAGTGGATTTCACAGTAGCTGAAGCTACGCGGTCTGTGGTGCCTGTCGCTGCTAGGCATAGGGTTAATCTAGTCATTGGGACTACTGGGCTCACAGCTTCGGATATCAGCGACATTGATAGACTAGCCAAGGTTAATGGAGTGGGGGTGGTAATAGCCCCCAATTTTGCCTTAGGGGCAGTGATAATGACCCATTTGGCCGAAGTAGCAGCAAAGTTCTTCGATTGGGCCGAAATCATTGAGATGCACCATGAACAAAAGCTGGATGCTCCTTCAGGCACTGCCTTGGCAACTGCCAAAGCGATGCTCCACTCCCGAGGCAAGCCCTTCTTTAATAGTGGGGAACAGAAAGAGATGCTCAGCGGTGCTCGGGGAGGCCAAATGGAGGGCATTGCCATTCATAGTGTGCGCCTGCCCGGGCTTCTTGCCCATCAACAGGTAATCTTGGGAGCAGCGGGGCAGACACTTACCATTCGCCATGACGCTATTAGCCGAGAATGTTATATACCCGGCGTGCTTTTGGCAATCAAAAAGGTAATCAAACTCAACGGCTTGGTCTATGGATTGGACGCTTTATTAGGTTTGTAAAAAGATGAAACGATTCAACATGGCTATTGTGGGGGCAACCGGGCTAGTAGGCAGAGAGTTCATCCGAATATTGGAGCAACGCCATTTCCCTATAGAGGAGATTCAACTTTATGCCTCGGATCGCTCCGCAGGGAGAAAGCTATTCTTTAATCATCAGGAAATAGAGGTGCGGGAAACTACCCCTCAGTCCTTCGAGCGGGTGGATATTGCCCTGTTCTCAGCAGGCACCGAGATTAGCTGCTGCTTTTCTCCCCTAGCTGCTGCGCAAGGGACGGTAGTTATTGATAATAGTGCTGCCTTTAGGATGACCCCTGAAGTCCCCTTAGTGGTGCCTGAGATTAATCCTGAAGATATACTCTCTCATAAGGGCATCATCGCCAACCCAAACTGTTCTACTATTCAAATGGTAGTTGTACTCTACCCCCTACATAAAGTCAATCCTATTAAGCGGATTGTGGTTTCCACCTATCAATCTGTATCGGGAACAGGAACAGCTGCTGTGGAGGAGTTGACCTATCAAACCAATCTCATTCTTGATGGGAAAGGAACTACCCCCCAGGTCTATCCCCACCAAATTGCCTTCAACCTCCTGCCCGAGATCGATGTGTTCCTTGATGATGGCTATACTAAGGAGGAGAGGAAGCTGGCGGAAGAGGCGCGGAAGATCATGCACGCCTCAGATTTGGCCATTTCGGCTACCTGTGTGCGAGTACCAGTATATATTGGGCATAGCGAAGCAGTCCATGTGGAATTCTCTCAACCTATTTCTCCCAATGAGGCGAGGCGTATCCTCAGCCAGGCTCCCGGGATCGAGGTGATAGATGATGTCAGTGCTAGCCTCTATCCCCAACCCTGGGCGGCGGCAGGGAAAGATGGGGTTTTTGTGGGGCGGATTCGCCGGGATACTTCTCATCCCAATGGGTTAGCTATGTGGATTGTAGCTGATAATCTGCGCAAAGGAGCTGCCCTCAATGCAATTCAGATAGCTGAGGAATTGATTCACCGAGGTTGGTTATAATAAATGAAAGAGTTAGGCCGTCTGCTGACCGCTATGGCAACTCCCTTCGATGAGCAAGGAGAGGTGGATTATTCCCAGGCAAAGAAGCTAGCCTCAGCTTTACTCGACTCAGGGAGTCAAGGGGTGGTAGTCTCTGGCACCACCGGTGAGTCTCCAACCTTGACCAAGGGAGAGAAGCTTCGTCTTTTCGCTGAGGTGAAATCGGTTACTGGTGCTCGAGCGACGCTGGTAGCGGGTACAGGAAGCTGCAATACCGAGGAGAGCATTGGACTAACCAAAGAGGCTGAGAAAGCTGGCGCCGATGCCACCCTGCTTGTGGTTCCTTACTACAATAAACCGATTGAGGAGGGCCTATTTTGGCATTTTAAATCGATTGCTGAAAATACCAGCCTGCCCTGCTTGTTATATAACGTACCGAGCAGAACCGCAGTTAACCTCTCCGCAGAGTGTGTTATCAAGTTGAGCCAAATCGATAACATCATAGGTATAAAGGAAGCTAGCGGTAATTTAGATCAGATAGCTAAGATCATTGAAGGCGCCAGCCGAGATTTCTTGGTTTATAGTGGCAATGACAGCGACACTTTACCTATTTTAGCCTTGGGGGGTTATGGAGTAGTTAGCGTTGCTTCGCATCTTGTGGGAAATCAGATCAGGGAAATGATGGAGAAATTTCTTAGCGGGAAAGCAGATGAGGCAGCCCAGATTTATCGCCATCTGTTACCTTTGGTCAATGCCCTATTTATAGTTTCTAACCCCATCCCGCTAAAACATGCTCTAAATTTTTTAGGTTTCCCGGTAGGCAAGCCTCGTTTGCCCCTTACTGAGCCGGATGAGAAATCAATTGCGTTGATAGAGTCTACACTTAAAAATTACCCCATCGATTTGCCGATAAAACTGAACAGCGACTAAATCAATCCAAAAGTGGGTGGCGAAGCACACCTTGTCGGGGATGTATCTCTTTTGGGGGCAATTCGGTGACAAGGGAGGCCATAGTGAACAAACAACTGAGAGCCATTGCCTGGTTTGAGGAAGTGGGTAGAGATGATGTCCCGCTTGCTGGTGGCAAGGGGGCAAACCTGGGAGAATTGACTCGAGCCCAGATTCCTGTTCCTCCTGGCTTTATTGTGACTAGTGAGGTTTATTTTCACTTTTTAGCTGAAAGAAAACTTGGCGGGAAGATACAAAAGTTTCTTGAGTCTTTGGATCCTCAAGATGGCGAGGGGCTCGCAAAGACAGCTTTGCGGATTAAACAACTAATCAGCACTGCCACCATGCCCCCCGAGGTGGCAGAGCAAATAAAGCAAGCTTACCGTAAATTAGATGGGGGCTTGGTAGCAGTGCGCTCCTCGGCTACTGCTGAGGATTTGCCTGAGGCCTCTTTTGCTGGCCAGCAGCGCACCTTCCTTAATGTTCAGGGTGAGGACGAGGTAGTAGCTGCAGTCAAGGGCTGTTGGGCTTCGCTATTTGAGCCTCGAGCCATTTTCTATCGAGCCTTATATGGCTTCGATCATCTTAAGGTCGGCATTGCTGTCCCGGTGCAAAAGATGGTGCAGTCTGATGTTTCTGGAGTGATATTTACTGTAGAACCTATGACTAATGATACGAGCAAAATTGTCATCGAGGCCGCCTATGGCCTGGGGGAAGCGGTCGTCGCAGGTGAAATAACCCCGGATCTTTACCTAATAAATAAAGATGAGCTGATAATTCTTGAGAAGAGGATTGTCAAGCAAGAATGGCAGATAGTGAGAAATGTGGCTAGTCGGGGGGGTGAGCAAACTAATGTTAGGGTGCCAGTTCCAACCTTTGCTAAAACAGAGCAGAAAATAACCGATGTAGACATCATTGCCTTAGCCAATCTGGCCAAGACAATTGAAGATTTATATCAATTTCCCCAGGATATTGAATGGGCCAAGGAAAGAGGCAAGTTCTACGTGGTGCAAACTCGTCCGGTAACCACTCTGAAAACCACTGAGATGGTGGAAGCTGGGGTTAAAGGCGAGGTTATCCTCTCTGGCTTGGCAGCTAGCCCAGGTATGGCCGCTGGGCCAGTTAAGATAGTTTATCAGGCTGCTGAGATAGATAAGGTGAAAGATGGCGATGTGCTTGTAGCTGAGATGACCACCCCTGATTTTGTACCGGCAATGAAGCGGGCAGCAGCTATTGTTACCAATCGTGGTGGCAGAACCTGCCATGCTGCCATAGTGAGCAGAGAACTGGGCATCCCGTGCATAGTAGGAACTGGGGAATCCATCACGATACTCAAGGAGGAGCAAGAGATAACCGTGGATGGCTCAACTGGCAAGGTGTATAAAGGCAAGGTACTGAAGGAGAAAATAGAGGTTCCCTCTTATACCAAACAGCGGCTACGTACTAAAACCAAAGTTTACGTTAATCTGGCTGAGCCGGAATTGGCCGCAGCTGTGGCTGCTCGTGACGTTGATGGTGTAGGACTCCTTCGATCTGAGTTCATGGTTGCCCATATCGGTGAGCATCCCCGCTATATGCTTGAGAAAGGGAGAGGTGGAGTGTTTGTAGATAAACTGGCCCGGGGCCTAGTGACCTTCGCTTCCGCCTTTGCCCCTAGACCCGTAGTCTACCGGACCACCGATTTCAAGACAAATGAGTACCGCAACCTTAAAGGTGGAGAGGGATATGAAGAGATAGAAGAAAACCCTATGCTAGGCTATAGAGGGTGTTCCCGTTATGTTAAGGAACCCGATGCCTTCGGACTGGAGATAAAGGCTATAAAGAAAGTGAGGGAAAACTTCGCTAATTTGTGGGTGATGATACCTTTTGTGCACACGGTAAAAGAGATGGTTGAGGTTAAGGCGGTATTGGAGTCCGAAGGGTTAGTCAGCTCAGCAGATTTTAAGCTGTGGATGATGGCTGAGGTTCCGTCTAATATTATCCTGCGGGATAAATTTATCGATGTTGGCATTGACGGTATTTCCATCGGCTCTAATGATCTAACTCAGCTCATATTAGGGATAGACCGGGACAACCCCAAGTTGGCTGAGGAATTTGATGAGCGAGACGAAGCTGTGCTCTGGGCACTAGAGCAGATTATTGGCACTGCCAGGGAAAGAGGCATCACCAGCTCAATTTGTGGGCAGGCACCTTCAGTCTATCCTGAACTTACTGAGAAGCTGGTGGGGTGGGGGATTACTTCGGTTTCAGTAAGCCCAGATATGATCGAACGAACTAGAGAGATAATCGCTAAAGCTGAGGAAAAGTTGGCTATCCACACTTCTGCCTTTTAGCTCACTCGATGTTGGCAGCTAAGCAACTTGCTCTTCAGGGCACTTCACACATATTGTCATTGGTGAGATTTGTGGTAAGATGATATTAGAGGTAGGATGTGTTCAATCATGCTGCGGCGCACGGAGAAAATTCTTGATGGCCCCGAAGCAGTGTCTGGGTTGTGTCTAATATTAGACAGTGGCTAGAGGGAAAGGAGGGGGATCTCTCCCCTTACGCAGCAAAAAGCCGCCTGTCACGGGGGAGGCTTGAACCAGAGGAGCCCTGCCCCATGCGCACTGCTTTTCAGCGTGATCGGGATCGTATTATTTACTCTAAGGCTTTCCGCCGTCTCAAGCATAAGACCCAGGTTTTCATCGCCCCGCTGGGTGATCATTATGTGACTCGCCTTACCCATACCTTGGAGGTCTCCCAGATCGCTCGCTCTATAGGTCGTGCCCTAAATCTTAACGAGGATTTGATTGAGGCCATCGCCTTAGGCCACGACTTAGGGCATACTCCCTTCGGGCACATCGGAGAAGAGGTGCTAAACGAACTGGCGCCTTTCGGCTTCAGGCACAATGAGCAAAGCCTGAGGGTGGTTGACCTTCTGGAGCGGGGAAGGAGGGGACTTAATCTTACTTGGGAGGTAAGGGAGGGCATCCTAAAGCATTCCAAGACAAAAGTAGATATTTTGGGGGCCCAGTGGGGGGCTGTTGATACCCTTGAAGGGCAGGTAGTCAAAATTGCCGATAGCGTTGCCTATATAAATCATGATATTGATGATGCCACAAGAGCCAACATCATTACCCAAAATGATCTGCCTAGTTCAGCTATAGATGTATTGGGGAGCACTCACTCAGAGAGGATTAATACCATGGTGTGTGACATCGTCGAGTGCTCTGGGCAAACAATGAAGGAAGGGAAGCCATCTATTACCCTAAGCCCCCCGATACAACAGGCAGCCAATGTCCTTAACAAGTTCCTTTTTGATCGGGTATATAATCCCAATCTGGCAAAGGAAGAGACAGATGAGGCGAGGCAAGTGATACAGTTTCTTTATGAGCACTTCACTGCTCACCCAGAAGGGCTAGCTGAGGAGGATACCATTTATGACGAGTCGGTAGAGCGCCGGGTAGTGGACTATATTGCCGGCATGACCGATCAATATGCCCTCAGAATGGCTGAGGAGATCTCTTGCCACCCTAGGAGAATCTTCGGGGGGAAAGATGGGTGTCGTTGAGGAGATCAAACAGAGGATAGACATCGTGGAGGTTATCTCTGATTACCTCCCTCTACAGAAGGCAGGACGCTTATTTAGGTCTCTTTGTCCCTTTCATCCTGAAAAGCATCCGTCGTTTTATGTTTTCCCAGAGCATCAGAGCTGGCACTGCTTTGGAGCTTGTGGCACAGGTGGCGATGTCTTCTCCTTTGTAATGAAAAAGGAAAACGTTGACTTTGGGGAGGCATTACGCCTTCTGGCGGGGAGGGCTAATGTCCCTATTGTCCTCAAGCAGGAGAGTGACCAGGAAGCGGAAAGGTTAAGACAGATGAATGAGCTAGCCGCTGAGTATTACTATCACTTACTTCTTCACTCCTCAGCGGCTGAAATAGTGCGAAGTTATCTAGCCAAGCGAGGGATTTCCTCGAACGCTGTGGAGCAGTTTCAGTTGGGCTTTAGCCCCGATAGTTGGGAGGCACTGAGGGAGTATTTAATCCATAAGGGCTATGAGGAAAGCGAGCTGGTAGCATCTGGCTTAGTAATAGGGAAGGAACACGGGGGAAGCTATGACCGCTTTCGTCATCGATTAATGTTCCCCATACGCGATGTGAAGGGAAGGGTGCTGGGTTTTGGGGCACGAGCCTTGGATGACTCTTTACCCAAATTCATTAACTCTCCTCAGACTATAATGTTTGACAAAGGTAGTCTCCTCTATGGCATCGACCTAGCTAAAGCTGGTATCAAAAGGCAAGACTTGGCTATTGTAGTAGAGGGCTATATTGATGTCATCATCGCCCATCAATATGGATTTGATAATGTGGTTGCCTCTATGGGGACCTCGCTAACTGAGAAACAGGTGGGTATGCTCGCCAAGTTAACCAAAAACCTCACCTTAGCCCTCGATGCCGACACTGCTGGTGAAGTGGCAATGTTACGAGGGCAGGGAGTAATTGCTCAGACTTTTGGTCGACCAATGTCTGTTTCAGGGTGGACAGATGTAAAGTATGAAAATCTCTACAATGCTAAATGGAGGGTCGCCGTCTTGCCTCAGGGAAAAGACCCCGATGAAATTATAAAAGAAAGCACCGAACAGTGGCAGCAACTGTTAGAGCAAGCTACGCCGGTGGTTGACTATGTTTTCGATATAGTGGCTTCCAAACTTGACTTGAGCAAGCTCAATGATAAATCTTCCGCTGTAGACCAGCTCTTGCCAGTTATTAACGAGATCAAAGACCCAGTCTATCAAGCTCATTACCTGCAAAAGCTGGCGCGACTGGTTGAAGTCGAGGAGCGCACTTTAGCTGCTGCTCTTCCCAGGCGACGATTGTCCCAGCCGAAACAGGGAGAGGGGAAAGAGGCACTCTCTACCCTGATGCCATTTTCCTCCCTCCCCTTAGAGGAGTATTGCCTTTCCCTGCTCCTTCATTATCCTCAGTTGCACTGCCAAGCTGGTGAGCTTTCCGCTGACTATTTTATGCATCCTGCATACCGCCAGCTCTTTCTTGCCTGGTGCAGTGCACCCCAGCCAGAATCGCTAGGAGAGGATATAGCTCCAGCCCTTCGGGAGCATCTTCAGCTACTAATGAGCAAGATCCCTCCTCCGCTCGGTGAGGAAGAGGTAGGGCAAGCTCTTGGGGATTGTATCCATCGCTTGCGGGAGCATTATCTTAGGGATTTAAAGATAAAAGAATGGCTGCTAATTTCAGAAGCCCAATCCAAAGGCGATACTGCCGAGGTAGAGGAACTGCAACAGCTAGGAGTGAGACTTAATACTCAATTGAAACAAATTTTCCTTAAGCAAAGGAGGGGAGCCTTAGGGTGATGGGAGTGGGAATATGAGTAAAGCAGATGAGCAACCTGAAGAGGAAGATCAAGTCTCCGAGGAATTATTAGAATCTAAGGGTGATTTAGAAGCGGAGCCAGAGGAGGATGTTGAGACTTCCTCACCATTGGGACTGATAAAAGCAGAGGAGGTAATTCCAAAATGGCCGGGGTTAGAGGCGGTTAAGGAATGGAGTGCCCTCAAACCGGAACTGGAGATAGAGTTCGACAGAGGAGAAGCAGCTGATGATCCAGTTCGCATGTACCTCCATGAAATTGGCAGGGTTCCTTTGCTTACTGCCAAAGAGGAGAAATTCTTGGCCAAAAAACTTGCTGAGGAGAAATACCTCGAAAAGGTAGCGGAGGAGTGTTTTGGCAAACTAAATAGAGCTCCTTCAGCCATCGATATTGTGATTGTTCTCCTCGAGCAGTTGTGGTGTCAAAGCTCTTCGCTCCTTGAGGCCATAGAGGAGCAACTGGCGCTCTCTTCAAGGGAGAGCTTTATGCAACGGATTTCAAATCCCAGGCTGTGCGCTGCTATTGATGGTGAATTTGACCCGGAACTGGTAAAGGCTGTATCTGAAAGATTATGCCAAATGCCAAGCGAAGTGGAACAAGCGATGACAGAGCTGTCGCTGGGTAGCTGCCTCCTGCCTCCCCAACTTGGCGATATCCTTAAGGACAGCTCACTTTCTGAGGTGAAAGAACTTCTCTTAGGGGATAAATTCCCTCTACAGCTTAAGCCGTATGAGAGGTCATTCCGAGCCTACCTGGAGGAGATTAAGAGGGAGGGTGAAAAAGCTGGACATCACCTTGCCGAGGCTAACCTTCGCCTGGTAGTTAGCGTGGCCAAGAGGTATATCGGCTATGGCATGTCATTTCTCGACATAATTCAAGAAGGCAATGTAGGGCTTCTCCGTGCTGTGGATAAGTTTGATTACCGCAAAGGCTATAAATTTTCAACTTATGCTACTTGGTGGATTCGCCAAGCAATCTCTCGAGCTATAGCTGACCAAGCTCGCACTATCCGCATCCCGGTGCATATGGTGGAGACAATTAACAAACTCCATCGAGCCGGCCGCTACTTAGCCCAAGAGCAAGGGCGGGAGCCAACTATTGAAGAGCTAAGTTTGGAGATGGGAGTTCCTCTCCACAAGGTGGAAGAGATTTTGAAGATCTCTCAAGAACCACTCTCTTTAGAGACCCCTATTGGTGAGGAAGACGATAGCTCCCTAAGTGACTTCATTGAAGATCGGGGGGCAATGCCTCCTGCCGATCTAGCTAGCCATCAGCTACTTAGGCAGCAGATTGATATGGTGCTAGCCACTCTTACCCCCCGAGAGCAAAAGGTGCTTAAATTAAGATTTGGGCTGGAAGATGGGCGAAGCCGTACTTTAGAAGAAGTGGGTGCGGAGTTCCAGGTAACTAGAGAGCGAATCAGGCAAATCGAAGCTAAAGCACTACGCAAGTTGCGTCACCCTACCCGGAGCAAGAAGCTAAAGGACTATTTGGAATAAGATGCTTATTTTAGCCTAGATATGAGCTGGGGTATCTTTCCCGATTCTAATTGCTTTGCCAGCTTCTGCATCTGGCGGAATTGGTTAAGGAGCTGATTAGTATCTTGGGGGGTAGTCCCACTCCCCCGAGCAATGCGACGACGGCGACTGCCATTAATAATGTGAGGATTGCGGCGTTCCTCGGGAGTCATAGAGAGTATTATGGCCTCAAACCTTTTAATTTGTTTGTCATCTGCTTCTACAGGCGCTTGGCGAGCAAGATGGGAAAATCCAGGTATCATCTCAACCAGTTGGCTTAGTGGGCCCATCTTTTTGATTTGCCGTAGTTGCTCCAGAAAGTCTTCTAGGTCAAGAGTGGCGGTGCGCATCTTCTGTTCTAATTCTCGAGCGTGCTTCTCATCATAAGCCTTCTCTGCCTTCTCAATAAAGCTGAGCATATCCCCCATGTCTAAAATGCGAGAGGCCAACCGATCGGGATGGAATGATTCAAAGGCATCCACCTTCTCCCCAGTCCCAATAAACTTAATGGGCACCCCGGTAACCGACCTAATAGATAAGGCAGCACCGCCTCGGGCATCCCCATCCATCTTAGTGAGTATCAGCCCGCTCAGCCCTACAGCAGTGTTGAATTCCTCAGCTACCCGCACTGCTTCCTGACCCGTCATAGCATCGGCTACTAATAGCACCTCGGAGGGCTGGAGTGCTTCCTTAATCTGCACAAGCTCCTCCATCATAGACTCGTTGATATGGAGACGACCCTGGGTATCGACTATAAGCCAGCTAGCAGCCGATTCCTTAGCATACTTTCTGGCATGAGCACAGATAGCTGGCGGTGCAACTTTGGCATCTTCACTATAAACAGGGATATTGAGTTGTTTCCCCAAAGTAACAAGCTGCTCTATAGCAGCAGGACGGCGAGTATCACTAGCTACAAGTAAGGGGTATTGGCCTGAGTGCTTCAAATGCAGTGCTAGCTTAGCCGCTGTAGTTGTTTTTCCGCTGCCTTGAAGCCCCACTAACATCACTACCGAGGGGGGGTGGCTTGCACCAGCAAGCCAGCTTTGCCTACCACCAAGAATGGTGATAAGTTCTTGATGAACAATTTTCATCACCTGTTGGGCTGGGGTTAAGCTCTCCAGCACCTCGGCAGTGAGGGCACGCTCCTTCACTATGCCAATAAAGTTTTTCACTACCTTTAAGTTTACATCTGCCTCAAGAAGGGCCAACCTTATCTGGCGCAGTGCCTCATCAATATCCTTCTCACTGAGCCTTCCCTTGCCACCGAGCTTGTGGAAGATACCCCCTAGCTTCTGGGACAAAGATTCAAGCATGATCCGTCAATCCTCTTCACTGAGCTGGGATAACCTTTGGCTTTGGAAGATTCTAGCTGCCAAATAGGCAAGTTCGGGGCTGCCAAATTTTTTGTCTAGCTCCTTATCTTTCGGGCCACCCAAGAAGGGATTTATAACCTCTTGGTCAACATCCGCCACCCATATTTGAACTTTTCCAGCGAAATCCCCTAAATAGTCTCTGGCAAAATTGATAAAAGGTGCCGGGGTTTTCTCCGTGGGGACGACCATCACCTGGTCAGCAACCCTCTCAGCCGAGAGGTTAAACTCCGTCACCGATACGATTGAGGGAATAAGATACAAATAAAGTTTGTACTCCCCCTTTGCTGCCATCATTTCTTTGTGTTGTATTACCTCTTGTTTATCCAAGCAACCGATTACATCATAGCCCCCCTTGGTGAGAAAGTTGTTCGTTGCTGCTTCCATTCTGGGCAGGATAACTGGCGCCCGCAACTTTACCAGTCGATCGAAAGCTTGCTCCAGCTCCTCCATGCGGTATGTGTGGATCGGCTGCAGATAGAATATCTCGCCCAGATAATTCCTTTTCCCCGTCATGTTGGGAGAATATATCGAGACAGGCTCGCTGACAATACTCTGGAAAATCACCTCCTCTAGATTACCTTTTAGCCATTCCTCTAATCCTTTCACCGTCTCCTCACTCAGCTTATCTACCTCTGCCTCTATCGCGCACAACATCTCCTCTCCGGAGACAACTTTATAGGTGGAGAAATAGCGGGAGAGATTTCTAAATATTGAGGCTAATGCTGATTCCATCTTTCATCGCTCCAAACAGTTCGCTCCAGTATACCCCTAACTGCAACAACAACAGGGGAGTCATCTGGGAGAAGTAAGAATGGTTTCCCTATGCGATCATATTGAGCTACGCTTTCATCTAAGGGGATAATTCCTACAACATCCGAACTTATCTCTCGGCAAAAAGCTTCATCACCTTTGGTGACTTTATTCACTATTATGCCTGAAGCTCCAAATTTTAGCTCCATGTCACCAGCCAGCTTCTTAATCGACTCTGCAGTATTTATTCCTCTCTTGGTAGGGTCAGTCACCGCAAACAAAAAGTCCATATCGCGGATAGTGCGTCGACTCAAATGTTCTAGCCCGGCTTCGCAATCAATAACGGTAACATCAAACTTCTTGGTAAACTTGTCAATAGCGTAGCGAAGTATATCATTTAATAGGCAGTAGCAGCCAGGGCCTTCAGGCCTGCCCATGGCAAGGAGATGAAAACCATGTGCTCCTACCATGATTTCCCCAATCAGATTCTCAATCATCATATCTAATGGGACTTGCAGTGGCACTTTCATAGAGGCAGGATTAGTTGAATCTTTAAAAATCTCCTCTCGGATGTCACCAATTGTTTTCCCTACCTTTACCCCCAAAGCAGAAGGTAAGCTAACAGCCGGATCAGCGTCGATTGCCAGGATTCTAAGACCTTGACTTTGTGACAAGAGCTTAATCATTGTAGTTGAAATGAGAGTCTTGCCTGTACCCCCTTTGCCGGAAACAGTTATAGTATATCTTTTCTTGGCCATCTTGCTTTCCCTCGCTTAACAAGAAACCTTATTTAAGTTCATCTTAATTGTAACTTTGGCTCTTGTCAAACTACATCCGAAGCAATATAATGGCCTTGCTTGGATCTACCTCTGCCAAACCAAGAGGGAGGGGTTTGTTTGCCCCAACTTCGAGTGCTGTTCACTCAGGAAGAGATAAGGAGTACTGTCGGTAGGCTAGCCAGAGAGATCAGCAGGGACTATGAAGGTAAAAATCCCCTCCTTATCGGGGTGCTTAAGGGAGCAGTTATCTTTATGGCCGATTTGATGCGCCTTCTCGATATGCCTTTAGAGGTGGAATTTGTCCGGCTTTCTAGCTATGGCAGGGGCAAGGTGAGTTCGGGGAAGGTTAGGGTGGTACGAGGTCTGCTGCGCCTGCCTATAAAAGACAGGGATATCTTAGTTATCGAGGGCATCGTGGATACCGGAATAACCTTGGACTTCCTACTTGGCTGGTTGCGTCGCAAAAGGCCTGCTTCCCTTAGGGTATGTGCTCTCTTTGATAAGGCCATGTGCCGCAAGGTATCTGTTCCTATTGACTACCTTGGCTTAAGTGTTCCCAACGAGTTTGTAGTGGGCTATGGAGCGGATTGGGATGAAAAATTTCGCAATCTGCCTGGCCTATATGTTTTGGAGGAGGAAAATCAACCACAGGGAGCTTAAAAAGTTAATTGCGGTGGCTAAGGGAGAAGCCCCTGCCGACCTGCTCCTAGCTCACGCCAAGATCATAAACACCTTTACCGCCGAGGTAGAGCCAGGTAATGTGGCTATCTTCGATGGCATTATCGCTGGAGTAGGTGACTATTATGAGGCGAGGCAGGTAATAGACCTAGAGGGCAAATTCGTTATTCCCGGCCTCATCAATGGGCATACTCATATTGAAAGCTCTCTACTTCATGTAGGCCGTTATGCTGAGGCGGTAGTGCCACATGGAACCTGTGCTGTGGTCACTGACTTGCATGAAATCGCCAATGTCTGTGGGATCGGGGGAATAAAGTATATAATGAGCTGTGCTCGCTCGCTACCCTTAGATATATTCCTCATGGTTCCCTCTTGTGTCCCAGCAACTAAACTGGAGACCTCTGGGGCTCAACTTAGTGCCGATAGTGTTCAAGCCTATCTGGGGAAGGAAAATGTCCTTGGCCTGGGTGAGGTAATGGACTTCCCCGCAGTGTTGAGCGGGGATAGAGAAATGTTGTTGAAAATCTCTCTCTGTAAAGGAAAGGTTATCGACGGACACGCTCCTGGGCTAAAAGGCAAAGCACTTGAGGCTTACCTCGCTGCCGGCATTCTTTCTGACCATGAGTCCACTACCTTAAAGGAAGCCGAGGAGAAATTGAAACGAGGAATGTATCTGATGATCAGAGAGGGCTCCTCAGCGAAGAATTTGGATGCCCTTCTCCCCGCGGTTTCTGACCAAACCTATCCTCGTTGCCTTTTTGTGGTTGATGATCGTAGTTGTGTCGATCTCTTTAATGATGGTGATATTGATGCTGTGGTGAGAAAGGCGATCGGGCGCGGTCTGGATCCTGTTCGTGCTATTCAACTAGCTACTATTAACCCCGCGGTATATTTCGGGCTCCATAGATTTGGAGCAGTAGCTCCGGGGTATATTGCTAATCTCATGGTAATCGATGATCTAGCTGCCTTCAATATCGAGATGGTGTTTCACCACGGGCAGTTGGTTGCCAAAGAAGGTAAGCCCCTCTTTTCGGTGGATATACCCAAAGATGAAGATCTGGCGCATACCGTTAATATCAGGCCGTTCAACATAGAAGCGCTAAGGATGGCAGCTTGCGAGAAGGTTTATCCTATTATTGAAGTTATTCCTGGGCAGATAGTTACTAAGAAAAGGATTGAAGAGATGAAGAGTGAAGGTGGCTTCATCGTATCTGATGTAGACAGAGATATCCTGAAGCTGGTGGTAGTGGAGAGGCACAGAGCTAGTGGTAACCTCGGTCTCGGCTTGGTAAAAGGCTTTGGGCTTAAAACGGGGGCGATGGCAACATCTTTTGCCCATGATTCCCATAATATTGTAGCGGTAGGGACCAATGATGAAGATATTTTAATGGCCATCAAGGGGATAGAGAGATTGGAGGGGGGACTAGTTCTCACCTCTGGAGGAGAAATTCTTGATTCCCTGCCCCTACCTATCGCCGGCTTGCTCTCTACTGAACCTCTAGAAGTTGTAGTCAATAAACTGGAGAATCTGGAAAGGACAACTATCTCTTTGGGCTGTAGCCTGCCCTCTCCTTTCGCTGTGCTATCCTTTCTTGCTCTACCAGTAATTCCTGAGCTGAGGTTGACTGATCTGGGGCTAGTCGAGGTGGATTAGAATCCCAATTCCTCACCGATGACCAACACTGTAGTATCGGTGAACAGAGGCCTTCGTTCCAGGATTACAGTTGCCCGGCAACCTCGCAGTGGTGAGTCACAGTCGGTGCAGATGCCTGTCTGGACACAGGGGAGATTCAGGCCTGTCTCCTTTAGAGTATGAGGGGCAGCTATTTCCTTTACTCGTCGCAATGCTGCCTCAACATCTTTGACAATCTTGTTAACCGCAACAGCTATGATAACCTTCTTAGGGCCAAAAGTCATGGCGCAAACTCGGTTACCTACTCCATCGGTGCTCACCAACTTTCCATCTAGGCTGAGGGCATTGGCACTAGTGAGGAAAGCATCGCAACTGAGATGAGCACGGCGGATATTTAACACCTCTTCTGATGATAGCCCCGGCTTCCAGTGGTCATAAATAGTATGGCCTCGATTGGCCAACTCATCAAGAATTCCAATCTCCCGAATAGTCATTGAGCCACCCACTCCTATGGTGGCAAGAGGGGGCACAAGTTTTAATATTTCCTCTCGTGCCCTGTTGCGATCCTCCACATAACTGGCATTGAAGCCGTTCGTCTTTAGAGCATTGATCGCCCTCTGGGCTCTTTCCTGGTGATACCAATGCTTGATGTTTTCCTTACCAGCCAGCCTTTTAGCGTAGAGGTCTTCAGGGAGTTTGTTTTCTCTCTCCATTCCTTAGCTCCTTCTTTTTAATCGAACTGACCTCCAAATATTTACCCCAATCTTTGGGTTCATGGAGAACTGTTAGCCTCGGCCAAATTCCCGGTCTAATTGCCCTGAACTGAGATGAAGCATCGTTGGTCTCCCGTGGGGACAAGTGCGTGGCGAGGCTGTTTGCTCCAAGGCACGGGCCAATCCCCTCATTTCCTCCTGAGCCAGCGCTTGTCCTGCCTTCACTGCGCCATGGCAGGCAAGTGAGATGGCTATCTTCTCTTCCCAGTTCACCGAGGTGGTATCTTCCCCTAAGGAGTCTAGAATTTCCCCAACGGCTCCGGCACCACTTTGGCCACCGAGTATGGCTGGTACGGTGCGCAGTAGATAAGTTCTGTTGCCAAAAGGCTCGATGGTGAAACCAAATTGAGCCAGCATTTCTCCTTTGGATCGCAACAGCTCCTCTTGTCTTGCGGTTACCTCGAGTACCATTGGCTCAAGGAGTCCCTGAACTTCTACTGCCCGTTGTGCCCGCTGCGCCAATAGCCGATCAAAGAGGATTCGCTCGTGGGCAGCATGCTGATCAACGAGGTAAAGACCATCAGGACCTTCAGCAATGATATAGGTACTAGCTAACTGGCCCAGAACTCGAAGAATAGGTATAAGGCTTTTAGCTGTTTCTGAGGGCAAAGGCGAAGATGCAGGTTCAACTTGGCCTGGAGTTAATGGGGTTTGTTCCGGCTCAAAGTATGGGGGAGCGGAGTAGGGTTTGATGCTAGGTAGGGGGGCCTTCGCCAGTGTCTCTCTCACTGCCTGGCGTACCGCAGCAAATACTGCCTGCTCCTGGCGAAACCTCACCTCAGTCTTAGCAGGATGAACATTAACATCAATATCCTGGGGAGGTAATGAGATGTTAACGACTGTGATAGGGAATCTTCCGCCCATCAATAGCTCATGATAAGCTTCCTCTACAGCACGAGCCAGCAAGCGGCTTTGCACCCAGCGTCGCTGAACAAAGAAGCTGAAGTAATTGCGGCTGGAGCGGCTGATTGAGGGTGGACTGGTATAGCCGGTGACGCCAGGGAATGACTTCTCCTTGGTTACTATCTCCAGCATTTTCTGGGCCACTTCTATGCCGTATACTTCCATTACAGCCTCCCTGAGGTTACCACTACCTGGAGTATGCAGTACTTCTCGCCCATCGATAGTCAGGGTGAACTTTACCTCAGGAAAGGCCAGGCTGTATTGGCTGACAAGGCTTGTGATATGGCTATTCTCTGTAGTCGATGTCTTGAGGAATTTGAGCCGAGCGGGCACCTCCCGAAACAGATTGCGAACAGTGGCACTGGTGCCTGGAGGGTGCCCCTGATTCCCCTTTTCTACTAAAATCCCATTGCGTAGGCTGAGAAAGGTGCCTACCATTTCATCTCTAGGGCGGGTGATAATCTCTACCCAAGCCATAGCAGCGATGCTAGGTAATGCCTCACCGCGGAAGCCGAGGGAAGAGATTCTCTCTAATTCAGCTAGACTATTAAGCTTGCTGGTAGCATAGCGGTGGAAGGCAAGCTCCACCTCTCCGGCGGGTATCCCCACCCCATTATCAACAACCCTGATGAAGCTCACCCCGCCACCGCGTGCTTCAATACTGATTTGGCTGGCGGCGGCATCAAGCGAGTTCTCCACCAATTCCTTTACCACTGAAGCCGGCCTTTCTATTACCTCACCAGCAGCAATTTTAGAAATGACCTCTGGGGCTAAAACCTTAACAGGCATCTTCCTGATAGCTATTTTACTACATAATCCTGTCGAGCTCTATGTCAAATCGGGTGTTCCTGTTTGGCATGCGATCGAGAAGCTAAATCAACCCCAAGAAGTTTTTGCAAATTCAACGGCAAGATTTTCTTGGGATGGTTTAGGTATGGTGAGTTGGAGATGATGACGGAAAAGGAGGGTTCATCACCCTAATTTTTGATCTCCAGACGCCTGGCTAGGCGATAGGCCAGGATTTGCCAAATCAGATACCAGAAAAGCTACAGTTTCTCTCCACTTTTTACAGTGGGATATTGCCATGTTTTCTCCATGGCCTATCTTCTTTCTTATTGGCGAACCAATCTAGTGCTTCAATTAGCCGAGGCCTGGTATCACGCGGATCTATGATGTCTTGGATTAGCGTCCGCGCCCCAGCATAGTAGATATTATTATATTTTGCGCCAAATTCTTCAATCCTCCTCTGGCGTACCTCTTCAGGATTTGTAGCTGCGGCTATCTCCTTAGCATAAATGACGTTTACCGCTGCCTCAGGGTCCATTCTTCCCACTTGAGCGTTGGGCCATGCCAATACTAAATCCACCCCCATCTGCCCGGTGCCCATGGCAAGCTCGCCCCATCCAGAGCAGTTCCTTAAGTAGACGGTGATTTTAGGCACAGTAGCCTCGCAGATGGCATACAACACCTTGGCAGCATGTCTTTCCAATCCTGCCCGCTCTTGGTCTACGCTGGGTAGATAGCCCACAGTATCCGCCAAAAAGATCACCGGGATGTTAAATGAATCACAAAATCTGATGAACCGGGCCATTTTGTCGGAGGAATTAATGTCTATTGCCCCTCCCATTACCATGGGGTTATTGGCCACTATTCCTACAGATTGTCCCCCCAGTCGGGCAAAACCTATTATGGCATTTTTAGCATAAAGAGGCTTTATTTCAAAGAAGTCACCATCATCTACTATTCGAGAGATGAGCTGGTACATATCGTATCCCTGAGAGAGATCAAAGGGGATTAAGTTGAGAAGTTCCTCATCTCTCCGGTTGGGGTCATCCCCAGTAACAATGACCGGAGGTTTCTCCCGCCAATTAGACGGCAAAAAGCTTAGAATCTTCTTAGCCTTTTCCAAACCTTCCTCATCGCTGTCTACTATCAAGTCGCATGTCCCACTGATCTCACCATGAACCGTTGCCCCGCCTATCTCTTCATAAGTAACCTCTGCGCCGGTAACCTCTTTAATGACGGTAGGTGAGATAAGGGCCATAAAGGCTGGGCCACGGCGCATGATAAGAAAATCCTTTAATATTGGGGAATAAGATGAGCCGGCGAATTGAGGTCCTAACATCACGGCAATCTGTGGTACTACACCTGACACCCATGAAGGGGAGTACATAAAAGAGCCTGTTCCCTGAGTCCCCATGCCATCTATAGCGGCCTTAGGTCCTATCCCCACCGAGTCCTGAAGCCTGATCCCGGCGCAGTCGACTATGCCTACATAGGGGACTCCCATCTTAGCGGCTGTATCCATAACTTTGGTAACCTTGGCATGCTGTACCGCGGACTGGGTTCCGGCATGAACTGTATAATCGTGGGCATAGACCATGACAGTGCGCCCATCAACCTCTCCATACCCGATAACTACAGCGTCCGCAGGGGCAAACCTTTCATCCATCTCATAACCTGTCTTGATAGGCTGAGCCCATAATTCAAGTTCGTGGAAAGTCCCGGGATCGAAAAACCTTTCCACCCTTTCACGGGCTGTGAGCTTACCACTTTTATGTTGTTTCTCTATCGAGGCTAAACCACCCCCTAAACGGTATCTTTCTCTTTCCTTCGCTAGTTCACCGATCTTCTCCGTCATGCTCTCTTTTTCCATCTTAGCCTCCTTTCTACCCAATCTCATGCAAAACCCAGGTTACATATTGATGTTCTCATGCTTCCTTTGCGGCCTTTCCAGCTTTTTGTTGGCGAGGCATTTCAGCGCCTTAATTATTGCTGGCCTTGTTTGGCGAGGATCTATAATGTTATCGAGTCCTGTATAGGTGAAGTTCTCTAGTGCCACCTTTATCTTTTCGATTCCATTTCGCCTTATCTCCTCAGCCTGCTCAGGGCTTTCTGCTCTGGTTAGCCTCCCCTTATACATAACAGCTACCATTCCTTCAGGTCCCATCACCCCTCGTTCTATAATTGGCCAGGCTATCACGCGATCGGCTTTCATAATAGTAGAAGGCATAACTAAATTAGTCCCTCCGTAAACCTTTCTCATATAAACGCTAATCTTGGGGACAGTAGCTTCGCCAGTTGCATGTATCACCATTGTTCCATGCCTGAGTATGCCCAGGCGTTCCTCCTCAATACTAGGGAAAAATGCTGGGCAATCTGTAAAATAAACTAAAGGGAGATTGAAGGCATCGCAGAATCTAGTAAACCGGGCATGCTTATCAGCACTCTTGGTATCCTCGCAGCCCCCTTTCCAAATTGGATTATTTGCTATTATCCCCACTGTTTGCCCATCGAAACGGGCAAAGCCTACTGTCAAATTTGCAGCATAATCCTTCTTTATCTCAAAGTAATAACCATTATCCACTACTTGCCTGATTACATCGCGCATATCAAACCACTTAGAAGGTTCGACGGGGACAATCCTCATAAGCTCTTCGCTGATGCGATCGGGATTATCCGCAGTGTCCACCACAGGTGGCTTTTGTGTATTGTTTGCTGGCAGCAAAGCAAGTAATTCCCGGCATTTTCGCAAACAATCTTCATCATTTTCCGCTAATACATCACAGCCTCCGCTTACTCGAGAATGCATCCTAGCTTCACCATACTTTTCGCTTTCAATATCTGGAGGTGGTGGTGCCACGTGCATATAGCTTGTATTTCTTACCATAAAAACAAAATCTGACAGTGCTGCCGATAGCGCCATCGGCCCAATGCAAGGCCCCATGATCAGGGAAATCTGAGGAATTACCCCCGAGGATAGAGTCTGGAACCTCAGCATGGTGCCATAGGTGCAATAATTGTATGCCAGCACTTCATTTTGAACCCTTGGCCCCTCTGAATCATATATCCCCACGATAGGAACTATTTCGGTAAGGGCTCTCTCCATCAGCCTAACTATTTTTGCTCTATGTATTTCTGTTATTGTGCCACCCAACAGGGTGGCATCTTGAGCCCAAACATAAATAAGGTGACCACTTACCTCTCCATACCCCCCAACTAGGGCATCCCCAGGAATCTCCATTTCATCAATATCAAAGCCAGTCTTGTAAGCCCCAGTCCATAGTTCAACTTCTTGAAAACTGCCTGGGTCTAGGAGTTTATCAATCCTTTCCCTGGCAGTGAGCTTGCCCTTAGCATGTTGCCTTTCTATCTCAGCCAAGCCACCACCTAGTTTGAATCTCTCTCTGGCTGTCTCAATTGCCTGAAGCTTCTCCCCCATAGTAGCCATCTTTAAATCCCCCTCTCAACCATGTTGGTCATAGTGTAGCATCTAGCACCTATGAGGTCAACAATTTCTTTAAGTTGACTATAGACATAATGCCAGATACTATTCCTTATCTAACTTGGAAGTAGTAATACTGGCCATGGTGTGCCATCTGAGAGGGCAATATAGTGAAAGACATCGATTTCTCTTCTCAGATATGCTAGCATACAATAAGGGAGAGGCAAAATCATAGATGCGAGAGATAGTTTTCACTGACCTCGATGGGACTTTGCTTGATCCCTTCACTTATTCTTATAAGCAAGCTGCCTCAGCCATCGCTTTGCTGCAACAGAGAGGAATTCCCCTCATATTCTGCTCGGCCAAAACCAGAGCCGAGCAAGAATTATATCGCCAGGAACTCAGGATAAGCGATCCCTTTATAGTGGAGAACGGTGGGGCTATCTTTATTCCTAAAGATTACTTCCCTTTCCCATTCGATTACCACAAGGCGGCGGGCGGCTACCTGGTTATCGAGCTGGGCATACCTTATCAAGAGATCAGGAGTATATTGAAGAGAGTGGAGGAGCAGAGTAGGCTCGGGATCCGTGGCTTTGGAGATATGAGTGCTGAAGAGGTAGCTGATGTTAGCGGGTTGGATGTGGCATCAGCCAGGCGAGCCAAAGAGCGCGAGTATGATGAGACACTTCGTTTAGAAGGCTCGAAAGAGGACGTCCAGCGGATTTTGCACCTGATCGAGGATAAGGGACTTAACTGGGCTCATGGAGGGAAATACTATGATGTTATGGGTGGCAACGATAAAGGCAAGGCCACGAGCATTCTCGTTGAGCTGTTCACCCGGAAGTTAGGTCGGTTGAAAACCATCGCCATTGGCGACAGCCTGAACGACCTTCCGATGCTATCTGTGGTGGATGTGCCGGTGTTAGTGCAAAAACCAGGTGGTTGCTGGGAGAATATAGACCTTCCTGGACTCTATCGAGTAGAGGGGGTGGGGCCGCAGGGGTGGAAAACAGCCATCGGCGAAGTCTTAGCCGTTAGTAGTCGCTTAGTGCACTACCCAATATCCGAGGAGAGAAAGGATAGTAACAATTACCCCAGCAATAAATACCCCTAAGGTGATAGAAAGGAAAGCGGACTTGAATTTAAGTCCGAAGAGAAAGGCAACAATCGAGCCGGTCCAGGCGCCGGTTCCAGGGTAGGGGATAGCCACCAGCAAGATAAGCCCTATCCTTTCGTACCTGTTGATAATTGCTCCCCGTCGTCTAGTTCGTTCAAAGAGCCGGTTGATGGCTCTCTCGAAAATGCTTATCCTGCTCAGAAACCTGATGAGAGGATTGAGGAATAAAAGCAAGAAAGGAACAGGAAGAAGATTGCCCAAGAATGAAACCAAAAAGGCAATAGGCCAGGGGATTTGGTAGGCTAATATTGCTAGAGGTAATGCCAACCGCAGTTCTACGACAGGTGAAGCCGCGATAAGGAATATCTCAACAAGAATTCCCAGCCTCACATTTCTTCCTCATAGCTCATTTGTCTATCCACGGCAACGGATTTCCGCTTCTTATCTCAATCTTGTCACCTGGCTTCACCTCCCCTCCTCGAATGACCTTGGCAAATACACCTTCTCCCGGCAGGATGGAAATCCCTCCTTCAGGAAGGATGGCATAACCACTAGGATGTTCCTTCTTGCCAATTTCAGTTATCTCCAAAATAACCTCTTGTCCAATAGATACCTTGGTGCCAAGGGGCAAAGAGGGCCAGTCTATCCCCTCAGTGGTAAGATTCTCAGCGTTATCCCCCGGACTTGCCCCGGAAACTAAATTGCGCTTCTTATCTGTGCTTTCTCTGGCTAGCAAGCTTACCTGACGCTGGGTTTCAGAGCTAGCATGGGCGTCGCCCACCAGCCCATAATTCTCCACAAACAATCCTCGGCTTATAGGTTCCTTCCTGACCCCTCTCCGCTTACTCCGGCATACTGCCACAACTTTAGCCACTTCCTAACCCCCGACTATCGGTCAATTAGGTAGGATAGTCGGTCAAGATAGGGTTGTCAATAGAGCCAACACAGGATTGAAATCCCCTGGTGAAGGAGTTAGAATGAAGATAGTGAGTAGTGTCGCTTTAGAATTCCTTGGCTGTCGGCTAAATCAAGCAGAGAATGAAACTCTGGCCAGGCAATTCCTCAGCCAGGGATATGAGCTGGCAGAATCTCCTACATATGCGGATATCTATGTGCTCAATACCTGTACCGTGACCCACATTGCTGAGCGCAAGGCACGTCACCTATTGCGGAAGGCACGGCGGAGTAATTCCAATGCGGTGATAGTTGCCACCGGCTGCTATGCTCAGCGAGCCCCCGAAGAGCTAAGGCAACTAGGAGTAGTTGACCTCGTGGTCGGTAATGAGGGTAAATTCTATTTACTGGAGACACTGAATCATCTCTCCGAGGATGAACATGAGGAAGAGGCATCAGTTTTTTTACCGGGTCGGACTCGCTCGTTGATCGAGATTCAGCGGGGCTGTAATGACCTCTGCTCCTTCTGTATTGTGCCTCAAGTTCGCGGCAGGGAGTATAGCTTACCTGCGGAGCGAATACTGAGGGGGGTTAAAGAGCGGGTTGGGGCAGGTTATAAAGAAGTAATTCTTACCGGAACTAAGATAGGAGCATATGGGCAAAATGGAGGGAGTCCCGCTCAACTGCTTTGCCTGATCGAGCGCATCCTGGGGGAGACTGGAGTTGAGCGGTTGCACCTCTCCTCTTTGCAGCCTCAAGAATTGACCCCCCAGCTTTTGAAACTGTGGGGTGATCTGAGGCTTTGCCCCCATCTCCATATTCCCTTGCAAAGTGGTAGCCAGTCGGTGCTACAACGTATGAGGCGGCGATATTCGGTGGCTGATTACAAGAGGGCGGTATCTTTGGTTAGAGAAATAATTCCCGACGTAGCTGTCACCACCGATGTTATAGTTGGTTTCCCCGGTGAAAGTGAGGAGGAATTTGAGGAAAGCTACCACTTCTGCGAGCGGATCGACTTTGCCAATATACACTCCTTCCCTTACTCGGCGCGTCCTGGTACTGTGGCAGCCCAGATGCCTGATCAAGTTAAACCGGAGGTCAAAAGGGAACGCAGCCAAAGGATGTTGGCATTGGCCCGAGGAAGCGCCCAGCACTTTAGGGAGCACTTTCTGGGGCAGACCATGCCGGTGCTGTGGGAAGGGAAGGTAAGGGGAGGAATATGGAGCGGCCACACCGATAACTACCTGCGGATATTTACCCAGAGTGATAAGGAGCTAACCAATCAGATAGCCTGGGCGAAGATGATAGCTGGGCATGAAGGCGGACTTTGGGGGAAATTGGTTAATAAGGGGGGGTAATGGATGATATTTTGGAGGAGGCATCCAATCTGCTGGAGTGTAAACAATGCCCGTGGTACCGGAGCTGCGTAATACCGCTGAGATTTAGCACTGAAGATTTACGACGAGAGATGCAGCAGATGTTACCCGCCAGCCTCGGAGGGGCAGAGGGAGACAAAATCCGTGAGCTAATCTTAAATATGGCTTCAGCAGTGCCCAATACGTTGCTTGAGGGATGCCCCATCTTCATCAATCGGCTAAAGTCCTCTCCCAAGCTTGCCGAAAAGCTTAAGAAGATAATGCAAACCTGGGGAGAGGAATAAAAGTTTAGTATTTGGAAACATTCATCTCCTCTATCCTGCCGCTGACCATAAATACCACCCGTTCGCATATGTTAGTAACTCGGTCAGCCATACGCTCTAAGTTATGTCCCACCCAAAGTAGGTAGGTAGCCCGGGAGATAGTCCTCGGATCTTGAAGCATAAAAAGCAGTAGCTCACGGTAAATCTGATCATAAAGGTTATCGATCTCATCATCCTCGGCGCTGATCTTTTTGGCAGCCTCGGTGTCACTCTCGATAAAAGCAGTTAGACTCCTTCTCAGCATGTCGTCTATTTTTGTAGCCATGCGGGGGACATCAATGAGGGGCTTTAGCGGTGGTTCATCTCCCAACATCAGAACGATTTTAGCGATACCCTCAGCATGATCGGCAATGCGTTCCAAGTCGGTAATGATACTTAAAACAGCCACAATAACCCTCAGGTCTCCAGCCATTGGCTGTTGAGTGGCCAGCAACTCGAGGCAATTATCCTCAATTTTATAGCGTTTCTCATTGATCTTTAAGTCATTAGCGATAACCTGCCTTGCCATCTCCAAGTTTCTATCTTTCAGAGCCTCTATAGCCCGGGCAATAGCTTTGCCTACCATACTCCCCATAACCAGAAGCTCATCCTGAAGCAATCGTAGTTTATGATCAAAGCTTTCCCGGGGCATTTATCCTCCTATCCGAAGCGCCCAGTGATATAGTCTTCTGTTCTCCTATCCTGAGGATTGGTGAATATAACCTTAGTCGGCCCATATTCTACCATTTCTCCCATTAGAAAGAAGCCGGTCCAATCGGAGACTCTGGCTGCCTGCTGCATGTTGTGGGTCACTACGACTATAGTATACTGCATTTTGAGTTGTTGCATTAATTCCTCAATTTTTAAGGTAGCCAAAGGATCAAGAGCAGAGCAAGGCTCATCCATAAGAATAACCTCAGGATTTACCGCCAGGACGCGAGCAATACATAAGCGCTGCTGCTGCCCCCCGGAGAGGGAAACCCCCGATTTTTTCTTCCAATCGTCTTTCACCTCATCCCATAAAGCAGCAGCCCGAAGACTCCTCTCAGCTATCCCCTCAAGTCTGGCCTTATGATTTATCCCTAACATCGTCGGCCCAAAGATGACATTGCCAAAGATGGACTTGGGGAAGGGATTGGGTTGCTGAAACACCATCCCCACTCTCTTCCTTACCTCCACCATATCTTCTCCAGGAGAATAGATATTCTTCCCATCCAAAAGTACCTCCCCCTCCATTCTGGTTTTGGGGATGGTCTCATTCATGCGATTAAGGCAGCGAAGGAAGGTAGACTTGCCACACCCCGAAGGACCAATAAGCGCAGTAATCTGATGCTCTTTGATAGCTAAAGTAACATTCCTTAGAGCCTGTTTTACCCCATAATAAAAGCTCAGGCTTTTGGTCTCTATCTTAGGCTCCATGGCCACCTTCCCCTTATCTAATCATTCTAGCTGCATAGCGTGAGGAAATCCAGTGGGTTAGGCTATTGATAATAATGATGATCAGGATAAGTACCACTCCGGTTCCCATTGCCTTTTCCATAAACATAGGTTCAATGGTGAAGGGAACTTCCATCGCTAAGTAGTATAAGTGAAGCGAAAGAGTTGTTCCCCCGGAAAGAGGAGAGATAGGCATATTAAGGGGATTGATCCCCATGGCAACGTAAAGGCAGGCAGTCTCCTCCACCGTACGCCCAATGGAGAGGATGATTGCAGTCATCACTCCAGGCAATGCTGCTGGCATGACGGCATGCCTTATGGTTTGCCACCTAGTAGCCCCTAGAGCCAGGCTTGCCTCACGAATTGAAACCGGGACTGCTTTGATTGCCTCCTCTGAGGCTCGGATCATAGTTGGCAATACTAAACAGGCTAAGGTGAGTGCTCCGGCAAGAAGACATCGGGTGCCCAGTAGACTGAGGGCAAAGAGGGCAAAACCAAACAGTCCGAAGACAATTGAAGGGACACCAGCCAATGTCTCAATTCCATAACGCACCAGCCTAGTAATCCAGTTCTCAGTGGCGTACTCAGTAAGGTAAATAGCCGCCCCAATTCCTAGTGGAGTGGCGATAGCAATGGTGAGTACTACGATATAGATGGTGCCCACAATAGCGGTGGAAATACCTCCCTCGCTGGGAGGCCTGAACAGGAAATCAGGGGTTATCGCCCTCCATCCTGTGGCAATAACATAGCCGATGATATACACCAAAACGAGCACGGTGATAATACCAGCTGCCCAGGTTATCCCAAAGGCAAGCTTTTGGGTGACTCTAGCCCTCACCCTCCCTCCTTTGGATAAAGGCGATACTGTTTAAGGCCAGGATTAAGATGAATAGCACTACCCCGGTGGCAAACAGAGCACTCCAGTGCAAACTCCCTGGTGAGGCATAGCCCAGCTCCATCGCCAGGGTTCCGGTGAGAGTTCGGGCAGGGCTTAGCGGAGAGGTGGGAATGATTATGGAATTTCCGATGACCATGATCATCGCCATCGTCTCCCCTATGGCTCGCCCCATACCTAAAATCACCGCAGTGGCAATCCCAGAGCGAGCCTGGGGCAGCATTACATGCCAGATAGCTTGCCAGTGGGTGGCTCCTAAAGCTAAGGCCCCCTCCTTATATCCGTGGGGGACAGCACGAAGGCTATCCTCACTGATGCTGATAATGGTGGGCAAAACCATAACTGTAAGTACAATGATTGCAGCTAACAGGCTGTCGCCCATTCGAGGGACAACAACTAACATTCCCACCAATCCGTAGACCACCGAGGGGATGCCTACCAGAAGCTCGACTGTGGGGCGGACGATTTCTCGAGCACGGTGGGGAGCAACCTCAGCGAGGAATATGGCGCAGGAGACTCCCAAAGGTACTGAGAGGAGGAGTGCCCCCAGAGTGACATAGATGGAGGCGAGAATAAATGGCAAGATGCCAAACTCTCCTCCGGCAACACTCCATTTAGTGCCAAAAATAAATTTAACAAAGCCAATCTTGAGGAAGGCAGGAAGTCCTTCCTTAAAAGTGAATAGAGCGATGAGGAGTAAAATCAAGATGGCGACTAATGCTGCCAGGAACACCAGCCGCCTTCCAGCTTTGTCAACTAAGTATCGAGACATTGCCACCTAATCACAGGGTAACATAGCCTGCCTCTGCTACTATCTTCTGTCCTGCATCACCTTGGCAGAAATCGATAAATCCCTTAATTACCCCCCCAGGCTCATCATGCGTTACGAAGAGGAGACGACGAACCAGCGGATAATCCTCACTCTTACAATTATCCATCGTTGGCTCTACCCCCTCAATGGCTACCGGCTTAACACCACTCACATAGCCTAGGGAGACGTAGCCAATCGCTTTCGGATCCTTAGCTACTTTTGTTCTTATTATTCCGTTGCTGTTGTAGACCAAGGACTGGGGGAAGATTTTTCTTTCCTTCATCACTTTTTCGTCAAAGCAAGCTCTGGTTCCCGAGCCCTCCTCTCGAGAGATCACCGTGATCTTTTCCCATTCACCACCTATTTCACCCCAATCAGTGATCTCACCAGTATAAATCCGGACTACTTGTTCTCTAGTGAGTCCACCAACCGGATTTCGGAGGTTAACTATAATGGCTATGCCATCACGGCAAATGGGATGGATGAAAAGGGGAGGGTCATCGGAGGTAAGCTCACGCGACGACATTCCGATATCCACCATTCCCTCATCAACCTCCCTTATCCCCACAGATGAGCCACCCCCGGAGACAGAGATGTTGACCCGGGGATGCTCACTCCCAAATGCCTCAGCTAACTTCATGGTTACGGGCTGAAGGCTAGTTGACCCCGATAGCTTGATAGTGCCTTCAAGCCCTTGGGCCTGAACTAATCCTCCACTGCTAAGGATTAACCCCAAGCATAACACTACACCAATAGCTAAGCGGAGTAATTTGACTATCTTTGCCATCCCCAGCGCTAGACTATCCTTATTATAACACAAAGGATTTTAACATTTTATTAACGTTTTGTTAATGTTGAGTTAACGGCAGAGTAAAAAGGAAACCAGTTTTGATTTTATTCCGAAAATAGATTCCCCATGTGTCATTGCGACCCTGAGCGAAGTGAAGGGGAAGCAATCTCACTCTCATTACCCCGAGCTTGCTTC
>DEIJ01000088.1 GCA_002352365.1 Dehalococcoidia bacterium UBA2777 | reverse complement strand
GAAAATGGGGTGGAACATCCGTTTAAGGATGGAATAGCAGCAAAGCTTCTGAAATGAATATGAGGTGATGCTACCCCGCCAGTACTCGGATAATCTCAGGAATGAGATGCCGGGCTAGGTCTCTCCGGCTCCCTCCGCACAGGACAACAATGAGCCTGCCCCGGCAAGCCTCATCAGCTGCTCGCTTGAGCTCCCCGGCTAGCTGCACATGGAAGTCAGCGGTGAGTCCGATGTCTCCGTATTCCCCCTGGGTCCCATCATAGCCCCAGTTCCAGAAAATAGCCTCCGGTTGAAAGCGTGTTGCTCGCCGGACAAAGTTTTCTCTGACCAGCCTCAGATATTCCTCGTCGTTCACACTCCAGGGAAGTTGAATGTTCACTTTGTTGTTCTTCTCAGAGGTGGGGCCAGAGCACAAGCAGACGTAAAGGAGATCGAGGTCGGTTTCAAAAATCTGCCAAGTGCCATTGCCGTGGTGAGCATCAGTGTCTATGATAGCGAAGCGCCCGGCCCCGAAGCGCTGTCGTAGCTCGTAGATGGCTATGGCAGTGCCATTGAAGTAGCAGCCACCGCCGAAGAAATGGCTGCCAGCATGATGATCTCCGTATCCGGTGAAGATGAAGGCATTATCTATCTCGCCCCTCCATATCCTGATTGCTGCCGCTACAGTGCCTGCTGCCGAGAACAGCGCTCCCTCAAAAGCTCCGCTTCTCTTTACTTGCTCGACCATCTCTGAAGTATGCACTCGATAAAGGAGCTCAGCGGGAATAGGCTCCAAATCAAAGGAAGAAATGGGCTTTGCAGGGTAGAAGGCATCGTAAAAGAAGACGTTGTCCTTGTCCAGGATTCCTTCCAGTGCCCTAGGAAAATCCCGAAGTCTCTCCCCATACTGGTAGTGAAAGAAAATGCCCGTCCGTTTCATCGACTAGCAGCCACCTCAGCAGCACTTTTGGTAAACGGTGGACGCGGTGAAAAATCCCTCTTCATCTTATTATTTATGATCACTTTCTTAGCCTCGGGCACCTCTTGCTTAAGCTGTTCCTCGAGCATTTCGAGAACTAATTCTTCCGTCATGTGGCCTCCTCTTTCACCTGACAAACAGCCAGCTCCGCTAAAATACTGCAGGGTTACTACCCCTTCGTTGACATCTATCAATTGGATATCCGCACCTCCTAGCCGTGGTCTTATTTGGTCAAAACCTCTTCCATTTTCCTCCTCATGCTTTCACCTCCGCTTTAAAACTTCGCCCATCAAATCTTCACCAGGGAGACGGATACCTCATGGCGTAAAAATTCGGCTATTATAGTTTACGTGTCAACTACTGCCATTATCATCACGATGCCGCCAGTGGTGGACTTGACTTACTCAGCTCTAAAGATAATAATGAAAGGCAACACTTACTCTGCAAGGTATTTTTTTGATATGCCCAGGGAAGATTAGCTTAGTTAAGCTTGTCCCTTTGGGCTTGCTGGGGTGAAGGTAGGGTGGCTCAAAGTTCTTAGTAATTATGGCGCATTCGTCTAGTGGCCTAGGACACCTCTCTCTCAAGGAGGAGATCACCGGTTCGAATCCGGTATGCGCTACCAACAAACCATAGCCCTCACCTATCTTGCCAGACCTCAAATCTCTATAGCAACACCAACCTCTGGCTCTATAACGCGTCTTCTGTTCCTTAGGTGCTCGGAGAAAAGGTGTGGCTTCTCAGTATGTATGGGGACTACAATCTGAGGGTCAATGGTCTCGATGAGTTCAAACAGCTGAGAGCCGGCAATATGACCGGAGGCATGAAAACCTTGCTCTTCCTCGGCTGCCTTGCCTGTTTGGGGGTCGGGGACTCCTAACGACATGAGACCAAAGTGCTCCAGCCACTTCCTCAGCCGTTTAACATCAAAACGCTGCTCTTCGCTGAATGCTTCACTGGAGGAATAAACATACATCCCTCCCCTAGCGGGCCTAACATCAATGAGCTCATTAATATCCCAGAAGCTGAGGCACAGAATATAATCTTCCGGATGCTGTCTTACCTCCTGGGGGCCAATGGTTTTACCTTTAGCCTGGTAGCGAGCATATAGGTCCTTTTCCCAGTTCTCCCCTCTTTTAACCTCCCGATAGACTACTAAAGTGTCATCCTTAAGTGGGTGTGGCACCTCCTCGATGACTAGGTGCATTGCCTCAAGGAGGAAGGCATCTTTAGCCAAGATGCCCAGCCTTCGATGACACCCTCGGGCCACCTCCCTGAAGGTCAAAAGCCTTTCTATATTCCTCGGTCCAAAGTCAGCGATGATAAGCTGTCCTTCGCCTTGCTTGGCCGCCTTGAGAGCCCTCTCCAGCACCATTTGCTCCTCGAAAACTACCTCGGAGTCAACATTGCTCCCTTCACAAATCAGCAACGCTGGCTTTAGCTTACTTACCTCCTCCACGAACTTTCTGCTGAGGTTACCTCTTTTACCATGTAAGCGAAGGTCACCAGTATACACCACCCATCCTTGAGAGGTTTCCACGGCAAATGCGCTTGCTCCATAGATGGAGTGGTCTACGGGAAATGACCTTATAGGGAGGCTATTAACTCTCAAACCTTCCTTGGGGTAAGTTGCCTTGATTTTCCTTCCATCAGTTGAGTCCTGCCAAAACTTTTCACCTTCCGGTGGCAGTTCCACTCCATCGACAAACTCAAACTGCCTCTGAACTTTGGGACTTCTCCGCCACTCCTGTGCGGTAATGAGCCCCTCCTTCTCCTCTCGAGGCACCAAGTAGCAAACCTCCTTCTCAAAGTCCGCTCTTGCTGAATCCTGGATGGCCTTGGCGATGAAGGCCGTGGCTGTGCTGCACATAATAGGGATAGTTGGGTTGAGGAAGGAGATGTGTCCGCTATGATCTAGGTGGGCATGGGAGAGAAGGACAGCATCAGGATGGATCTCCCTAATTGGCATATACTGGGGGATCCTGCTCCATACATCCTCACCAGAAGGCCAAAGGTCATCTCGGTAGATACCTTTTAAAGGGGGAAGAAGTCCTATTTCAAACAGGTCTAAGAGCCCTCGGCTGGAGCGAGGCTTTAAGTATTCCTCAAAGTACTGAGACCAGAGATCATAATTGATGCCAAAGTCGAAGAATAAAGTTGTGCCATCAGCCTCAAGGAGAATTTTATTCCCCCCGATTACCCCTGCCCCTCCATACACTGTAACCAGCATGATTTAGTCTATCGGCCAAATTTCGTTGATTTTTAGGGGGAGGCTCTTTAGCAGTGGGCGATAGAGGATTTGAACCTCTGACCTTCTGTGTGTAAAACAGACGCTCTAACCCCTGAGCTAATCGCCCCCAAGCACGCTTGGCGGGGCTCGAACCCGCGACCTCAGCCTCCGCAGGGCTGCGCTCTATCCTACTGAGCTACAAGCGCAAAATGCTATTTCCTAAAGCAGGGAGGATTGCCAGCCCATAGGGTGTTGAGTATTCTAACTTCCCCGTGCACGGGTCTATCTTTACCCCCAACCCCTCAAAAGCGGTAAGCCCTAGCAATGGTTCAGGAACATTCATTATTGTCACCTGGAAGACCCCTCTCTATTAAGGAGCCTGAGGTAAACCATTGGAGAGGACGGCTTTAGCCTCCCTTTTATCAGCCAACATCAGCTTAGTTTCCGCGATCGGCTTTATATTTAGCCTGTCTGCCAAACTTGGTGGTATGGTGATTTAAAAAAGCCCCAGAACCGGCGAGTGTCTCCACCTCCTCCGACTTGATCTTCTGTGGATGTCCAATAATACCTTTAACCCTAACATAACCCATTCTTATCCCTCAAAGCATGCCGAAGGGGGGATTTGAACCCCCACACCCTTATGGGTACTGCGCCCTGAACGCAGCGCGTCTTCCCTTCCGCCACTTCGGCATCTTTATCACTAGCTTACCTCACCAAACATTTTCGGAGGGAGACATGGAATATCTTTCCTCTACCTGAACTACCTGTTTGTTATTCTACCATAGAATTCGTGAATCGATCAGAGTCGAAAATGGTGGGCAGTAGTGGACTTGAACCACCGACCTCTTGCGTGTGAAGCAAGCGCTCTCACCACTGAGCTAACCGCCCCAAACTATCTCTATTCTATCCTGTCAAATCCTCGGTGTAAAGGCCAAGATGCTCTTTACGGCAAGAGGCACCACTGTTATCATATAGGTGACATCACTCAAGGGGTGAAATTGAGTATAGCCAAGCAGCTGTATATCTTACAGGGAATTGATTTAGATTTGGAGACAAAGGGTGAGAGGCTAAGAATAGTTGAGGCCCAGCTAAGCGATAGTAGGGTATTGCTGAAGATCCGGGCAGAGGTGGAGAAAAAGCAGCAGCAGCTGGCTGAATTACAGAGGGAACAACGAGCGGCAGAATGGGAGATTGATGATATTCAAGCTAGAATTACTCAAACCGAGGAAAAGCTTTATGGTGGCTCGCTGAGAAACCCTAAAGATCTATTAAATCTGGAAAAGGAGATAAAAGGCTACCGAGGTCAGCTAAGGAATAAAGAAGATGCCCTACTTGAGATAATGAGCCAGGTTGAGGCAATACAACAAGAGATAGCCGAGAAAAGCGAACGAGCCAGGCAGCTAGAAGAGGAGTGGCACAGGAAACAGCAGCAGCTAATTGGGGAGCAAGCCGAATTAAACGCAGGACTAGCTATAGGGAAGCGCCAACGCGATGAACTGGCGGCGACCATCGATCCTGCCAGCCTTCAACTCTATGAAGCCCTGCGGGTAAGGAAACAAGGGCAAGCAGTAGCTAAGGTAGCACAAGGAAGATGCCAGGGATGCCACCTTACCCTCACTGTGGATGAATTGCAACAGGCAAGGATGGAGGAATTGGTCCAGTGTAGCAACTGCGACCGGATCTTATGCCAGATTTAAGTATGAAGCCCCCCGGGGAATACTTTACCATCTATGTAGATGGGGCCTCGCAGGGTAATCCCGGCCCTGCAGGAGTAGGCGTCGTAATAAAGGATGCTTCAGGGATGACCCGAAGGGAAATCTGCCGGTATATTGGGGAGACTACCAACAACCAAGCAGAATATAAAGCGATCATTTGGGGACTTCGTGAGGCAGCTAGCTTGGGGGCTAACCAGGTGGAGGTCAAGATGGATTCGGAGTTGGTGGTAAAGCAACTCCACGGCAGCTATAAGGTGAGGAATGCCAGCCTGAGGCCATTATTTTGCCAGGCAACCCAGCTTTTGAAAGGATTCAACTCGGCGACTTTAGAGCACATCCCTCGCCAGCAGAATGCTGCCGCCGATGCTTTAGCCAAGCGGGCTGTACGAGAAAGAGGAAAGATTGAAAGCAGTGGTACAACGGGTCTCCCGAGCCTCAGTGAGTGTGGCTGCTGAAGTTGTGGGCAATATCAACCGAGGTCTGGTGGTTTTACTCGGGGTGGGGAGGGGTGATACAGAAGCTGATGCTCGCTATTTAGCCAGAAAAGTGGCCAATCTCCGCATCTTCTCTGATGAAGCAGGCAAGTTTAATCTCTCTACTTCAGACATCGGGGGTGAGATATTGGTAATAAGCCAGTTCACCCTCCTGGCCAACACTGACAAAGGTCATCGCCCCAGTTTCATCGCTGCTGCTCCTCCCAAGGAAGCACAGCCCCTGATAGAGAAATTCACCCAGTTGCTCCACGAAACTGGGCTTAAAGTAGAGAGCGGCCGTTTCCGAGAGCATATGTTGGTCGAGATTCATAACGATGGGCCGGTGACGATTCTCCTTGATAGCCGGTCAAGGCTGGCAAACCATTAAAGCACCTTCGCCACCCGAGGACATAAAGGATCGGGAGCATGTATATCACCTGTCATGAGCTGGGATCTAGCAAAGCAGCCACCCTTACATTTTCTCTTCAGTGGGCAATCACGGCATAGCTGAGGAAGCATCTGGGAGCTGCTTAGGGATTTAACTAAAGGATTATTTTCCTGCTCCGTCCAAGCATCGTGAATCTCTTTCTGCCTAACGTTGAAGAAGGCTATATCGAGCACATCACAAAGCAGCACATTCCCTTGAGGATCAATATCTATTTCCTGATTTGAGGTGCGACAGAAACTGCTAAAGACACGCTTGGATTTAACCACCAATTCAGCAAAGGGGAGGCACCACAAGGATACCCAGAAATTCAACCTCTCAGCTGCTTCTTGGACATCCTCCAGAACCAGGATTGTCTCTTCCGGGCTAAGGATCATCTCTGTGGTTGCCCGGCCTGTTAGCATCACTGGTATAAGGCATCCCCCGATAGCTCCCAGCTCCTTAGCTAAAGAGAGGTAGCCGCGAACCTCGTTCAAGTTGAATTTGTTCACTGCCATTACGGTAGAAAAGGCAATTCCCGAGCGGCACATCTTAGCTGCAGCGGAGGTGACAAATTCCCAGGTGCCATCCCCACGGATCATCTCATGGGTTTCTCTCTTGGCTCCATCAATACTTAGAATGGTAAATACTTTACAGTCGGCAAGCTCGGCTACTACCCTCTCGGTAAGCTGCGACCCATTGGTTACTACGCTAGTAGCTATCCCCAACTCGGTGGCCCGCCTCATTATCTTAAGGGTATCCTGACGCAAGAAAACCTCTCCACCGGAGAAGCTGATGTGCTTCACTCCTGTTCGGGCAGCACTTTCTACCACCGCTAAAGCCTCACTCTCATTAAGCTCGCCGTGGCGGGGGAATCTCGCCGTATAGCAATGAAGACAACTCAGGTTGCATCTTGAGGTAAGTAGCCAGACAATAAGTTCCAGTTTCTTCATAGCATCTCTTACATTATATCGTCAGCCTATATCCGTATCAATCGATAAGCTTCCCCAGAGTCTATATCATCGCAGTGTCCCGAAGATGGTGGAAAAACAGATCGGTATATCCTACCCTAAAAGATCGCTAATTAACACCAGGTCTACTCCAGGCCCTCAGCAGGGAGGATATACCAATGGAGAAAGAATATCACCAAGGAGATGGGTTGACCATGACAGACCTGGGATTATCCTGGAGGGTTGTGGGGTCAACCGCTAGGGTTATTAGCTCGTGGGGGGCAAAGCTGGTGCCAGTGGTGCTGGCGAGGTAGAGTGGCAATGCCGCGGGTGTCAGATACCAAGCAAGTCTTTCGGTCTCGACTGTTGGAGGCCTGGCAACACCGCAGCCAGGTCTTAGAAGAGGTAATCACTCTTCTCAATGTAGAAAGATTGTCGACACGAGATTTCCAGTGGGCTCTCTCGCTCCAGCATCTCCCGGGCTAATTAGAAACTTCGGGAGTCATTCAACAACTGGCGTAAGCCAAACTTCCTGGTGGAAGATATAATCTACCTCTTTCTGGAAGGGACCTACCTGGGTGTAAGGGGTAGTAGCCGAGGGAAAGAGGCAATACTGGTAGCCGGGGGGAACGGGTAGTGTGGTACTTAAGCCTTGGTGTCAGGGAAGGTACTGAGTCGTGGTATAAGGGGCGGGTTCAAAATCCCCAAAAAGGGCGGAATAAAATTCCCCACCTCCGAAGAAAGTATGGTCTCCTATGATAGAAATTTTGTCATAGGAGAATTAAATGAACGCACAGTGCACCTCTAGAAGAAAGGGCAGTAGCTAATCATAAGGAAGACCTTGCTGCTTTCCTAACCCAAGCCCAATGTGATGGTAACAGCGCTGCTGTCTTACAGGCGAGTCGTAATTGGCCAGTTTGGTTGGAGGAGCTGGTAGAAGGACATTTCATGGCAGGCTGACAAAACAAGGGAACAAACGCTGGGCGATAATTGAAGCTGTATGGCCTACCATCAAACGATCAGGTTTAAGAAAGGTCATAATCCGGCTAAAGTGGCTACTGCTAGGAGATCAGCAATGGTTGTCTATCGTGTTCTTTACCAGAAGAGGCCATATAAGGCTTCTGGTTCCAGGCTGCCTTCATTTTCGCCTGGTGGATCCAACTAGTTGGATCGCACCCCTGAAGGAGAATAGGGGGCCTGGGACCTGATCGCATCTAGCGATGTATTCCGTATCTTAATCGGAACCAATGGGAGGTTGGTTGAGAGCCCTAAAAAGGGTAGTAAGAACTTAAAAATATAGAACGCATAGAGCTTGACAGGCACTGTGCATTCATGGGAGGTGCAATAGGGGGTGTGGAGAGATAGTAATATAACCCGCTCAATAGATATGGGCAACACTCCTGGTAGAATTGGGAAGGCAGATAATGCCCTATCTAGAAGGAGACTACCCACATGGACAAATATATCATAGAGAGAAGAGCCAGGATGAGATTGGTTTAGGAGGTATGAGGAGATAGGCAATATAAGTCGGGTCTCGAGAGAGTTTGGCATTAGCCGTAAGAGCTTTTATAAATGGTGGCCATGCTATGTCAAAGGAGGACTTTCGGGGTTTTAAGGATCATTCCTAAACGCCCTAAGAGCCACCCTAGCCCATCTTTGCCTCCCCTGATGAGGAACTTGGTAAAG
>DEIJ01000048.1:23187-26555 GCA_002352365.1 Dehalococcoidia bacterium UBA2777 | reverse complement strand
AAGGGATATTCAGCACGGATATAGGCATAGCCCTGACGGACGTTTCCAATAGCATAAGCTCCGATAGTCATCCCCTCTATTACTGAATGAGGATTCCCCTCCAGAACAGAACGGTTCATAAAGGCGCCAGGGTCACCCTCATCACCATTGCAAAGCACAAATTTCTCCTCACCAGGGGCACTATGTACGAAACCCCACTTGGTTCCTGTAGGAAAACCAGCTCCTCCCCTTCCCCGTATCCCCGACTTCCTTACCTCCTCCAATACCTCCTCTGGTTTCATTTCCAGTAAAGCCTTGGCCAAGCCGCGATAGCCATCGTGGGCGATGTATTCTTCAATGCTCCACGGATCAATCAAGCCATTAAGGTGCATCACCTCTCTTCTCTGTTTCTTATAGAAATCTATTTCGTGGCTGGCTGGGGTTGCTTTTCCAGTTACAGGCTCTTTATATAGAAGCCTTTGTACAAACTCACCTCCAAATAAATGCCCCTCTACAATTTCACTCACATCTTCCGCACTCACCTCAGTATAGAGTATATCGCCTGGAAAGATGGTTACATTTGGTCCTTTTTCGCAGAAACCACGACAGCCGGTTTTTATCACCCTAACCCTAGCTTCCAGGCCGTTCCTTTTGACAGCATCTTTGAAAGCCTCTTCTACCTCCCCCGAACCTGCGGCGGTGCACCCCGTTCCTCTGCATATCAGGATATCGATCTGTGGTGCCTCCCTTATCCTGGTATAGTCTGGGTCCTCACGCACTAGGAGCAGAGGCCTTACCATGGCTTTAATCTCTTCCAGATCCGCTATAGAATTAACTCTTTCCATTATCTACTCCCCTATTTGTAACGGCTCAATATCTCCATTACCCCAGCAGGTTCCACCTTTCTATGAATGTCACCTCCCACGGTCATTACAGGGGATAAAGCGCAAGCACCCAAACAACGAACTGTCTCCAAAGAGAATTTGCCGTCCGGGGTCATCCCCTCGGGCTCAAGGCCCACAGCCTTTTTCAAGGTATCAAGAAGTTTCTGCCCCCCTTTAACATAGCAACTGGTGCCCATGCAAACCTGAATAACATGCTTGCCTTTAGGCACCATGGTAAAGAAATGGTAAAAGCTGACAATTCCGTATACTTCACTTAGGGGAATCTTTAAGTCTCTAGAGATGGTTTTCAGTACCGGTGGAGGCAGATATCCAATCATTCCCTGTGCCTGCTGTAACACCCGAATCAGGGCACCGGCTTGCCCGCCGGTATCGTGGATTATCCTCTGGGTTTGCTCAAAAATCCTCCCCGCATACCCAACTCCACCCTCTCTTCTTGCCAACGCCTCTACAGCAATTCTCTCCATTCTATGCTCCTTCCCTCAATAGAACCTCCCCTGCCCACGCCACCCCTCTGCCTTCGATCAATTAAGAGGATATTACCACCGGTAAACATATGTCAAGAACAGAGGTAAAATCGGGGGGCACTGCCTAGTGCCCCCCCAACTGCTACTTATCCGCTGCAGCTTCCTTCTCCACTGCCCTCAGAGAGGTATCCATCCCCCTGCCCAAAAGCTTCAGTTCTATCGGCTTATTCTGCCCGTATCGCTTATAAACCCGACACAACTGGCAAATGCTGGTGTCTCTGCCGGTGGCTCCATAGTCATCCAGTTTGCAGTAAGTTCCCTCTATCTCCCAGCAGGGCAGAAAAGCATACTTGGCGGCGGGGCACTCATTCTTGATCATCTCTGGACAGTGGCACGTCTCCCAACAAGGCGTCTTCCCACTCCAGAAATCCTGAGAAAGCTCTCTCCTTGCCTCCCCCACAACTTCCTCTATCTCTGCAATCTCCTCCACATCCACAACCTCGCTTATGATCTCCCGTACTCTTTCTACTGCTCCCATTTTTGCCCTCCTTTGTAGAAATTAGTTGACACCCAGCTGCTAGCACTACTTGCCCGCAGCCTCTTTTGCTACCAACCTCTGCACTGCCCCCAGAGAAGCATCGATTCCCCGATCAAAGAGCTTTAGCTCTATCGGTTTGCCTTGGCCCCATCTCTTGTACACCCGGCACAATTCGCAGATGGTGGTGTCTCTGCCGGTGGCTCCATAGTCATCCAGTTTGCAGTAAGTTCCCTCTATCTCCCAGCAGGGCAGAAAAGCATACTTAGACACTGGACACTCCTCTCTAATCATTTGGGGGCAATGACACATCTCCCAGCAGGGTGTCTTGCCCGCCCAAAAGTCCCTGCCTCGCTCCTTACCAATCGCCTCTTCTATCTTGCCAACCTCTTTTGTCTTCCTGATCAGTCTCGTCCTCATTGCTCCTCCTTTCTCATCCTCGCTTATCATGGCCGATCGAATCAGCTTTCCTATTCCAACTTTATTTAACCACATCATATTCCCGCTGCCATCCGCTTTGTGGCTTATTTTCGCTTTTACCACAGCGCAAGCGATCTTGCGCCATCGTAGTTGGCGATTAAGCCTCATCACCTAGCTATTATGGCACCGGCATGCGCCTTCGCCCGTCAGATTCGTCTATGTTGAAAGGCGTATAGAAACAGGCTATAATGGAGGCAGACTATGGATAAGATTAGGATTCTGCTTGCTGAGGATCACATAGTAGTACGGCAAGGCGCCCGCCAGCTTCTTGAGCGCGAAGAAGACCTGGAGATAATTGGCGAGGCTAGCGATGGGGAGGAGGCGGTCAGGCTAGCATGTGAACTCAAGCCCGATGTGATTATCATGGATGTCGCTATGCCCAAGCTCAATGGCATTGAAGCTACTAAGCAGATCAAGGCACTGTGGCCTTCAGTGGCAGTGCTGGCGCTTACTGGCTATGACTATGACGAGTACATTTTCGGCCTAGTGGAGGCGGGTGCTGCTGGCTACTTATTGAAAAGTGTCACCGGTAATGAGCTAATTGATGCCATCCATGCTGTGTATGCTGGTGAGCTGGCGCTTCACCCCGTGGTTATTCGTAAGCTGATGAGCCGCTTTGTGCCGGCCACCAAGCCCAGGGAGACGCGTCCCTCAGAGCTGCTGAGCGAACGTGAGATGGGGGTGCTTAAGGTAGCCGCCAAGGGGATGAGTAATAAAGATATCGCTGGACAACTTTTCATCAGTGTGCGCACTGTTCAAGCTCACCTGAGGAGCATCTTCAATAAGCTGGGGGTTGGCTCACGCTCTGAGGCGGTGATATACGGGCTAAAAAGAGGTTGGTTCAGCCTCGATGACCTCTCTTAAGGAACTACCTTACTTACACCTCCAAGAAGGTTCGAGATTCCGGCACACTTTATATGTGGCGACACAAATACTCGTGTAGGAAAGGATACAGGCAAATTCTAAATACTAAACAAACCGTCATGGGCGGGTGCCCACCAGCGA
>DEIJ01000048.1:3319-23093 GCA_002352365.1 Dehalococcoidia bacterium UBA2777 | reverse complement strand
CAGGGTCGCAATGACACATGGGGAATCTATTTTCGAAGTAAATTCAAATGGCCGAAACTCAAAACCAAATGACATAAATTCGAAACGGTTTAGGTTATTTAGATTTCCGTCATTTGGTATTGTTTAGAATTTAGTTCTTGCCCGGATTGGGCGCAACTATTTAAGATGCCACATATAATCCCATAGGGGGCACTTTGAGCTTGGCTTCACTGCACATGATCGGTCGATTGGGGGCAATAGTGCGCTCCCGTCATTTTTGGTTTATCTTGGCCATGTTAGTCCTGTGTACTATCATGCACTATGCCGAGCAGATGGGTATCCCACTTCACTTTGGCTTAAGCCGTCATGCTATGGACCGCACTCTCTACTTGCTGCCTATAATCTATTCCAGCTTCGTCTTTGGAATGACGGCTGGGGTAATCACTTTGCTTGCGGCTGTTTCTGCTATGATACCTCGGGCAATTCTCATCTCTTCTGACCCTGCTTCTGCCTTAGCTGAAATAGCCTGCGTCGCCATCATCGGTGCGTTGACCTGTTTATGGCTTAGGGTGCGGGGGAGGGAGAGAGAGCAATATCGATTTGCCCTAACGGAACTTGAGGCAGCACATCAGGAGCTTCAAGCCCATATTCGGGTGTCGCGAAGTAATGAAAAAAGGCTTGCCACCCTTAATGCCATGTCTACTGTGCTCTGCCAATCTCTGGAATTAAAAGAGGTTTTTCGCCGAGCTATTGACATGGTTATGGAGGTGATGGAAGTAGAGGTTGTATTAATATTTTCCCTCGATGAACAGACCCAGGAATTGGTGCTGTTGGCCTATGAAGGCGTATCCGACGAATTTGCCCAGGGTGTAGACCGGATGAAGCTTGGCGAAGAGTTCAATGGGCGAGTGGCCTCCAGTGGAGAGCCTTTAGTGGTAGCTGATGCCTCTCATGATCCCAGGTTATCCAGACCAGTAGTGAGGAAGATGAAAATCCAAGCTCAGCTTGTTGTGCCGATGAAATCCAAGGGGCGGGTTATAGGCACGCTGTGTATTGCTATGCGCCGTCCGCGGCAATTTCTCCCCGAAGAGGTAGACTTGGCTACTGCCATTGGCAATCAAATAGGTATCTCTATTGAAAATGCCCGCCTTTATGAGAAGGAGCGTCTCATCGCTGAGCAATTGCGTCGCTCAGAGGGAAAATATCGCCAGCTATTCGAGACTGCCCACGATGCTATCTGGGTTCATGACCTAGTAGGCAACATCACCACAGCTAATGAGGCAGCAGCCAGGCTTGTTGGTTATGAGAGAGAAGAACTGATTGGGATGGATGCACGAAGGTTTTTGTCCGCGGAAAGCCTTCGCCTCGCCAGAGAGATCCGCAGTAAGCTGCTGTGTGGGGAGGCTGTAGAACAACCCTACGATCAGCAGCTAATCAGGAAGGATGGGAGGGAGGTAAACCTGAAGTTGACCACCAGTTTAATTGCTAACCATGGTCAGCCTACTGGCTTTCAGAACATCGCCCGAGATGTAACTGGAGAGAGACGGATGCAAGAAAGCCTGCGTTACTATGTCCACCAGATCACCCGGGCCCAGGAGGAAGAGCGCAAGCGCATTGCTCGCGAGCTTCACGATGACACCGCTCAGTCTCTTTATGCCCTTTCTCGCCAGGTGGACAACTTCATGCGCAGCAACAGCCAATTATCACCAAGCAATGCCTCATTCTTAAAGGAATTGCGGGAGCAAATTGCCGATATATTGCAAGGGATACGCTCCTTCAGCCAAGATCTACGCCCACCAATACTCGATGATCTGGGTTTGCTTCCGGCGCTAGGCTGGCTGGTGAGCGACGTAGAAAGGCGATGTGAAATAAAGACCAACTTGGCAATATCTGGCGGCGAGCGGCGTTTCCCGCCAGAGATGGAACTAGCCCTTTTCCGCATTGTTCAAGAGGTACTACGGAATGTGGAGAGACATGCCCAGGCCACTAGGGCTGAGGTTATCATCCAGTTCGGTGAAGACAGGGCTCAACTTTCCATTAGTGATAACGGTAAGGGATTTCAGCTCTCAGAGGAGATGGGAGATCTACCTCGGCGGGGGAAACTCGGTCTTGCCGGAATAGAGGAGCGAGCCCGGTTGCTCGACGGCAGCTTAAGAATAGAATCAGAATTGGGTAAGGGGACAAGCGTAATCATCGAGGTGCCGTATAGCCACTAAGTTTTAGCTTAGTAAAACTATTTTAAAATAATGGGGTAAGGATGGCATATATTGATTCGAAATAACGGTTGTGGGTAACCTGCCGGCGGTCATTCTCCACACTCGTTCGATTGGGTTGAGTTCGGGGGTAGGCGGCAGGAAAATACGCACCAGACAGTCCCGATTCTCGATGAAAAAGTCTCTCAAATCTCGCCCCTTGTGCCAACTGGCATTGTCCAGAATAAGGTAAGTAGCATCAACCTTATCGATCAGATTTTGGCTGCGGGGCTTAAGGAGGAGAAGCCTTGTTAGGGTATCTTTAGCCAAGGAGGGGAAGAACCTTGATTTTGGAGGATATGGGTGTTATAATATTTACTGGCTGCAAGAAGGGATAGCTTCCCAAAATTGTAGCTAAGGTGTAATCAAACAAGGAAGCTTAAGATTGGTGAATAAGAGTGTTTTAGTGCTCGGAGGAGGTATAGCCGGGGTAGCTTCATCATTAAGACTAGCTGTAAATGGTTTCAAGGTTTATTTGGTGGAAAGAGAGCCAACAATTGGAGGAGCGGCTCTCTTTTTTTGCTGTAAGGCAACCGAGGCATGTAACCAGTGTTCGGTTTGCTTAGTCCCCGAAAAGATAGCTGAGGTCAAAGCTCAGCCGCAGATTTCGCTGTTGACCAATTCACAGGTGGCGGAAATAAGTGGCCAAGTGGGTGATTTTAGCGTTAGGCTGATTCAAAGGCCCAGGTTCGTTGATCCCGAGAAATGCACCGCCTGCGGCGTTTGTGCTGAGCTTTGTCCTTCCCAGCCTAACAAGGCGATTTACTTGCCTTCCCCCCAAGCGCTGCCCTATGCATACGCCATCGATAAAAATAATTGCCTTCACTTTAACGGGGTCGAATGTAACATTTGCTCTCAAGAATGCCCCTTTGGAGCCATCGACTTCGATCGAAGTCCCGAGAAGATAGAGCTAAGTGTCGATGCCATAATCATTGCCACTGGTTTCGATGTCTTCAATGCTAAAGAAAAGGGGTGTTTAGGTTATGGCAGATATACCAATGTACTGACCGGCCTTGACCTTGAGAGGAAGTTCAGTACTCAGGGCTCGATCACCTTGCCTTCAAGTGGGAAAGCCCCTCAAAATGTTGCTTTCATTCAGTGCGTAGGTTCACGGGACGTACACATCGGTAATGGCTATTGCTCTCAGATATGCTGTAAGTATGCTATGAGGTTTGCTAAGCTTCTACAATATCAGCATCCTGAGACGAAGATAACCATATTTTATATGGATCTCCAGACGGCAGGGAAGGGCTTCGGCGAATTTTACCAGCAGTGTAAGGAAACTATTCGCTTTGTCCGAGGGATACCGGTAGAGATTTCTGAGATCTCCCCCGATGAGCTGGAGGTTAAATACGAAGACTTCATCGAAGGAAAGGTGGCCAAGGAAATTTTTGACCTGGTGATTCTATCGGTAGGTATTACCCCTCGAAAGGACTCCTCGAATATTGCCAGGATATTGGGCATCAACTTGGGAGAGTGGGGCTTCTTTGATACTCAGGATCACTTAGATAGCACCGAAACTAATGTGGAGGGTATTTTTGTGGCTGGAACCTGCCACGGGCCAAAGGATATCCCTGAATCTATCGCCCATGGTGCCCAAGCGGCTTCCAAGGTGATTCAGACCTTAGCAGCAAGGGGTATTTAAATGGATGAGGTGAAGATAGGCGTTTTCATCTGCAATTGTGGCGATACTATATCCAAGAGTGTTGATCTTTTAGATATTAGGGCAAGGTTAGAGAAGCTTGCTGATGTGGCCTTGGTGAGTATCGGTCACGACTTATGTTCCCCCCAAGCACAACAGGCGATACGAAAAGACATCATAGATAACGGCATAAATAGGGTGGTTATTGCCGCTTGTTCACCGCAGCTATATGGGGACGCTTTGGCAAATTTGGTGGAGAAGGCTGGGCTGAATCGACACTTGCTTTCTGTGGCAAATATCAGGGAGCAGTGCTCCTGGGTACATCCAGATAAGGATAAAGCGACCAAAAAGGCAATGGTGCAAATAAGGATGGCGGTAGATAAGGTGAGGCTTCAAGATGTTGTGGAACAGGCTGAAGTTGAAGTTTATAAAGATGTTTTAGTGATTGGTGGTGGTATAGTTGGGATGGAGGTAGCCATTGAGCTTTCCAACTTAAATTTGAGGACTACCTTAATAGAGAAGGAGGCGAACTTGGGAGGGAGGCTAAAGCAATTTGCTGCCCTTTATCCCCTCCAGGTGACTCCAGAGGAGATGCTCACCTCGAGATTGAAACAGGTTACCGGGAGCGAAAACATAGATGCTTTAACCTCTGCGGGGTTAAAGGACTTGAGCGGAGAAGTGGGGAACTTCACCGCAAAGATAAGGAAAGGCAATGAGGAAATCAGCCGGAATTTTGGGGCTATTATCCTCGCCACCGGCTACGAGACTCTGTTTTTGGACAAAGTTTATGGATTTGAATTGGGGGATAATATCATAACCCAATCTCAGCTAGAAGGGATGCTTAAATCCCCTGGCGAAATCAAAAAAATACCCCAGAGTGTAGGCTTTGTCTTCGATATTTGTGATGAGCACTCTCGAATTTCGACCCCCTCCACCTTAAGGAATGCTCTGGTGATTAAGGAAAGATTTGGTAGCGAAGTTTATGTATTATGTAGAAATTTACAGGTTGATGGCGCCGGCTTAGAAAAGCTATATCAAGACGTTCGCAATAAAGGGGTGATCTTCTTTAAGTTTGAAAGATTCCCCAAAGTCTTGAGGGAGAATGGCAAGATAAATATCCAGGTAGAAGATCTATCGATGGCAAGAGAGCAAGTGATGCTCTCTTGTGACCTTTTGGTGGTGGAAGAAAAGGTTGTGCCCCATCAGGATTTTGCCACCCTAGAGTCTATGTTGAATATCGGCCTTGGCCCTCGAGATTTCTATCAGGAGGACAATGTCCACCTTTACCCTACGAGTTCAACAAAATCGGGGATATTCTTTGCCGGGAATTGCCATCAAGATTTGGACTTGGGACGGGCATTAACCGATGCTAGCAATGCGGCATCTGAGGCCTATCAACTTATTTCTTCGGGGAAGATGAGAGTTGAAGTAGAAAGAGTAGTGGTTGATCCAGATAAATGTGCCTTATGTTTAACTTGCCTGCGTTTTTGCCCCCACGATGCAATCCGGATAGACTACGAAAAAAAAACTGCCCATATTTTGGACCTCGCCTGTCAAGGGTGTGGTATTTGTGCCGCGGTTTGCCCCGCTAAAGCTATAAAGTTCAAAGACTGGAGCGACGATCAGATATTGGCCGAACTTGAGGTAGTATAATATGACCACTGGGGTAGAATTCTTACCCTGTATCGTTGCCTTTTGTTGTGTACATTCTGCCTATCAAGCAGCAGATGCAGCCGGCCGCATGAGAATCCCTTATCCTGAAAATATCATTATGGTGCACATCCCCTGTGCGGGAAGAGTGGACACTTTGCACATTTTAAGAGCTTTTGAGAATGGTGCTGATGGAGTAGTGATACTAGCTTGCCATGAGGGAGCGTGTCACCACATTTTGGGCAATATTAGGGCCAAGGAAAGAGTGGAGCGGGCAAATGCCTTACTAAGGGAGATTGGGGTAGATGGGAGGAGGGTGGAGATGCGAACTTGTGCCCCCAACGATGGATCCAGATTTGCTCGAGTTTGCCATGAGCTCGAGGAGAAAATAAAGGAGTTAGGGCCAAGTCCGCTAAGGAAGCACGCTTAAAGGCAAGAGGAAAAACTGTTGAAACCGAATCGCTGATTTCCTTTCGGGGTGTGGGAAGAGGTGAGAGGTGTTGTTAGTGTGCACATCCTTTGAGACAAAAGGGGTGATGAAATGATAATAGCAGAAAGGAAGCCTTTAGAAGATATTAAGCAGATGATAGCCCAGTATAAGAAGATATTGCTAGTAGGCTGTGGCACTTGTGTCACTGTTTGCTGGGCTGGAGGGGAGAAGGAGGTGGGAATCCTTGCCTCTCAGCTCAGGCTCGCTTTCAGGAGGGATGGAGGTGAACTTGAGACCTTAGAGGCCACTGTTGAAAGGCAATGTGAAAAAGAAATGGTGGAAGAGTTGAAAGATAAAATCCAACAGGTGGAGGCGGTGCTGTCTTTGGGATGCGGAGCTGGGGTGCAAACCATTGCTGATAGGTTTGAAGAAACTCCGGTTTACCCGGCGCTAAACACCAAGTTTGTGGGGATGCCTGAGAGGGAGGGGCTGTGGATTGAAAACTGTGGAGCCTGCGGCGATTGCTTTTTAGATCGAACAGGGGGTATTTGCCCTATTGTGCGCTGTGCCAAGGGATTGCTTAACGGGCCCTGTGGCGGTACTAACAAGGGGAAATGTGAGGTGGATCCAGAAAAGGATTGCGCCTGGACCCTTATCTATCGCCGGCTTGAGAAGCAAGGAAGGCTTGATCTAATGCGTAAGTATTATCCGCCGCGAAACTTCCAGGCAGTAGTAAGGCCGGGAAAAATCGAAGCCCAGAGAGTGTAGAAGGAGTAGGAAGATGGCTAGGTCATTTAAGGAAACCCTCAACTCAGGCAAGTTTGTAGTCACCGCTGAGGTTGCTCCGCCAAAGGGGACAAATCTAAAAAAGACTGTCGAGCATATTGATCTCCTTAAAGAGCGAGTAGACGCCCTTAATGTGACCGATAACCAAAGCTCGGTAATGCGTTTCCCTTCACTGGGTACTACCGTGCTGATTAAGGAGTGTGGCGGAGAGCCAATCCTACAGATGACCTGCCGCGACCGCAATCGTATGGCGCTTCAATCTGACCTCCTCTTCGCTTATACGCGGGGGATAAGGAATGTCCTCTGCCTTACCGGCGACCACATCACCGTGGGCGATCATAAAGAAGCCAGAGCTGTCTTCGATCTCGACTCAGTGCAATTGCTTCACTTGGTGCGCACTATGGAATCAGGCAAAGATTTTTCCGGAAATGATTTGGATGGGGGGGTAGAGTTTTGTGCTGGAGCTGTGGTCACCCCAGAGGCAGATCCCATTGAGCCGCAACTCATTAAGTTTGATAAGAAAGTTCAAGCCGGAGCTGGGTTCTTTCAGACCCAGGCAGTATATGATATGGATAACTTCAAAAGGTTTATGGAATACGCCCATCAGGTAGACAGAAATATCAAGATTTTAGCTGGGATGGTGCTTTTGGCCTCAGCAGGAGCAGCTAGGTACATGAATGAGCAGGTCCCCGGAGTTTTTGTCCCTCAAGACTTGATTGATGAGCTGAGGAGCGCCCCTAAAGGCACAGCCTTGCGGAAGGGCATCGAGATCACTGGCCGCTTAATTAGACAAATAAAAGAAGAGGCCATCTGTGATGGAGTTCACATTATGGCCATCGGCAGGGAAGAGGTAGTGCCTGACATCATGGTGGCTGCTGGACTCTAACATTATAGTTAACCGCAAAAATGCTTGTAGTTCCCCTCCCCTGGCGGGAGGGGATTAAGGGGAGGGGGACTTTATGCGAAAGGCTATAGATCATAGCGCCCAGGAGCTGGCCAGACTCTTCTGGTGGAGGTGATTGAAGTTGACTATTGTGATGGCTGAGCTTGATCCCAAATTTAAATATGATGTTGCCGCTGAGCCCGGGGGAGAAAATATCCAGCTTTGTTTCGCCTGTGGGCTGTGCACCGCTGGCTGTCCGGTTTCAGAGATCGACCCGAATTATAATCCCAGGAAGATCATTCGTATGGTACTTTTGGGGATGAGAGAAAGGGTTCTCTCCTCCGATTTCATCTGGCTTTGCTCTCTATGCTATACCTGTTATGCCCACTGCCCTCAAAATGTCAAATTTACCGATGTTATGAGTGCTCTAAGAGCTATGGCAGTGAGAGAGGGCTATGTCCATCCCTCCTTCCCCGCCCAGATAAAAGCGATCGATGCCTTTTCCCAAGATTTGCGGCGGCGTATGGCACTCTCCATCGTGGACAAGAAAGCAGAAAGTTTTACTGTGGCGCCTGAGGAATTACTTGGTCAAATAACTGCTCAGCCGGCTAGAAGGTAGGCGGCGGGGAGTAATATGGGTGACATAAGCAGAAACTGGATTGCTGTTAGCTGTCAGCCAGTTATGAAAGTTGCGGATGGTTTAATTGATCCCGTTCAAATAGTGGCAGGATATGAGCGGACAAAGGGGATTTGGGGGGAGATGCCGTGAATAAAGACAAGATAGGTTCTGTCATGGTGGTTGGCGGTGGTATCGGTGGGATTCAGGCAGCTCTTGATTTAGCCGAGTCAGGATATCATGTCTACTTGGTGGAAAAATCCCCGGCTCTCGGCGGGGTTATGGCTCAGCTCGATAAGACCTTCCCCACCAATGATTGTTCTATATGTATTCTCTCCCCTAAATTAGTGGAATGTGGCCGGCATCTTAATATTGAGCTGTTGACGTATTCAGACATCCTAGATGTCGACGGAGAGCCGGGAAACTTCAAGGTCAAAATCAGAAAGCGGGCAAGGTATGTAAATGAATTGCTCTGCACCGGGTGTGGCATTTGCCAGGAGAAATGCCCCTGGAAGACAGATAGCGAGTTTGATGCATCTTTAGCTAAGAGGAAGGCTATTTATGTTCCTTATCTTCAAGCAGTGCCAAATATTCCTGTTATAGATAAGGAGCTTTGTGCTTACTTTCAAAAGGGTAAATGCCGAGCTTGCGAAAAGTTTTGTCCTTCTCACGCCATCGATTTCGAACAGGTGGATCAATTCATTGATATAGATGTGGGAGCAATTGTCCTGGCACCTGGGTTTGATGAGTTTGATCCCAAACCGATGTTTAACTATGGCTATAGTAGATACCCTAATGTAATAACCAGCATCCAGTTTGAGAGGATCCTGAGTGCCTCAGGGCCTTATCAAGGGGAGCTATTGAGGCCATCAGATAAAAAGTTGCCCCAAAAGATTGCTTGGATTCAATGCGTTGGCTCCAGAGATGTAGGCTGCGATCGAGAATACTGCTCCACAGTCTGTTGCACCTATGCTATAAAGGAGGCTATAGTAGCCAAAGAGCATAGTAGCGCTCCCTTAGATGAAGCTATCTTCTTCATGGATATGAGAACCCAGGGAAAGGACTTCGATAAGTTTTACAACCGAGCAAAGGAAGAAGGAATAAGATTTGTGCGGTCAAAGGTATACAGAGTTGAAGAAGTAGATGGCACCGGGAACTTAGCTATTAAGTATGTTACTGAGGACAGTAAGATAGCCTCTGAAGAGTTCAACTTAGTAGTTCTTTCGGTAGGACTCCAGCCTTCTCAAGAGGTGGTCGATTTAGCCAGGAGGATGGGGCTTCAACTCAATAAGTATGGATTTTGCAGCACAAGTCCATTTTCTCCTGTGGAGACTTCAAAGCCGGGGATATTTGTCTGCGGCGCCTTTAGTGGCCCTAAGGACATCCCCGAAACAGTGATGCAGGCCAGCGGAGCAGCAACCAAGTCAGCTGCCTTTTTGGCGCCGGCACGCAAGACTCTGATCAAGGAGAAGGTATATCCCCCAGAGAGAGGCGTTAGCAGCGAAGAACCTCGAATTGGAGTGTTTATCTGCCACTGTGGCATAAACATCGGTGGGGTGGTAAATGTCCCTGAGGTAAAGGAATACGCTCGAACTCTCCCCAACGTGGTCTTTGCCGGCGAAAACCTCTACACCTGTTCCCAGGATACTCAGGAGATAATCAAGCAGATGATCGAAGAACACCATCTTAACCGCATAGTAGTTGCCTCCTGCACCCCGCGAACCCATGAGCCCTTATTTCAAGAGACTATCAGAGAGGCAGGCCTAAATCGATACCTATTTGAGATGGCCAATATCCGTGATCAATGCTCTTGGGTTCATCGAGATCATCCCGAGGAGGCCACTCAAAAGGCGAAAGATTTAGTGAAAATGGTAGTGGCTAAGGCTAGCTTAATCCAGCCGCTTGGGGAATTAGCAGTGGGAGTAATCGACAAAGGGCTGATTATAGGTGGCGGCATAGCGGGGATGACAGCAGCATTAGAATTGGCCGATCAAGGGTTTGAATGCTTTCTTATAGAGAGAGGTAAGGAGCTTGGAGGTAACCTACGGAGGCTCTATTACACTTTGGAAGGCATTGACACTCAAGAGTTTCTACAGAAGACGCTGCGAAAGGTGGAGCAGAGTGAACTGATTCGCATATATACAGGCACTGAAATCAAGGAAATTAGTGGATATATTGGAAACTTTACTACTACTATAAAAATAAATGGGCGGGCTGAGGAAGAGGTTCTACAGCATGGGGTTATCGTTGTGGCCACCGGCGGGGAGGAATATAAACCCAGTGAATATTTGTATGGCAGGCATAATCAGGTGCTTACTCAACAGGAGTTAGAACGGAAAATTGCCACTGGCGATCTTAAGGGCGGAGAGGTCAACAGCGTAGTGATGATTCAGTGTGTGGGGTCGAGAACAGAGGAGCGACCCTATTGCAGTAAGGTATGTTGCAGTCAGGCAATCAAAAATGCCCTGAAGATAAAAGAGTTAAATCCATCCTGTAACATATATATACTCTATAAAGATATGAGGACCTACGGGTTTAGGGAGGAGTTTTACACTCAGGCAAGATCCCAGGGTATTCTCTTTATTAGGTACGATGATGAGAATAAGCCCGAGGTTACTTGTGAAAACGGAAGACTAAGAGTTAATATTCTTGATCCGATATTAGATGAAAAGCTGGTTATTGATTCTGATCTAGTAGCATTAAGTGCAGCCATCATTCCAAGTGAGAATGGTGAACTAGCCAGAATGCTCAAGGTTCCTCTTAATGAGGATGGCTTCTTTCTGGAGGCCCATGTAAAGCTTAGGCCGGTAGATTTTGCCACTGATGGTATTTTTGTCTGTGGCCTGGCTCACTCCCCCAAGCCAATAGATGAATCGATTTCCCAAGCTATTGCTGCTGCGGGAAGAGCAGCCATACCCTTGTCTAAGGGCTATGTGAGTGTTGAGCCTATCGTCTCTAAAGTCTCCGCGGAGAAATGCATCGGCTGTGGATTATGTGAATCACTCTGCGCCTTTAACGCAATCCGGCTCAAGATGACGCCAAGTGGAAATAAGGCGGAGAATATCCCGGCATCCTGTAAGGGTTGTGGTTTGTGTGCTGCCAGTTGTCCTCAACAGGCAATAACTATGTGTCACTTCACTGATGAGGAGCTGATGGCTGAGGTCAATGCCTTGGCAGTGGTGTAACTCATTATGAGCACACCTGAATGCGTTATCGCATATCCCTGTATGGGCGTGGTCTTTATTTTTGGCGTGCTTCTTTTTTACTTATCCATCAAGACTGAGGCGTAAGGAAAGACAGGGGGAAGAAAGAAGGATTTGAGGGAATATGGCTACCAAATTTGAGCCCAGAATACTTTCCTTTTTGTGTAATTGGTGCTCCTATGCCGGGGCTGATCTTGCCGGAGTATCTAGATTTCAATACCCGCCTAATATTAGGGTAATAAGGACTATGTGCTCAGGGAGAGTTGATCCAGTATTTATCTTGGGGGCATTCCTCTCTGGCTTTGATGCAGTTTTGGTTTTGGGGTGCCATCTTGGCGATTGCCACTACCTGAATGGTAACTACCATGCAGAAAAAAAGATGCACCTGACCCAGAGACTGTTGGGTATTGCCGGAGTGAATCCTCATAGATTGCACCTCGATTGGGTCTCAGCAGCAGAGGGGATGAGATTTGCTCAAATCGTAACCAATTTTACCACTCAAGTTAGGGAGTTAGGCCCTTTGGGTAGAGAGGAATCCCTGATCCAATGCCTTAAGGCGGCGAAGGCCGCCGTTCAACAAGAGAAGGTTCGCTGGCTGGTAGGAAAGGAGCTGGATTTAATAGAGAAAGGCAACATCTTTGGGGAAAAGATAACACCCAGTAAATGGGAAACTTTACTGAATGCTATTATTGAGGGCGAATATAAAAAGATGCGGATCACTTTACAGCTTGAGGAAACTCCCAGATCGGTCAAGGAAATAGCCGACTTTTCTAAGCTAAGCCCTCTGGAGGTCTCCTCTCACCTGACGGATTTGGAAGAGGCAGGGCAAGTACGCCTCCACTCCATTGCTGACAGAACCCCCAAATACGTTAGGGCTAGATAAGGGCTAGAGAGGGCAGGAAATGGCTAGAGAGCAAGTAACCAATAAAGTAGGTGCTGTGCTGATAGTCGGTGGGGGCATTGGAGGGATGCAAGCCTCCCTCGATTTAGCCGAGTCAGGGTATTTAGTCTATTTGATGGACTCTTCCCCTACCATAGGGGGAATAATGTCTCAGCTTGATAAGACCTTCCCCACCCATGACTGCGCCATGTGAATAATTTCCCCCAAGCTCGTGGAGCTTGCCAGACATTTAAACGTTAATATTATAACTAATGCTGAAATTAAACAGGTTCAGGGGAAGGCAGGCAACTTCCTTGTAACTGTAGTGAAAAGACCCCGATATATTGACCTCTCCAAATGTACCGGATGTGGGGAATGTGCCAGGCATTGCCCCACCATCACCTTAGATAGTTATAATCAGGGTCTAACCAGGAGAGCAGCTATTTTCATCCGATATGCCCAAGCGGTCCCCCATGCATTCATGATCGACAGAGAACAATGTATCGGCTGTGGCTTATGTGAGAAGGTATGTCTTGCCGGCGCGGTTAACTATGCCGAGCAGCAAGAGGAAGACACTATCAACGTTGGCTCGATCATTCTTTCCCTGGGCAATAGAGTGTTTGATCCCAGACTAAATTTTGAATATGGCTATAGTCGCTATCCCAATGTAATAACCAGTCTCGAATTTGAGCGAATACTCTCCGCTACTGGCCCTTACCGGGGAAATCTTTTCCGCCCCTCAGATAGAGAGATCCCCCAAAGGATCGCCTTCATTCAATGCGTTGGCTCAAGGGATGAATTACATAATAGACCCTATTGTTCCTCAGTCTGTTGCACCTATGCCATAAAAGAGGCTATCGTGGCCAAGGAGCATAGCCCTACCACTTTGGATGAGACCATCTTCTTCATGGATATGAGAACCTATGGGAAGGACCTCGATAGATATTATGAGCGAGCCAAGGAAGAACACGGGATAAGATTTGTAAGATCCAAGATTTATGGGGTCGATGAAGTGGATGGCACCGGGGACTTAGCTATCAAGTATGTTACCGAAGATGGCGCGGTAACCACCGAAGACTTCAACCTAGTCGTCCTTTCGGTAGGATTTGAACCTTCGCCCCAGGTCATCGATTTGGGGAGGAAGTTAGGCATCCAGCTCAATAAATATGGGTTTTGTAGCACAAGCCCGTTTAGCCCTGTGGAGACCTCAAAACCGGGGATATTTGTCTGTGGTACCTATAGTGGCCCTAAGGATATCCCCGAAACGGTGATGCAGGCCAGTGGAGCAGCAGGGAGTGTTTCTGCCTTGCTTGCCCCAAGCCGCAAGACACTGGTTAAGGAGAAGGTATACCCTCCGGAAATAGAGGTTGATGGGCAGGAACCGCGAATTGGGGTATTTGTCTGCCACTGCGGGATAAACATCGCCGGAGTGGTAAATGTTCCTGAGGTAAAAGAGTACGCTAGCACCTTCCCTAATGTAGTCTTTGCCGATGATAATCTGTTTACCTGCTCCCAAGATACCCAAGAGAAGATTAAACAAAAGATCAAAGAACATAATCTCAATCGAGTAGTGGTTGCCTCTTGCTCACCTCGAACTCATGAACCTATGTTCCAGGAGACCCTCAGGGAGGCGGGGCTGAATAAATATTTGTTTGAGATGACCAATATCCGTGATCAGTGCTCCTGGGTTCATATGCATGAGCCGGGAAGGGCTACCCAGAAGGCGAAAGACCTAGTGAGGATGGCGATAGCCAAGGCAAGATTGATCGAACCCTTAAGGCAACTCTCCCTGGATTTGAATCATACTGCTTTGGTTATCGGCGGTGGAATAGCCGGGATGACAAGTGCTTTAAACTTGGCCGAACAAGGATTTGAGGTTCATCTGGTGGAAAGGAGTAGTGAGCTCGGCGGAGCAGCCAGACAAATCCACTACACATTAGAGGGAGGAGATGTTCAATCCTATTTGGCTGATCTTATCCAAAAGGTCACCAGCCATCCATTGATCAAAATCCATACTAACGTTTATATTGTGGACGCTTCAGGATATGTGGGGAATTTCACCACCGGACTGATGGTCGAGCGGACAAAGTATATTGAGGCGATTAAGCATGGGGTAACTATCATCGCCACCGGTGGGAAGGAGTTAAAGATCAATGAATACCTTTATGGTAGAGACCCTAGGGTATTAACCTCACTGGAATTAGAAAATGAGATTGTTAAAGGCAATCCCCAAGTTACCAGCTGTGATAACCTAGTGATGATTCAATGTGTTGGCTCTCGCAATGGCGAGAGACCCTACTGTAGCCGAGTATGTTGTAGCCAATCGATAAAGAATGCTTTAAAGCTAAAAGAGCTAAACCCGAAGATGAATATTTATATCCTTCACAGAGATGTAAGAACCTATGGATTAAAAGAGGAGTATTATCAACAAGCTCGCCAAAAAGGGGTGATGTTCATTCGCTATGATTTGGATAATAAGCCGGAGGTTAGGACGGTAAGGGAGGACAATAGATACTTGCTAGAAGTGCATCTTCGCGATCCTGTTTTAGGTGAGGAGCTTATCATAGATACTGACATATTAGCCTTAGCTGTGCCTATAGTCCCCTCTCCTGAGGGCAGGGAATTGGCTCAATTATATAAGGTGCCACTAAATGAAGATGGCTTCTTTGTGGAGGCCCACGTAAAGCTACGCCCCGTGGACTTCGCTACTGAAGGGGTGTTTATGTGTGGTCTAGCTCATTCCCCAAAGTCTATAGATGAAAGTATCGCTCAAGCTAAAGCAGCGGCTTCTCGAGCCACTACTGTATTGGTTAAAGATACCATTCTGGCTGAGGGCATTGTTTCCTCGGTAAATGAAGCTCTGTGCAGTGGCTGTGGTGTCTGCGAGGTGCTCTGCCCCTATTCAGCCATCACAGTAGATAGAGAGAAAAGGGTGGCTGAGGTTAATGAGGCACTGTGCAAGGGGTGTGGCACCTGCGCTGCAGCTTGCCCCTCCGGGGCAGTGCAGCAGCGAGGATTTAAGCAAGGGCAGATATTATCTATGATCGCTGCTGCCTTAGAGGTAAGCTGAAATGGATTGCTTAATGGAAGCCGGGGATTTCCTTGCGGAAGCGATCCAACGGTTTGAGGAAGGGGTATAGGGGTTTACCTAAAAACCACCCAGACAGGCATTTACTTCTATATGAAGGAGGGAAGGGAGACAAGCGAGTATAATCAATGGCGATCGTGGGTACATTTATGGCCAGGGGTGATGCTTTGCATATGCGCGGTTTCTATAGTGGGGATATAGACCCGGAAGGGCTTACACCGAACTTCGCCAAGGTGGAGCAATTTATCGAAGATATCGAAGGGGTAAGGCAATGAGCGACTTTGAGCCCAAAATCATAGGTTTTTGCTGCAATTGGTGTGCCTATGGGGCAGCGGATCTTGCCGGGGTAAGCCGCATCCAATATCCTCCCAATCTGAGGATAATCAGGGTGATGTGTTCGGGGGCTGTTGATCCCTGTTATATCTTGGAGGCTTTAACCAAGGGGGCGGATGGCGTCCTTGTTGGCGGGTGACATCCAGGAGACTGCCATTACCAGGCTGGTAATTACAAGACCCTAAGGAGGGTGCCACTACTTAAGAGCTTGATCTCACAACTGGGGATAGATCCCAGACGAGTGAGATTGGAATGGGTCTCATCGGCAGAAGGCTCAAGGTTTGCCCAGGTAGTTATTGATTTTATCCAGGAAATAGAGGAGTTGGGGCCAAACCCAGTCAAGATCTAAAAATCTGGAAAGGAGAGGTTTATGGGGGGTTCAGTTATAGAGTATCCAGTAATTTGGCTTCAGTGTGCTACTTGCACCGGCTGCTCCGTCTCGGTATTGAATTCGGTGAGCCCAAGCATCAAAAATGTGCTGATTGATGAGGTAATTCCCGGCAAGCACATCAATTTAAGGTTTCAGGCTACTATAATGGCAGGGGCAGGGGATATGGTAATTGAAGAGATGGAGGAAACTTGGCAAAATAAAAAAGGCAGCTACGTACTAGTAGTAGAGGGAGCAATACCTACTGCAGGGGATGGAGCCTACGGATCTATAGGCGAGAAAGATGGGAAGGTAGTATCTATGCTTTCCCGGGTGGAATCCTTGGGGAGGGACGCCTCGGCCACCATTGCCCTAGGAACTTGCGCTGCCTTTGGCGGTATCGCTGCCGCTACCCCAAATCCCAGCCAGTGCCTCAGTGTAGGGAGAATTTTTAAATTATACAACATTGCTACCCCGCTAATAAATATCCCCGGCTGTCCCCCTCATCCCGACTGGTTCGTGGGCACGCTGGCTTCAGTTTTGCTCCAAGGCTTGCCCGAGCCTCGAGATTTAGATGAACATAAGCGTCCTAAGGCTTTCTTTGCACAGCTAATTCACGAAAACTGCCCTCGCCGTGCTTATTTTGATGAGGGCAAATTTGCCAAGAGGTTCGGCGAGCCAGGGTGTCTCAATGAATTGGGGTGCAAAGGGCCGGTAACCTATGCCGACTGCCCGCTCAGGCGGTGGAATGGTGGGGTGAGCTGGTGTATCGGTGCTGCTTCCCCATGTATCGGGTGCACTGAGCCTGGTTTTCCTGATCTACTCTCCCCCTTCTACCAAAAATTGACTGAGGTTGCTTTGCCATCTATTGGCCAAAGCCCGAGAGGAGGTGTTTAACCGGTGGGAAGAATTATTATCGATCCGGTAACCCGCATTGAAGGGCATCTAAAGATCGAGGCGGTGGTAGAGGATGGGGAGGTGAAGGAGGCGCGAAGCTCAGGAACCCTGTTTCGGGGCATTGAGCTCATCCTGCGTAATAGAGACCCCCGCGATGCGCAGCGAATAACCCAGCGAATCTGTGGGGTATGTCCCACCAGTCACTCTATGGCCGCTGCTTTAGCGCTGGATAGTGCCTTTGGTATTGCCGATAAGATACCGGATAACGGTAGGGTCATGCGTAATTTGATCCTGGGTGCGGCTCATATTGCTGACCATATCCTCCACTTTTATCACCTAACAGCCCTCGACTACGTGGATGTAACCCAAATAGCCAGGTATGAAGGTTCAAGCTCAGCTCTAAATTCGATCAGAAAATTTATCGAGCGGGGGGAACTAGGCCCCTTTATCCCCCGCTATGAGGGAGACTACCGCCTTCCTGATAGAGCTAACCAAGAGGCTATAGCCCATTATGTAGAAGCGCTTAATATGCGGCGTAAGGCTCAAGAAATGCTGGCTATCTTTGGTGGCAAGATGCCACACAATTGTGCTATCGTGCCCGGGGGGGTCACCGAGATTCCCACTGTAGACAAAATAACTTCCTTTTTATGGAGATTAAATGAGCTCAGAGGATTCATTGATAACACTTATATCCCTGATGTTTTAGCCATAGCCAAAGTTTATACCGATTACTTGGAGATTGGGGGTGGCTGTGGCAATTTGCTTTCCTACGGGAGCTACGATCTGGATGGTAGGGAGGCTGACCTCACCAAAAGGGAAAGACTGTTTAAACAAGGAGCAGTTTCTGCCGAGCTCAATTTAGATGAATTCAACCCCAGCAACATAGCTGAACAGGTTAAGCATTCTTGGTATGCCGACTCCTCTAATGGCAGAAGGCCCACTGAAGGGGAAACCATACCCCAAGCAGAAAAAGCAGAGGCTTACTCGTGGATCAAATCCCCTCGCTATGGGGCCAAGGTTTATGAGGTTGGTCCTTTAGCCCGGGTGATGGCTAGTTATGCTAGCGGCAGCCCTAAGGTTCAAGAGCTGGTTGATCATGTCCTTTCTGAACTTAAAGCCACACCGACATCTCTTTTCTCCGTCTTGGGTCGCCATGCTGCTCGAGCCCTGGAGACCAAATTCGTCGCTGATGCCATGCCGGGCTGGCTTCTTGAGCTTAAGCCGGGGGAGCCAGCTTATATCGAGTCCACTGTTCCTGAGGAAGCTACTGGGATGGGCTTGGTAGAGGCAGCCAGGGGTGCCTTGGGACACTGGATAGAAATAAAGCAAGGGAGGATAGCCAATTACCAGTGCGTGGTACCTACCACCTGGAATGCCTCCCCCAGAGATGACAGCGAGCAACCAGGGCCTATCGAGCAAGCGATCACTGGGGTAAAAATACGAGATGAGACCAACCCCTTCGAGATCGTGCGCATTGTGCGCTCCTTTGATCCCTGTCTTGCCTGTGCCGTTCATTTGGTTACTTCCAAAGGAAGAAAACTGGGGGAGGTTGACATCTTATAGCTTAAAAAAGGTTTGGAGAGAGGAGAGGAAAATGTTAGTTTCCGAACTGAAACCTTGGCCGGAGGTTTTGAGTTACCTCGATGGGGAGCAGAGTATTTTTTTAGTGGGTTGCAACGGCTGTGCCGAGGCCTGCCAAACTGGTGGAGAAACACAGGCTTTGGAGATGAAGCAAAGGCTTCTTGAGGAGGGAAAGACAGTCACCGGCTACAGCATTATTGATTTTATCTGTGACAAGGCCTTAGTAAAGTTGAAACTGATGGCCCATGAGGAAGAGGTCATGGCGGCTGATTCCTTGATTGTGATGTCTTGTGGGATTGGAGTGCAAGCCACATCGGCAGTAATAGATAAGATAGTCCATCCTGCCTGTAATACCATCAATTTGGGAGGTGTTCAGGGGAAATGGCGGGGGAGCGAGCGCTGCCGTGAGTGCGGGGATTGCCTTCTGGATCTAACCGGGGGGATTTGTCCCCTGACTGCCTGCACCAAGGGCTTGATTAATGGTCCCTGCGGCGGGGCGAAGAATGGAAAATGTGAGTTTGAGCCTGATATTCGAGATTGTGGCTGGCACTTAATCTACGAACGACTAAAGAGACTGGGTCGATTGGATAAAATGAGCACCATAGTCAGTCCCAAGGACTGGAGTAAAATGCAACCCCCACGCCACTTAAGGCCTACCATAATGTGGGCCCTGGAGCATGAGGAAGAAAAGAAGGAGGTTGCTGCAAAATGAGCCTTAGAGAGGCATTTAAAAAGGGGAAGTTTGTTATCACTGCTGAGGTTGGCCCCCCTAAGGGGGTGGATATTGGAGAGATGCTTGATAACGCCGAGCTACTGCGAGACAAGGTTGATGGAATCAATGTCACCGACCAGCAAAGCTCGGTAATGAGGTTGGGTTCACTAGCTGCTTGCCATCTCCTGAAGGATAGGGGGATAGAACCTATATTCCAGGTAACTTGTCGGGATCGCAACCGCATCGCTCTACAGTCCGATCTGCTAAGCGCCTATGCCCTCGGAATTGAAAATGCTCTTTGTCTCACCGGCGATTACGTCTCCCTAGGTGACCACCCTGAGGCTAAGCCAGTTTTCGACCTGGATTCAGTTTCTCTTCTCCAGATAGCCAGAGGGTTGGAGCAGGGGCAAGATTTAGCCGGCAAAGAGCTACAGGGAGCCCCTCATTTCTACCTCGGAGCGGTGGTGAGCCCTGG
>DEIJ01000048.1:0-3213 GCA_002352365.1 Dehalococcoidia bacterium UBA2777 | reverse complement strand
GAATTCATGCAACAAGTAAAGCACCTCAATGTTCCAATATTGGTAGGGATCGTGCTCCTAAGGTCAGCAGCCATGGCCCGTTTCATGAATAAAAATGTCGCTGGAGTATATGTCCCTGATAGTCTTATCGAGGAGATGGACAGAGCAGAGAAGAAAGTGCCAAAGAGCGTTGAGATTGCCGCCAGACTAATAAACGAGATGAAAGGCCTCTGCCAAGGTGTGCACATCATGGCTATTGGCTGGGAGAGAAGAGTGCCCGCTGTGTTGGATGCCGCTGGGCTACGAGAGTATAATGTTTATTGAGGAATGCTAAATCACCCCCTTTTAAGTTTTTAGAAATTCAACCGGGGCCCCAAGAAAATCGCAAGATTTTCCTGGGGTGGTTTAGAAAGAGGTGGCATAGTGGTGATAGAGGGGAGGGGTATGGTTGCCATCAAAGAGGTTTTGAAAAGCTCCCAATTGTTTGGGGGATTAGCTGGGTATCAACTCGATAAGGTGGTAAGACTGTGTCGAGAGGAGACCTGTGAAATGGGGACAGTTATTTTCACTGAAGGCAGTATAGCCAAAGATCTATATATCGTTGAACAGGGGAAAGTAGCCCTAGAGATGAATATTCGTTTTGGCCCCGGTCCAGGGAGAAAGGGAACAATTGATATTATAACAAAAGGTCAAGTCCTTGGCTGGTCAGCACTTACCGAGCCATGCACTTTCACTATGTCGGCAAGGTGTATAGAGAAAACTAAGGTGATCGCTCTAGATACATTTCCCCTCCAGCATCTGCTTGAAGATGATCGCCATATAGGCTATAAGGTGATGCAAGAACTTGCTAATGTAGAGCGCTCAAGGCTTGATCACACCAGGGAAACTCTAGCGCACATCTTATCTATCACTTCTCACGACCTAAAAGCCCCTCTTGCTGCGGTACAAAGTTATCTGCAAGTTATACTCGGCGGCTTTGCGGGAGGAATTACCGATAAGCAAAGGAATATGCTCACCAGAAGTAGCGACAGGATCTCAGGGCTATTAAATCTAATTGATAATATCTTAGACATTTCTCGTATTGACACCGCAGAGATGAAGATAGAAACAGCATCCCTGCTGGAGGTGGCACGGAATTCCATCGAGGATATCAGGCCTCTAGCTGAAGAAAAAGGGATACAATTAATAGAAGAATGGCCAGAGGAATTGCCCCAAATCCATGGGTCTCCCAGTCGTCTACAGCAGGTAATTACCAATTTGCTGAGCAACGCTATCAAGTTTACCTCCCCTCAGGGGATGATATCATTTAGACTAAGGGAGACGCAGGACGGCATTCGAGCAGAGGTTATAGATAGTGGGATTGGTATTTCCGCCGAGGATCTACCAAAGATATTTGATGATTTCTACCGAGGTGGTGACCTGGAAAAAAGTGGGGCGGGCTTAGGGCTTTCCATATCGAGGAAGATTATTGAAGCTCATGGTGGTAAAATATGGGCAGAAAGTCCCTGTCCGGAAAGCGGGGAAGGTAGCAAACTTACCTTCACTTTGCCAAAGGATGAGTAGCAATTGGGGGAAGATGGACTGGTGAGCCAAGTCATCAGTCTCTGGAAGGTAGGGAGAAATGGAGGCACGAGCAAAAATCCTAGCTGTTGATGACGATCCTGACATTTTGGAAGCGGTGAGCACTGTCTTGGAGTCGCAATCCTATCAGGTGGTTACTGCTCGTGATGGGGAAGAGGCTCTAACCAAACTAGAGGAAGAAAAGCCAGACTTGATGATTTTGGATCTTCTGATGCCTAAGATGGATGGATTCGCTGTTTGCAGGGCGCTTCGTAATCCCAAGTGGGTTGGCCGTGGCAGCGTGCCAATCCTGATCCTAACCGCGGTGAGGGAGGAGGCTGGCCGCCGACGCTATGAGCTGGAAACCGGCTCAGAGCTCAGCGTCGACGATTATGTAGAGAAACCGATCTCTCCGAATATTTTACTTCGGCGAGTAGAGAACCTTCTGAAAAAGAAGAAGGAAGCCTAAGCCTTTGGCTGAGGGCTTGAAGATGGCGAAAGGAGGGGGAAAGGATGGCCAAAAAAAGGCAAGCTAAAATACTTCTCGTTGACGATGACCCTGATTTTGTTGAGGCAACAAAGACTATCCTCGAAAGCAAACCATACCAGGTAATTACTGCACTTGATGGAGACGAGGGTTTACAGAAGGTGAGCGATGAAAAGCCTGATTTAATCCTCCTGGATGTAATAATGCCACTCAAGGACGGGTTTACGGTTTGTGAGCGGTTGAAGAAGGATCCCCAGCTTTCTAAGATCCCAGTCTTGATGCTAACTGCTTTCGCAGAGAAGCGCGGAGAAACCTCCATCGCAGTAAGCCAGGGACTCGCTTTGGAAGCTGATGATTATATCGATAAACCGGTAAGCCCTGGAGAACTCTTAAGCCGAGTGGAGAAACAATTGAAAAAGGTGGAGATTTAACGAAAGAAGCGAGGCTGCAAATAGCAGCAGCCCCTTTAGGGATATGTATTGCTCTTGCACTTTAGTTACTGCTCTGGGAATCTAAGCGGCAACTGCTTCCCAAACTAGCTCGGCAATATCTTTGATCTCAATAATTTCGCTTTTGTCGGCGGTCGATACGCTATCCGCCAAATTGAGCATACAATAGGGGCACGCCACAGCTAATATTTCCGCCCCTACTTCGATGGCTTGCTCTAGTCTAAGATCAGAGAGCCTCTCTCCTTTTTTGCTCTCCTGCCAAATCCTCCCCCCTCCACCACCACAACATAAAGCCCGCTCACGCCTATCTTCCATCTCAATTAGCTTTAGGCCAGGAATGCTCTCCAGAACTTGTCGAGGCTCATCATATATACCATTATGACGCCCCAGATAACAAGGATCATGATAAGTAACCCGTTTGTTTAGGCTTTTGGTGAACTTCAGCCTCCCTTGGCTGATAAGCTGGGTAAAATACTGGGTGTAATGAATTACTTCAAAGTCCCCCCCGAGTTGAGGGTATTCATTTTTAAAAGTATTATAGCAATGAGGGGAAGTGGTAAGAATCCTCTCAACCCCGTTTTCACTAAATGCCCTAATGTTGCTTTGAGCTAAACTTTGGAACAAGCTTTCGTTTCCTGCTTTACGAACGCTCTCACCACAGCAACTTTCCTGGGGACCCAAGATGCCAAAATCTATCCCTGCCTTTTCTAGGACATGTGCCGTGGCTCGAGCTACTCT
>DEIJ01000024.1:7546-11011 GCA_002352365.1 Dehalococcoidia bacterium UBA2777 | reverse complement strand
CCCCGCCGCTTAGCACCTTCTCCACCAAGAAGTGGGCGAATCCTAATGTCATAGCACCCTATTTACTTGACACACTTCTCAAGGTTCTCGTCAAAGGCTTTCTTACCCTCTATCCCCGCTTATCCCTTCGATACAATACTTTGAGCTAATTTGGCTGCCTTCTTGCCTGATAACAGCATGCCGCCGAAGATAGCCCCCATCCGGGGAGAACCACATACGGCGTTCGCTGCCATGCCACAGATTATCAATCCAGGATAGACCTCCTTGGTATTCTCTATGATCTCTTTCTCTCCCCTTTCTGCCCACATCGGCTTTTCTCCCATTACCTCCCCTGTCTGGGTTCTTAGTTTTGCCCCCAGCTTGTGGACTACAATGTGACAGATTTCACCTACATGTCCGGTAGCATCTATAGTCACTTTCGATCTTACTGTTAAGGGGTCTACGTGAAGTTTCGACCATGAAACTGCACTCCAATTCAAAACAAGCCCAGTTACTGCGTCGCCTTCCCTAATCATTACATCCTCAATACTGATCAGGTTGAAAATTTTTGCCCCAGCCTTTATAGCTTGAGAGCAGATAGTGGAAATAGTCTCCAAAGCATCGGCTATGTAGTACCCCCTTTCATACTCTCTAGTTCGGACGCCAAACTCGTCCAGGATTTCCCTTCCCTCATCCTGAACTACAATGCGGGGAAACATCATTCCTCCACCAGGCATACCACCACCGGGGCGAAGCTCTCTCTCAAATACCACAGTATTCATTCCCTCTTTGGCTGCATGGTAGGCAGCAATCAGCCCTGATGGTCCCGCCCCAGCTATAGCCACATCTACTTCCATTGCCGCCATGAATTCTTTAAAGAAACTCTCCGTTATTGCTCGGGATATAGTTACCTCATCCATTTATCCTCCTAAATAGTTCCCCATAAAAATTCGCCCTTTTTCCTGGGGGCCCGAAGATTGGGGGGTAAATTGGGGCCCCCCAGCCGAATCAGGGATTCGCCTGGGGATAGAAAAGTTGGCTGGTTAAATAGCGCTCGCCGGTGTCAGGCAGAATAACTACGATAAGTTTCCCTTCATTTTCAGCTCTTTTGGCTACTTCCATCGCTGCCCAGGTTGCCGCTCCGGAAGAGATACCGGCCAATATCCCCTCTTCCTGAACCAGCCTTCGGGCCATTATTTTAGCTTGTTCGTCACTAACTTGAATAATCTCGTCGATTAAATCCAGTTTTAACACCTCGGGGATAAATCCAGCACCAATTCCTTGAATCTCATGACACCCCGCTTTCCCCCCGCAGAGAACTGCTGAAGCTTTGGGCTCAACAGCAATCGCCCTGAACTCCGGCTTTCTGGCTTTAATCACTTCGGCCACTCCGGTAATTGTGCCTCCAGTTCCCACTCCAGCGACTAAGATGTCTACCCTTCCATTGGTATCGTGCCAAATCTCCTCGGCGGTTGTCTTCCGGTGAATTGCGGGATTGGCTGGGTTGCTAAACTGCCGGGGCATAAATGAATTGGGATAACCGGCCACTAACTCCTCAGCCTTGCTTATTGCCCCTGCCATCCCTTCCGCTCCTGGGGTTAGGATCAACTCCGCCCCAAAGGCCTCAAGAAGTTGTCTACGCTCCCAAGACATGGTATCGGGCATAGTGAGGATCAATCTATACCCCTTGACGGCGCAAGCCATGGCCAGGGCAATGCCAGTATTGCCACTGGTCGGCTCAATGATCACCGTGCCCTCCCTGACAAGCCCAGTCTCTTCAGCAGCTTCAATCATAAAGACGCCGATCCTATCCTTCACACTGCCACAGGGGTTGAATGACTCAAGCTTGGCTATCACCTCGGCGCCGAGTCCCTCCGTTAGCCTATTCAGCCTGACTAGCGGCGTATTCCCTATTAACCCAGTGATGTCGTTGGCTATCCGCGGCACTTACTATGCCCCACCCCTAAATAATGTTAGTACATTCCCATCTCAGATTGTTCTTTATCTCTCGGTGCTCTTTGGCAAGAAATTGCCAATTTTTTGGTTTGTTTAATGCTCATCCCATAGAGGATATATTATCAGGCCAGCTGGCGTTTTGGGATAGAAATAGGTGGATTTTGCCGGCATCCTTGTCCCGGCATCAGCAATAGCTAAGACACTGGCTATAGGAGTAGGGTTAACCAAAAAGGCAAGTTGACACTCCCCAGAGTTTACCCGAGATATAGCCTCCAGTCCATCGGTGGTATATTCTAGGTGTCTCATCTCCTTTTCTGGGCTATCGATATTTAGCATTCCTCGCAGAATTACCCCATGCAGGATGCTTGCATCCAAATCCTTTCCCTGGTCCGGCTGCGGCCTCATTTGTTGAATCGTCTCCTTTTGTCGAACCTTGAGCAGGCATTGCCCATGTAAGCCATAAAGACCGAAAACCGTCCCCTGCTGGCCCTGCTCCTTTAGGCAATCTGGCCAACTTTCCACCGTTTCAGACAGAGAGGATGTAGGCGAAAGTAACTCCTTCACCTCAAAGCGGTTAGCTAGCTCTTCTTTCAAGCTGGCAAGTTGAGCCTCCTCGAGGCCTCGCACCAGGCGATGAATGGGCAACATGACAAGGTTTGGGGCTTGTGAATCTGTCAGAGTCATCATCACGAAATTGAATCCCCCATCCCCAAAAGGCGGGCGGTGAGAGTTGCGATAGGCCAGAGCGGTTTCATAGCGATGATGCCCATCGGCGATATAGAGAATCCTGTCGGCGAGAGACTCAGAGATCATGGTGATAGTCTCTTTATCAGTCACTACCCAGGTACGGTAGGTTACTCCATAGCTATCCACTGCGCTTAGGGCGGGCTGATTGGTAGCCAGATTAGCAAATAGTGATAAGTCGCTTTCGTGGCGAAACATCCCCATTATAGGACTGAAGCTGGCTTGGCATGACTTGAGGAGACGAAGGCGGTCGGTGACGGCCTCCCCTCTGGTTATTTCGTGAGGGCGGATCCGGCCGGTGCTCAAATCCTCCAGTCGGATGCGCGCGATGAGCCCCCAGTGGCTTTTTAGGGCACCATGATAGGAAAAGCAGTGCTCCACGAGGTAGAAAGCTGGATGTTCTTCCTGGACTAGGATATCCTCTCTAAGCCAGCTTTCTATTGTGCTGGCTGCCCGGGTGTATTTATTATTTTGGGCAGAGTCGCCAGATTGCTCCTGGGGGTACTCAAGCCTGATGATATTGTATGGGTTTTTGCGATAATAGAGGGCCTGTTCTTGGGGAGAAATTATATCGTAGGGGGGGCTGATCACTTGAGAGAGCTCGCCAACTCGCGCCAAGTTATAGCGAAGACCACGAAATGGTTGGACATCTGCCACAAGATGAGTATATCAATGAGGCTGGCAGAAGGTCAATGTATCGGGGCCCCCAAAAACTCTTAAACTTTTTGAGGTTCAATGCGGTGCCCCAGTAGATCTCTCCGCGAAGATAGCCCTATCGCCGCCAGC
>DEIJ01000024.1:0-7407 GCA_002352365.1 Dehalococcoidia bacterium UBA2777 | reverse complement strand
ATTGAAAGGAGGATCACTTAAATGGAAGCGATGGAGAAATTGTCTGAACACTTAAGAGCCAGGATGGTCGAGTTGAGGAAGGTGAAGGATGAGGGACGCAAGGTGGTTGGTTATACCCCTGGTGGCTATATATGCCGGAGGAGCTAGTGTATGCTTGCGGGGCGATGCCAGTGCCAGTGGGTCTTATTCGGGGAGGAGAGCATGAGCCGATGTTAGTCGCCGGGGTAGTCGGCTCTTGTACCTCAAGGGTGGCGGTTATAGCAAGAACTGTCGGCTTTAAGAAAGAGGTGATTTTCACTGGCGGGGTAGCAAAGAATATAGGGGTGTGGAAGTTTTTAGAAAAAGACATTGGGATGGAGATCATAATTCCTGAGAGTCCGCAAACAATGGGGGCTCTGGGAGCAGCACTTCTGGCTAAAGCTGAACTGAGCAAGATGGCGTAAAAACGAGACCAGGCATGGAAAAGAGGGGGGTAAGCAAGAACTGGAGATAGGGTCTTGCCAAGGTGACTTGTGAGTCTGCTTCACCCAGAGGCACGTATATGCCCACTAGTGCGAATACACACGCAAATGGGAAGGATGTCCGCAATGCGCATACGGGTGAGTTATATGAAATGCCCTGCCTAAAAGAGAAAGGGCTGATCTTATGGAAAGGCTGACTGCAAAGTGAGAGAGCCCGGGGAAAATGGCATGAGCGAAACAGAATGGAATAACAAAGGTGTTGTGCTTAGCAAGCTTGGGAGACATGAAGAGGCCATAAAGGCTCTTGAGAAGGCCATCGAGATAAACCCACAAAATGACAGAGCATGGTTTGGGAAAGCTGTTGTGCTTGGCGAGCTTGAGAAATATGAAGACGCCATAAAGGCCTATGACAAAGCGATAGAGATCAAGCCACAAGACGCTCTGACATACAGCAATCTAGCAGAGGTTTTTTTCGATCTGGGAAATCTTAAGGATGCTTCTCAAAGGGTTGAACAGGCACTTGACAGAGATAAGAACAGAGATAAGAGTCTTGCACCTGCGCTGAGTCTAAAGGCTAGAATTAAGATCGAAGAGAAGGACTACGAGGCTGCAAGCGAACTCTTTGTAAAGGCAATTTCTTTGGATGCAGGCAATCCGTTGCTTCTCCTTTGGGATGCTTACGCTAACTATCTTAAGGCAGAATTTTCTCTGGAGTCAGGAGGCAAAAGATTCCAGGAAGAGGTAGTCGCAATCATAAGAAACCTGGAAAGGGCAGATACCCTGTCAAAAGAGCAAAAACGGCGCAAACAGATAAGGCCGCACGCCCTGTATTTTTTGGGCTGCTTCTACCTCAAGAGCAAGGATATCTTTGCAGCAAAAGAAAAACTTGAAGAGTGTACCAAGTTGAAATCAAAATCTCCAATTGAGGCATCTGCGCGTGAATTGCTGGGCAATATCTGGAACTATCAAATCAGACCACCCTGGTGGCGCTGGTGGTTAAACGCACCTTTATATCGCTGGCCCAAGAGGATCGGATTTTTCATGGTCTCACTGTTTATTTTTGCATTGTTATTGCTTCACCCATTTATTCCTGGGTGGTTTCCTTCTCTCCAGGTAAACTGGACGCTGTATGTGTTCCTTATTGCACTTTTGATCATCATCCTCCTCTTCCCAAGCATAGAACGTATCAGGGCAAGAGATATTGAAGTAGAATTGCGTTCCCCTCCTCCCTTTGAGCCTGTCCTATCTCCCATGGCAATGGAAGGAAAAATAAAGGAGATAGAGGCGAAATATCAATAAGTGCAGTAACCAAGCTGGAAAGCAACCTTAAACCATGTTTCGGAACAAACCCTCATGGGCGGGTGTCCACCAACGAATCATGAAAATAGGTTGTCAAGTACCGTTCGTGGTGAGCCCGTCGAACCATGAACGGCCGGTTTGCCCTTCGACAGGCTCAGGGCGAACGGAGCAAAGTCTATTTTCGGAATAAAAGCTTGTGTTTGGTGACGGGCGATTTTGATTTTTCGGATATCCGTAACTATCCACCTGGTCAATATGCGGGACTCGTTGTTCTAGGTATTCCGAGAGATGCGACAGCTATTTTTATTCTCAACTTGCTCGAAGGCTTTCTGAAGCAAGACAAATTGGTTTTGGAATCGCCTGGTAAATTAGCGATTGTTGAACCTGGGCGCATCAGAATTCGAAGGGGCTGACGGAGCACCCAACTTCACATAACAGCGGATAAGAGGATTCGGTGCTTCGCACCTCCGCCCAAATACCCCTTCGGGACACTTCACAAACACCGAAAACGTTATATGAAATCTGGCAGGGAGTGGATTAATGACAGAAGAAGCCACCATTCAGAAATCACTTATCGAACAGATATTTGATGAAATGTTCGCCAGCATCGAAGGACGAGAGGGGGGGGAATATGATGCGGAGACAATTCAGAAGCTGAAGCAGTTGGCCTCAAGCGGTGATCTGAAGAGAGCACCACAGGTTACCGAAGCTATCAGGACAGCGCTAAGGGAAACACCATGAGACTGCTTGAACTTGAGATATACAACGTGCGTGGCATTCCCCACCTGTTGATGAAACCAGATGGCAAAAACTTCGTAGTTTGGGGACCAAATGGCTCCGGGAAGAGTGCAGTGGTGGATGCGATTGATTTCCTGCTCACCGGCCAAATTTCGCGCTTGACTGGTAAGGGGACTGGCGGTATTACGCTGAACAAGCATGGCCCACACATTGACCATGAACCTGAAGAGGCAGCGGTACGCGCTATAGTCCAGTTGCCAGGGTTAGAGCACCCGGTCGAGATAAAACGCTGCCTGGCTCATCCCAACGATTTGGAATGTGACAAAACCATGACACCGCAGCTTGAGGCCATCATGACTCTTGCGAAGCGTGGACAGCACGTACTAACCAGGCGCGATATCCTCAAATATATTATCTCTGACGCTGGTACCCGCGCCCAGGAGATACAGGAGCTTCTTAACATCAGCGAAATAGAGGAGATTAGGAAAGCCCTCGTCAAGGTCAAGAACGACCTCGCGAAGGATCGCGAAGGCGCAGAGGAGGTTGTGGAAAGGACAAAGGCAGCGGTCAATGCAACAACGCAAGAGGGCAGCTTCAACAGAGACGTCGTTTTGCAGGTTGTGAACCAGAGTCGTGCAGTCTTGAGTGGACAGCCTATTTCAATCCTTCATTCTACAGACTTGAAAGTGGGACTTACACCGCCTACCGTTATCTCTGGCGATCAAGCTGTCAATGTCACGCTGCTTGAGAGGGATATTGGAAATCTTCATAATGTGACATCAGCACAAGGCCAGGAGCAAATAGCCCAAAGCGATGAACAACTCCGTCGCTCGATAACGGACATCCGGTCTGATCCTCAGTTGTTGCGTGCTCTATCGCGTCAGCAGTTGACCGAACTGGGCATAAAACTGATTGATGAGACTGGTAGTTGTCCGTTGTGCGACAAACCTTGGCCTCCTGGCGAGTTGCGCACATACTTAGAACAACGATTGTCTACTGCATACCTCGTATCAGAACATCAGGAACGCATCGCAAAATTGTCCGCTACCATTACTGCCCCCGTCAACAATACTATTGCAAGTATTCAGAAAGTCGTGGGAGCGGCGCAGGCTATGAATCTCAAAGATGAGCTTTCACTACTCCAAACTTGGCTGAGTGATTTGCAGGCAGTTTCAAGCGCATTGAGCGATGCTGTGGAGAGATATCCAGATGCTCGCTTCGGCTCAGATCAGGTCAAACGGATGCTTGCCCCTGATAATCTTGTTGAGTCTCTTAAGCGCATTCACGAAGCGGCAAAGGCTAAGTATGCAGCACCAACACCAGAACAAACTGCATGGGATACCCTAACACGCCTGGAAGAGAATTTGAAGGCTCTTGAAAGCGCCGAAACTAGCTTCGAGAAGGCAGAGTTATTTCAACGAAGAGCTAGCGTCCTGCGCGATAGTTTCATAAGTGCGAGAGACAATGTCCTGGGAAAACTCTATGATGGCATTAGGGATCGGTTCGTCGATCTGTATCGGCACTTGCACGAACTCGATGAAGGAAAATTTACAGCGAATATCAAACCTGAGGAGGCAGGTCTGGGCTTCGAAGTCGATTTCTATGGGCGTGGCATTTATCCTCCACACGCTCTTCACAGCGAGGGCCACCAGGACAGCATGGGTCTTTGCTTATATTTGGCTCTAGCGGAACGGCTCACTGAAGGCTTGATTGATTTGATTATCCTTGATGACGTAGTGATGTCGGTTGACGCTGATCACCGGAGGGACGTTTGCCATCTTTTGGCAACCTCCTTCCGCAGCAAACAGTTCCTCATTACAACCCATGACAAAACATGGGCGAACCAATTGAAAAACGAAGGTGTAGTAGACTCGCGAGGAACTGTTGAGTTTTATAACTGGCACGTCGAAACTGGTCCGCAAGTGAACTACGAAGTGGATATGTGGGAACGGATAAAGGAAGATCTTCAAAAAAATGATGTTCCAAGTGCGGCTGCTAAACTGCGCCGGGGATCGGAGGAGTTCTTCTGCATGGTGTGTGATTCTCTTCGGGCACCAGTAATATGCAAATTGAATGGACAATGGGAACTAGGGGACTTGCTCCCCGCAGCGATGAGTCAATACCGTGAGCTGCAAAAGCAAGCAAAACGTTCAGCAAACTCGTGGAATGATCGGGATTGTCTTGAGATGCTTAATGAGGTAGGGAGCACTGCTAGCACAATCTTTGCCCGCACCCAAGCTGAACAATGGGCTGTGAACGCAAATGTTCATTACAATAGTTGGACCAATTTCTCCGAGAAGGACTTCCGACCTGTGGTAGAAGCATTTCAAGACCTATATGGTCTATTCATATGTAGCAAATGTGGAGGTATCCTGCACCTTTCCACTACAGGAACTACGCCTGGGGCCATTCGCTGTAACTGCGGAAAGGTGAACTGGAATTTGGTGGAGAAAGGCAACGCGAATTAACACCCGCCAGACTTCACATAACACGGTGTAAAAGACTCCGCTACGCTCCGTCCAAATTCGGGTTCGCCGAACTTCTTTTACACCGGAGACGTGAGACTGTGTGAACAGTGCTGGCAGTGGGAGATCACCGTAGAAATCGCCCAATTTCGGGCAAGAAGTAGGAACATCAGGCACTGGCTTCCCACTTTCACTCAGAAGTCATGCCACTACTAGAAAATCATCCCCACCTCCGCAACTTTGTGGCACTTTTTACACAAGTTGAGCATACATGGAAATTCATGCGATAAACCCAAGTTTGAGACCACCTTAATGGTCTCAGATTTCGGTGAAGTAACTCACCGATCCCCTGACGGTGGAATCGATGGCATGGCAAGGAACGGGGATCCATTGTGGCGATGTTAGAGGAGCAACTATCCCGTGGTGGGCTATCTGGGCTAGCCAGGAGTAAGGGCTGGAGGCACTACCTCTTTATGACACCTGAAACTAGAGCACCTCACAGTGAATCCGGAACTGTAAAACTCGAGTCGGAAATAGGCTCAGCCAGGATCAGAAAGATGACAAGCTGCTAGATGCCCGTTTCCCATATCTTGAAGAGAAGGCTCAAGCTCAAGGCAAATTTCCTCTGCTCTAGGGCAACGAGGATAAAACTTGCACCCTGATGAGGGATTAACCTGGCTGGCAACCTCGCCTTCTACTGTCATCCTCTGCTCTTCACTCACCGAATTTGAGCTCAGCGTTACCGACAAAAGGGCCTGTGTATAAGGGTGAACTGCTCCCTTAAATATCTCACCTGTATTTGCGACTTCGACAAACTTTCCTAGATACATGACGGCAATCCTGTCACTCATATGCCTTACAAGATTGAGGTCGTGTGAAATAAATAGGCAACCGAAGCCTAAGGTATGCTGCAATTCCTTCATTAAAGCAAGTATTTGGGCTTGGACGGAGACATCCAAAGAAGAAGTGGGTTCGTCGGCGACAAGAAACTCTGGGGTCATGGTAAGAATCCTTGCCATCACCACCCTCTGGATCTCCCCCCCACTCAACTCATGAGGGTATCTCCCCAGATGCTCTGGATTAAGGTTAATCATCTCTATCAAGTTAGAAATTCTTTCTTTCTCCTCTTCTCTGCTCCTAATAACCTTATGAATTCTCAAGGGTTCGGCGATACTGTCATAAACCTTCATCCTTGGGTTTAAGGAAGACTCTGGATTCTGAAATATTATTTGCATCTTTGGTCTTAATCTTTGTAGCTCTTTTTTCCTGATATCGAATAAATTCATTCCATTGAAAAACACCTTGCCGGCAGTAGGTTCGATCAGTCTTAGAAGCAATCTGCCAAGTGTTGATTTCCCGCAACCACTTTCACCTACCAGACCAAAGGTCTGCCCCTTTTCAATCTCAAAGCTGACGTTATCTACCGCCTTCGTATAGCATTTCTTGAAAATTCCACTGTAGAAAATTTTTGACAGATTGTCAGCTTTTATCATATAAGAAACACCTTACATAATGATCTTTTTCGGTTTCAATCATCTCTGGATAATTTTGGCGGCAGATTTCTATGCAATGACCACACCTTGGGTGGAACTTACATCCTTGTGGCAAATCTATTAAACTGGGGCTAAAGCCTGGTATCGGTTTTAATTCCCTACTTGGCAAAGAGTTGAGCAACCCCCTGGTATAGGGATGGCCTGGGCTATTGAAAATTGAAGCTGTTGGAGCCAGCTCTATTATCCCGCCAGCGTACATCACTGCTATACGGTCGCAGAGAGCGAAAGCGACTTCTAAATCATGGGTTATAAGCAGCATTGCTCTCTTTTCTGAGCTCAACTCTCTTAAGGATTCCACTACCTGTGTTCGCACAATCGCATCCAAACCCTTTGTTGGCTCGTCGGCGATGATTAGTGAGGGATTACAAGCAATACCCATAGCAATCAAAACCCTTTGTTTCATACCTCGACTAAGCTGATGTGGATACTGGGTAATTCCTTTTGCTGAGGGGTTCAGCCCATACGATTTTAGTAATTCAATGGCCTTTTGCCACGCCTTGCCTCTTTTTAAACCTTGATGGAGTTCTATCACTTCGGAGATTTGCCCCCCCACTTTTAACACCGGATTCAGAGAGGTGGAAGGATTTTGGGGTATTAATGCTATCTCTTTTCCTCTTATTCCTCTCATTGTCTCTTCACTGAGTTTGAGCAAGTCGTTTCCTCCGTATAGGATTCCCCCTTCAATCTTCACATTTCTCGGGAGTAAGCGCATTATCGAAAGCCCCAATACCGTTTTACCACAGCCGGTTTCGCCTATCAGCCCCAGGGTTTCACCTTCTCTTATCTCCAGGTCGAGCTTATTTATTGCTTTTACCACACCCTCTTCCGTCAAAAAATGTGCTGTCAAGTTTTTTGCGTGCAGCAATGTCATTCTATCTTCACCCTCTTGAG
>DEIJ01000074.1:4270-9730 GCA_002352365.1 Dehalococcoidia bacterium UBA2777 | reverse complement strand
CCTTGTGGTGGTAACAGTTGACAATTAGTTGCAGAATTCCTCACAATTCCCCCCTGGAGGGAGGGGGGTTCTTTAATTAGGTCTCTTACTTAGCGGATATCGAACTTGAAATAGAAGAACTTTTGACCTACTCTATAGACAGGACTAGCACCTAGGAGTGGCAATTATAGTATCTGGCAAAAATCTTGGCGCGAATCCCTCTCCCTTAAATGGGGAGGAATTCTATATATAGACTTGTAGGGCAAAGTTGGGGATGGCTCTTTAGCACCTGCCCACTACTGTGGGCGGGGTCCATTTGGGCTACAAGTTCAGGTGGGGAGGTATACTAGGGTGCGGACCATTTTGATGGAGAAGAGGGACGGAATAGCCATCATAACCTTTAACCGCCCCGAGAAATTGAATGCAGTTGACTCTGAGCTGAGGTCAGAGTTCCTCCATGCCCTTGATGAGCTGGAGGTAGATGATGAGGTCAAGGTAGTGATTGTTACCGGGGCTGGTAGTGCTTTTTGTGCTGGTGCAGACATCACGGCATTTCAGGCTGATGCCGGTAAGTTAAGGGGAGAGCTCAGCCGAACGCTGAAAAGGGAACCACAGCGAATCCTGGCCTTTGAAAAGCCTATCATCGGCGCTGTTAATGGTATTGCTGCCGGCGAGGGCTCCCAATGGTTGCTGCAGTTCGACCTTATGGTGGCCTCAGAGAGAGCAAAATTCGCTTGGCCGGCGACCAGCTTGGGGATAGTTTGCCCCTACGGGATCATTCGCCTTGCCTCCGAGGTGGGTCGCTTCCGGGCCAAAGAGGCTTTAATGACCTCCAAATATCTAAGCGCTGAAGAGGCCTATCAATGGGGCCTGGTAACCAAAGTCGTGCCCCATGAGCAGCTCATGGATGCTGCCATAGAACTGGCCAATCAGATCAAAAAAATGCCACCACTATCGATAAGGAGCATCAAGGAGGCAGTCAATAGAGGGTTAGAAGGCTACGAATATTCTTACCAGACAATGCTGAATCTATTCTTAAGCGAAGATTTCCGGGAAGGCGTTCAAGCTTTTGTGGAAAAGAGAGAGCCAGAATTTCGGGGAAGGTAATCGGCAAACCGGCACTACCATGTTTGACACACTCTGTTAGGTAACTAAGGGGGAGAAGGGAATGAAAGTCACTATTGTCTACGACAATGAAGTAAAGAAGAAGGAACTGAAGCCAGGTTGGGGGTTCTCGTGTCTTGTAGAAACTGAGAGTGCTTCGATTTTATTCGATACCGGCGCTGACAGCCCCACATTATTACACAATATGAGGGAATTAGATATTGATCCAAAGAATATAGGAACGATCGTGATCTCGCATGCTCATGGGGATCATACTGGAGGGCTTTCAGGAATACTTAAAATGAATGAGAATGTTGAGGTTTACATTCCAAATTCATTTGGAAAAGCGCCCTCGGCAAAGGTGACCAGGGTTAAACAGGCTGCTCAGATTAGTGAAAATGTCTTCTCCACTGGCGAGCTTGAAGGAATCGAGCAGTCTTTGGCCGTCAAAACAGACAAAGGGATACTGGTGATAGTAGGCTGTTCCCACCCCGGAGTGGGGAGTATTCTAAAGGCCGCCCTGGGATTTGGCAATCTCTATGGGATTGTCGGTGGTTTTCACGGATTTCGTGATTTTAACTCTTTGAGTGGCCTGGCCTTAATTTGCCCCTGCCATTGCACCCAATATAAGGAGCAGATAAGAGCCTTATTTCCGGAGCGAACTTTAGAGTGCGGAGCAGGGATGGTGATTGAGTTGTAAGGGGAAGATAAAGTTCTTATAGTATCTTGCAAAAGTCTCCGCACAAATCCCTCTCCCTCTAAGTCCCTCCCGCCAGGGGAGGGAGAAGTGTAAGGAGTTTTGCGATTAACTATAATCTTGGAAAGGATGATGAAGCCAAATGAGACTTTGCATTACTACACTAAGCGAGAACACTGTAGCCTGGGTGGGCCTGCTTGCTGAATGGGGTCTGAGTATCCTGGTGGAGGTGGAAGGCGTAAAAATCCTATTGGATACCGGAACAAGCATCTCAACAACTCACAATGCTGCTTCCTTGGGAATAGAGCTTTCCCAAGTTGACAAGATCGTCCTCAGTCATGGCCATGTTGATCATACTGGGGGGCTGCGAGAGGTGCTGGGCAGGATGAAGAAGGAAGTAGAGGTGATCGCTCATCCTGATATTTGGGCTGCCAAATATATGCGCCACCCTGTCGAGAAACGCCATATCTATATCGGGATTCCTTTCCAGCGGGAGGAGCTAGAAGGTCTGGGAGCATCCTTCACCTTGACCAAAGAGCCGCTATGGATCACCGAGAATGTAGTAACCACCGGAGAGATCCCCATGGTCACCGAGTATGAGAAAATCGATCCCAACCTCTATGTTAGAGAGAAAGATGATTTCCATCCTGACCCACTTTGGGATGATCGGGCACTTATCATCAAAACTGAACTGGGATTGGTGGTGATTCTGGGTTGTGCCCATCGGGGCATAATTAACACTTTGCTCTATGCCCAAGAGGTTACCGGAGAGGAACGCGTCCACACCGTAGTTGGTGGGACACATCTTATTTCAGCCTCTGAAGAGCGTTTGGCACTTACCATGGCTAAACTTAGAGAATTTGGTGTCCAGAAGCTAGGAGTTTCTCACTGTACTGGAATGCCAGCAGCCATGAGGTTGGCACAAGAGTTTGGTGACACATTTTTCTTCAATAACGCCGGGACCCGTGTTGCCATACCCTGATTGTTCCGCAAATGGATTATCCCTGTGTCATTGCGAGCGAAGTGAAGCAATCCCACCCCGCCACCGAGATTGCTTCGTCGCTTTCGCTCCTCGCAACGACATGGAAGAGGATTTTCATGATTCGTTGGTGGGCAGCCACCCATGAGGACTTGTTTAGAAGGAAGAGATAAGTGAGAAAAGCTACTTGGTTAATCCTGGGAATCATATCCCTGGTGTTGCTATTAGGGCATACACTACAGTGGGTTTCTTCGCAGGGGGCAGTTGTATCTGCCACTTCCCTAAGTATTGTTATTACCTATGACAACAACCCTTATGATGAGAGGCTCCAGACAGCTTGGGGATTCTCTTGCCTCATCAGGCTTCCCGAAAAGAGCATCCTGTTCGATACCGGTGGAGATAGCTCAATTTTACTCAATAACATGAGGAAGCTTCATATCGACCCTAAAGAGGTTGATATAGTAATGCTATCTCATATTCATGGTGACCACGTCGGCGGACTGCCAGGCTTCCTGAAGCAAAATAGCGATGTAACGGTCTACTTGCCGCAATCTTTCCCTCAAAAGTTTAAACATGAGGTGAAATCCTATGGGGCAAGAGTAGCAGAAGTGCATGAGGCAAGCGAACTTTTCCCAGGTGTGTATACTACTGGTGAGCTTGATGGAGGGATAAAGGAGCAGTCACTGGTAGTAAGAACCGACCATGGTTTGGTGGTGGTAACCGGCTGTGCCCACCCCGGTGTAGTAGAAATCGTTCAGAAAGCTAAGCAGATAGCCAACGACAGGGTGTATTTAGTGCTGGGTGGCTTCCATCTAACCAGGGCGCCCACATCACAGATAGAATCCATCATCGCTGACTTTGAACACCTAGGGGTAGAGAAGGTAGCCCCTTGCCATTGCAGTGGAGATAGGACTCGCCGGCTATTTCAACAGCACTATGGCGAGAACTATATTGAAAGCGGAGTGGGCAAGAGGATAACACTATAGGGGGAAACACGATTTGAAATTGGAAGGGGTTGCCTTTGAATACCTACCTTGATTGTATACCTTGCTTTCTAAGGCAGGCTCTGGAAGCTGCCAGAGCGGCAACCGATGATCAGGACATCCACCGCAGGGTGCTAAACTCGGTGGCGGAGATGATTCCTCAACTACCACTCGATGTCACCCCACCGGAGATCGCTCAGCGCATCTATAGGCTTACCTATCAAATTATCGGGAATAATGATCCATACCGAGAGGCAAAACACCTGGCCAACCAGAAGATGTTGGCCCTTTACCCTGAGCTCAAACAAGCCGTAGCTAATTCAGCTGACCCCTTGCTTACCGCATGCAAGCTGGCTATTGCCGGAAATTCCATTGACCTAGCCACTGGGTCAAGCTCCGACGACATCGATTCCATAGTAAGGTCAGCCCCAACCATGCCGTTGGCCACTAGCGACTATCCAGAGTTTAGAAGAAGTATCGAGAGGTCATCACATGTTCTGTACCTGGGAGATAATGCTGGCGAGATAGTATTTGACAGAATATTGATTGAGGAGCTTCATCGGGAAAGATGTCTTGAGATCAGCTTTGTGGTGAGAGAGCGGCCAATCATAAACGACGTCACCCGTCTTGATGCCATCTTTGTTGGCTTGGATAGGGTAGCATCCATCGTCTCCAGCGGGTCAGATGCCCCGGCCACCATTCTCTCCCAGTGCTCTCCTCAGATATTGAGGCTGTATCACTGGGCCGATACCATAATTGCCAAAGGGCAGGGGAACTACGAGTCGTTGAGCGGGGAGCAGAGTAATATTTTCTTCTTCCTAAAAGCCAAGTGTCCGGTGGTGGCAAGACTTTTGGGGGTAAATATCGGTGATGCTATCCTGAAGGGCATAGCGGGGCATCGGGATTAGCAAAGGGTTCATGTTATGACCATAAAGGAAAATGTTGAAAAAATATTAGCTGAATTGCCCGCTGGGGTTGAGTTGGTGGCAGCGGCAAAAACAAGGACAGGTGAGGAGGTGCTTGAGGCAGTTCAATCGGGGGTGAAAATCATCGGTGAAAATTATGTCCAAGAGGCGGAAAGTGTGTACCAGGTGGTAGGGGACAAAGCAAGATGGCACTTTATAGGCCACCTGCAAAAAAATAAAGTCAAAAAAGCGGTGGGAATATTCGATATGATAGAGACGGTTGATTCTGTTGAAATAGCCCAGGAGATCAGCAAGAGATGTGCTCAAATCGGCAAAGTAATGCCAATATTAATCGAGATAAATAGCGGCAGGGAAAAACAAAAATCAGGCGTATTCCCGGAGGATGCTGAACAATTAATAAAACAGATTTCACCTCTTCAAAATGTAAAAGTAATGGGCTTAATGACTATGGGTCCTCGTTTTGGAAACCCCGAAGATTCAAGACCCTATTTTGTGGAAACAAGAAAAATATTTGAGAGGATTAAAAAGCTCGATTTACCTAATATAGAAATGAGATACCTTTCCATGGGAATGACAAATTCTTATAAGATTGCCCTAGAGGAAGGTACAAATATAGCGAGAATAGGAACCAAGATATTTGGAGAAAGGAATTACCCAGAAGGTGAAAGAAATAGTGGATCAAGCTACCCCATGTACTGAGTGTGTCGTGAGTATGGAAGGCTACCCTTGGTGCACTTTTAATCTGAACCTGGCCTCCACAGAATAAACCATCATGGGCGGTTGCCCACCAGC
>DEIJ01000074.1:0-4224 GCA_002352365.1 Dehalococcoidia bacterium UBA2777 | reverse complement strand
ATTGCTTCCCCTTCGCTTTGCTCAGGGTCGCAATGACAATGGGTAACCTATTTTCGGAATAAAGGGTTGGCAAAGAGTGCCACCTATTTTGCCAATGTAGTGCTCGATCCTCTAAAATGAAGGTTGGGATAATGAAAACTTTGGTTCAATGTGATTTCGATGGTACCATCACTGAGGAAGATGTGAGTTTCGAATTGTTGGATCTCTTTGCCGATGGAGACTGGAGGCAGCTACTGGGAGAGTATCGAGAAGGCAAGATATCTGTGGGGTGTTTCAATACCAAAGCCTTTGCCATGGTCGAAGCTTCAAAACAGACTTTACTGGGGGCAGTGAAGGGCAGGGTAAAGATACGAGAGGGGTTTGGCGAGATGCTTGCCTGCTGTCAAAGATTAGGCTTCCGCTTTGTCATTGTAAGCAATGGTCTGGATTTCTATATAGAAGCGATTTTAAGAGATATTGGCCTGGAAAGCATTGAGATATTCGCCGCAAAAACATGGTTTTACCCTGGGGGTATCCAAGTCCGATATACAGGGCCAGGTGGAAGAGGGGTAGAGGATGGTTTCAAAGAGATGTATGTGAGCTCATTCCTGGAAAGTGGCTATCGGGTAATATATGTAGGAAATGGTTTATCCGATATCCTTCCAGCAAGAAAGTCACATCACATTTTCGCTACAGGGGAACTCTTGGCCCGCTGTCAGCAGATGGATGTTGATTGCATCCCCTTCGCTAGTTTCAATGATATAGTTAGAGAGTTGGAGCTTTTGTAGTATGGTTAGCCGCGTAAATCACTGCGCAACCTTTTTCTGTCATTGCGAGCCCCTCGCCTTGTGTCATTCTGAGCGAAGCGAAGAATCTCCACATATAGCTCAGGATAAACTCCGCGAAGCAATTTATCCCATCATCCTACATCGAGATTGCTTCGGGGTTTTGCCCCTCGCAATGACATAAGTGCAGCTATTTTTGCGGGATACTACAAAAGCTAATGGCTCTATGCTGCTATATAATCCCTTTGAAAGAAGCTTATCCATTGAAGATAGTTTTACACATATGTTGTGGGGTTTGTGCTGCCGGGGTGGTGGAAAGATTAGCCCATGATGGCAATCGGATTGTTGGCTTTTTCTACAATCCCAATATCCACCCTGAAGAGGAATATAAAAGAAGGCTAGAGGCTACTTATAAAGTAGCTCGGGAACTGGATTTTCCTTTGGAGGTGGCTCCTTACATACCAGAAGAATGGTTCAGGGAAGCTAGCTCGTTGAAGGATGAGCCTGAATGTGGAAGAAGGTGTGAAGTCTGCTTCAGGATCAGGCTCAAAAAGACTTACCTCTATATGCTGGATTGTGGAGGGGATGCCTTTGCTACCACTTTAACCATAAGCCCTCACAAGTCGGCACAAGTGATTAATCAAGTGGGCCAGGAGATTGGTGGGGATAGGTTTATGGTGGGGGATTTCAAGAAGGGGGAAGGTTTCAAACGGGCTTGTGAGCTTGCCAAGCAGTGGCATCTTTATCGGCAGAACTACTGCGGATGCATATATAGCCTGAGATAAGGGCATCATCCGGTGTCCTCGATGCGGCGGGAACCCCAGCTTTCGGCGTTTATCGCCTCATTGCTGAGCTGGAGAAGGCATGGCTCCGCTGCCACCTATCTGAGGAACGCCGCAGATGGGCTCTTTACCGTGACCAAGCTAAAGGAGCAAGGGATAGCCCAGAGCTGGTGATGGTGGCCACCAGTGCCGTGGGGAGGGGGGTTAGAGGGATAAAGAAAAGTACATAGCAGGAGCAAAATCCCATGCCGCGGGGCTTATGCCCCGCTCTGGCTTTGGCTGGGGCTAAACCTCGGCGCTATGAGGGTCACAGCCAAAGCTTGGCGGGGTCAACCCCACTGTACGAAACTTAATGCAAAATGCCAACTACCAAAAGATGCGCCGGCTGATCTAGAGAATAATCACCCCTTTTTCTCAGCGGTGAGCTTAAAGCATACATTTCCTAGGCCTCCATGCTCCAGCCCAGGGTCAAAACAGGAGACAGTCCTGAAGATTGAACCATTAGGATCAACCCCTTCAGCGATCCTGTCCCACATTATGTGGATAGACTCCATTAACGGGCCTAATGCACCTATGCAGGCTGGGGCTGTAGACTCCTCCTTGTTCAATACGGCAAAATCAAAGACCAGCTTGTCACCCACTTTGATCCCGGCAGTGCAATACTTGGAAGAAATAGCTTCAGCAACAAACCTATAGTTCATCAATTCAAGTGCCTTGGGGAGTATCTTGGCTCTGTCGGGTCCAATCCTGGCGAAATCTTCATCGGTTATACCTAGAACTTGCTTTGCCATTTCACGGATTTCCTGTTCCACTTTTCCTCCTATTTATAGTCATCTGCAAAATTCTTTATAATCCTACTTGCTGTTGGGGAGAGTCAAATCCCCCTTAGTCCCCCTTTTCTAAAGGGGGATTTAGGGGGATTCAGGGGGATTCTATAACCCACTATACAAGCCATTTTGCAAATAACTCTACTTTATTTAGGCAGCCTTCTCATCGACCTTAATTTAACTTTCAGCCCTCAACTTCAAGCGAGAGCTATCTCCCTTCCCCCACTTAGGGTTGCCCATATTGTTCACGAAGCACTCTCTTGAGTACCTTACCCATTGGATTGCGGGGGAGTTCATCAACAAAGACTACCGAGCGAGGTCTTTTAAAGCTGGAAAGGCTAGCTCGGCAATACTCGATGATCTCCTCAGCAGCGGCTGTCTTTCCCTGTTTGAGGACTATTATTGCCTGAGGTTGCTGGCCCCACTCAGGATCGGGAATCCCGATCACTGCTGCCTCCTCAATCGCTGGGTGAGAATAGAGCACGTTTTCCACCTCCACGGGGGAGATGTTCTCCCCTCCTCTAATGATGAGATCATCAGCCCGGCCGGCCAAATAGATATACCCCTCTTCATCCACATAGCCAGTATCGCCGCTACGCAGCCAGCCCTCAGCAGTGAACGCATCTTTAGTTTTCTCGGCATCCTTCCAATATCCGCTCATCACTCGAGGCCCGCGAGCCACAATCTCCCCTACCTCTCCCCGAGGTAATTCCCTTCCCCCCTCATCAATAATCTTTATTTCTACATCAGACATCGGTCGGCCGATGGAAGAGGCCAGCCTCTTTAATTTCTTTTCCTTCTCCTCCTCTGTTCCGGTGATAACATGGTCTTCTGGACCCAAAGCAGTAATAGTAGAGGCGGTTTCGGTTTGCCCAAAGGCATTGATGAACCTGACCCAGGGCATGACCTCAATGGCCTTCTTTATTACCTCAAAGGGCATTGGAGCAGCTCCGTAGGTTATCACCCTCAGGCTGGAGAGGTCATATTGGCCGAAATCAGGGTCATCTATTACTCGTTTAAGCATAGTAGGGACAAGCATAGCTCGATTTAGCCTCTCCCGCTGCACCGTTTCCATCCACTCCTTGACTTCAAACTGCCGCATCATTATCAAGGTGCGTCCCCCGTAGATTGCTGCCAACAATGCTTGAATGCCGGCTACATGATAGAGAGGAACAGTGAGCAGGTTCTTCTCCTCTATCTCCGGACTGGCTGGGTCAACATTTTCCAGCACATAAACAGAAAAACTATGGTGAGTTAACGGCACCCCTTTGGGACGTCCGGTGGTGCCAGCGGTGTACATCAGCATGGTGACATCCTCATCATCGATCTCACTGGCCACCTCCTGGGGCGAGGAAGCGGAGAGTAGCTCATCATAATAGAGCATATCTTCATGCTTACTATCTATAGAGATATAGTGTTTGACCGAGGGCAACTGGGGGCGTAAGGCAGAAACCATATCTATATAGCGGTCACCGACCAGGAGCACAGTGGCTTCGGCGTTGTTTAACATGTAGCCGAGCTCATCTTGCTTGGCTCTGAAATTTAGGGGGGCAAAGATGCCACCTACTTTGGTGGTGGCATAATAAGACTCCAGATATTGACTACAGTTCACCTCGAGTATAGCCACCCTATCTCCCTTGTTCACCCCCAGGTTAGCTAAGGCACTTGCCAACCTATTTGTCCGCTCATCTATTTGGCTGAAGGTATGTCTTGTCATCCCAGATACCACACAATCCCTATCGGGGCAAATTGCGCTCGCTATACTGAGAAAGTCTAAAGTGTTCATTTTTTCCTCCTAGCTACAGTATCCTGCAAAAATCTCTGCACAGATTCCTCTGCCTTGAAACTATG
>DEIJ01000033.1 GCA_002352365.1 Dehalococcoidia bacterium UBA2777 | reverse complement strand
GATGTGGTATAATGGCAGCAATTAATTGGAAAGAGGAGGGCGATGGCTAAAAGAGTAAAATCTATAGGCTTGCTGGCGGCTTCAGCAGTGTTAGTGCTAAGCCTGGTCCTAGGTTCGGTTCTTTCGGTGGCAAAGGCAGCACCAGCAGAAAGGAAGGTAAAAATAGGGCTTGCTTCGGTGTATAGCGGTCCGCTGGCCACTCTTGGTACGCGTTTTGGCAATGCAATGTTTGACTATGTGCGGTATGTAAATGGGCAAGGCGGCATCGATGGGGTCGAGGTTGAGATCATCTGGCGTGAAACTAAGGGCTATATTCCTGAGGATGTTCTTGCCATCCGCAGACTTGCTGCCCAGGGAGCGGTAATGGTTTTCGGCACACCTGCGGATGGGGCGATAGTAACCGCAGCACAAAGGGTAGGGGTGCCGGTAAATTGGGTTGATGCTATGATTCCTGCTTGCCTCTCGACGCCCCAATGGTTCTTTTGTTGGTATATAGATTGGCCAGTCGGTTTATTGGCCATGTTGGAATACTTCAAGGGAACCTGGCCTGAGGAGCGTCCCCTCAGGCTTGGATTCATGGGGTATGAGATGCCGGCAACCTATGGCACACTGGATGCTATCAACTATAAAGATGGGGCGTACCTTGATAAGCTTGGAGTTGAACTTGTTGGCTACGAGACCTTCCCTTTTATCGGCTGCATCGATACCTCCACCGAGTGGCTCAGGCTGGCAGGCAAAAAGCCAGATTTAGTCTATCTAATCTCATTTGGAGTCTCAACGACAGTAGCCGTTAAGGATGCAGCTAGGCTGGGGATTCAACAAAAAGGGATTACACTGGCGGCTGGTCCACAGAGCATTGATCTTTCCACAATCGCAATAGCTAGGAAGGATGTGAATGGATGGTACACTTTGGGGCTGCCCTGGCCCTCTGACCCAGAGCAAAGGAAACTGTTTCCCGGGTTAGAAGTTTTGGTTGAGAAGGAGAAAGAATACCGTGGCCGAGAGGTAGAGGATGTTTCGGGGTGGGAAGTCGGCGGCTGGGTTGCGGCAGCAGTTGGGCTGGAAGCTATAAGGATAGCTCTAGAGGAGGTGGGATATGAGAATCTTACTGGCCGCGCGGTTAGAGATGCCCTGTTCGGTGGTGAGATAAAAGACTTCGATACGGGCTGTGTACCTCCCATAACTGTAACTGAGGGGCACCCTTACTTTCTCGACAGAGGTATTCTGTGTCAAGTTAGGGAAGGGAGAGCTCACTTCATTAAGGTAATGAAGGCTCTTCCCAGCTTCTGTATGTCACCTGAGGAGCTTTTGAGAGCGCTATAAGGCAGTAACAATCCCGGAATGTAATTGGGTTGGGGCTTTTCCCCTTAGGGGGAAAGCCCCAACTGTTAATGAGGGACAAGCATCCTATTTGTGTCTGGCGATGAAGCAACTGTCTCTTTCTACCCGAGGCAATCCACTATCGCCGCTGCCAGTATAGCGAGTAGGTTTACCAGCCAGAGAGATCATCAAATTTACCCGAATGTGGCAAAAAATTTGACTTCCCGCCCCTAGCGTGATATAAGAACAAGCGGTATAAGAAGAGCAACTAATTGGAAAGAGGAAGGCGATGGCTAAAAGGATGAAATCTATAGCCCTGGGGATAGCTTCAGCAGTTCTAGTGCTAGCTATGGTGCTAGGTTCGGCAATTCCGGTGGCACAAGGTGAGCCAGCCCAGAAGGTCGTAAAGATAGGAATGTGTGGTGCTTTTACCGGTCCGATAGCTCCTGTGGCTGGCCCGTGGAACGAGGGAATAGTTGACTATACACGGTATATAAATGAACAAGGCGGTATCGACGGGATCAAGCTTGAGGTGATCTGGTATGAAACGGGACGTTCTATAACTAAGAGCATTATAGCTCACCGCAGATTTCTTGGCGCAGGGGTTGTATTAGAACACATCGGTTCAACTGTGGCTGATGCAATGGCAACAACGTTCCAAAGGGATGAGATACCGGCAACTTGCCTTAACGCGCTGAGCCCGGGACAGATAACCAAGCCGATGTGGATCTTCAATTCGTTTACTGATTGGCCAACCGCGTTTACCATGACGGTGAAGTGGATCAAGGAAAATCTGTGGACTGAAGCTCGTCCCATGAGGGTAGGAGCTATAGGTTATGATCACCACTCTTTTTGGTGTGGCCTTGATGGTACTAAGTATTTTGATAGGGTTGGGGCTGAATTTGTTGGCCGTGAGGTTGTGCCTGTTGCAGGATGCGTCGATACCTCTGTAGAGCTTTTGAGGCTTGCCGGAAAAAAGGTAGATTGGCTCTACCTTACCTCATATGGGGCCTCAACAGTAACAATCATTAAAGATGCGGCAAGGTTAGAAATTCAACAGAAAGGAATTGGACTTGTTGCTGCCCCTAATACTCTCGACGAATGCACGTTGGTGGTAGTTATGAAGGATGCGAATGGCTGGTACTCAGGTAAAATAACCCCTAATCCTACTGAAACCGAAAGGTTGCCCGGGCTAGTAACTCTGTGTGAGAAGGCAAAAGAGTACCGTGGCTATGACGTGGAGAAGGTTAAGGGTTTCTATATTGCAGGCTGGTTGCACCAAGCGGCTGCGGTGGAGGCTATCAGATTGGCTATAGAAAAGGTGGGGTATGAGAATTTGACTGGTCGTGCCGTCAGAGAGGCTATGGTGAGCATAAGAGACTTCGACACGGGGTTTTTCTACCCCATGACTATAACTGAAAGCGCTCCTTTCATAACTACTTCATTTGGGATGTATCAAGTTAAGGAAGTTAATTTTGAGCCTATTGAGTATCTGGAACCACTACCTAGCCTCTATATGACACCTGAGGAGTTTTTGAGAGCGCTATAAGGCAGTAACAATCCCGGAATGTAATTGGTGGGGGCTTTTCCCTTCCAAGGGAAAAGCCCCCACTTCATATGCCTATTCCCACTTTCTTATTCCTCTTTCATCCACCAGCTTTTGATATCCTTCAGGGAATGCCCCCTTAGTTACAAACTCAACCTTATCCAGCCGAAGCCGACATATACCTTGAAAGGCCGCCCCGAAGTCTTGAGATAGTTTCTCCGTGCCGATGCTCTCCTCTACAAGTTCTAGCCTCAGCGTCAGCACATCTCTTCCTCGGCTATCATGGCTGAGGACAACTTGAGACTTTGAAATCTGGGGGAATTTGGCCACCACTTGTTCTACCTCTCTTATCCACAGGAACATTCCCTTCACTTTAGTAACTTCCCCCACCCTCCCCAGGATTTCCATCAGCCTGGGGGATGTCCGACCGCAAGGGCAAGGCTCATCGGTCCACCTCACCAGGTCACCAGTAGCCAGGCGAATCAAGGGATAAGTTTCATGCAGGATTGTTGCTACCAGCTCGCCTGGTTCACCGGGTTGGGCTCTCTTGCCAGTCAGGGGATCCACGAATTCAGCCACCAGGCCCTCGACAAGGTGCATTCCCGATTTCTGGCCGCATTCGAGGGCTACCAGCCCTAAATCTGCCGTTCCATAAAGCTGCATTAAGTTGACCCCGTACTTCTCTTCTATACGCTTCCTTATCGATGGGAAGTCAACGCCTATTTCACCGAGAACCACAGCATGCCGCAGGGCAAAATCGCGGCGAAAATCGTAGCCCAACTCCTCAGCCTTTTCCATGATGGTGAGAAGAAAGCGCACAAAGCCGCCAAACCCGGTAACCTTCATGTGGCGCATAATCTCTATTTGAAGTTCAGTATTGCCCGGTCCCGAAGGTATCACCGTGGCCCCCATTATCCTCAGTGCCAGGTCAAGGCCAAGGCCAGCGACTACCAGGTGATAGCCGGTGGTATTGATCACTATATCTCCTTTGCCAAAGCCAATGTCACCGAGTGCACTTGCCGCCCCCTCGATGATCGCTTCTAGATTGATAATAGGGGTGTAAATAGGGCCAGGAGAGATATGAACCCATTGCAATTCCTCCATGGGCTTAGTCACATATCCACCAAAGGGAGGGTATTTCTTTTGCAAATCTACTATCTCTTCCTTTTTGGTGACTGGGATCATCTCCAGATCCTTGATAGTACGGATTTGAGCTGGGGCAATGCCAGCGCTATCGAGCTTTTCTTTCACCGGTGGGGCATTTTGATAGGCATATTGAATTACATGTTGTAGCTGTTGGTTATAGTATCTTTCCTTTTCCTCAACAGGCATGGTCTCTAATTTCTTTAACTCCATAATCCGTTGTTCCATACTTTCCCCCTTTGGCAATAGCCAACGATATTTTGGCTAATATTAGCTATCAGCCGTCGGCTATTCGCCCCGATTGAATAGGTCTAATGGTTTCTCTCTAACTTATGGCCAAAATAGCTTCTGTGCCTCTCTTTTCAGCTCGGCACAGAAATCGGGATGGGCGATAGAGATAAGTTCCTCGGCTCTTTGTCTTATTGTCTTCCCTCGGAGGTGGGCAATACCATATTCAGTGACTACATAGTCAGCACAATTGCGCTGTATAGTCACCACTGTCCCCTGAGGTAGAGTGGGCACAATGCGAGAGAGTCTACCCCCCTGAGCGGTAGACGGTAACACAGTGATAGAATGTCCCCCAGGAGAAAGAAGGGCACCAAAGACAAATGGTATTTGGCCTCCAGCAGCGGCCAGTAGTCTAGTCCCCACAGACTCAGCAGCAATCTGTCCGGTAAGGTCAATAGCCAAGGCTTGGTTAATAGCCACAAAGCTTTTATGGGCGGCAATAACCCCAATGTCCTCCAGATAGCGCACATCTACCAGCCAAAACAATGGGTTGTTATCAACCCACTCCATCTCATCGCGTGTACTGCCGCCGATGGAGGTTACCACCACTTTCCCTGCATTGATACTCTTATATTTCCCAGTGATTACCCCTTCCCGCACCAGCGAGATAATCCCCGGAGGGGTAGCCTCAGAATGATAGCCCAGGTCGTGTTTCCCCTCCAGCATCCCTAGTCGTACCAATGGCTCAGTGGTTCTACCCACACCAATTTGGATGGTCGAGCCATCCTTGATCAGTTGGCGCACATTATCAGCGATGGGCTTGACATGGGATTCAGGCTTCTTGAGTTCTCTTCCCGCTAAGCTCCCCATCCCGGGGGCTCCTCCCGAGGAAACATGCTCCATGAAGTAATCTATCTGGGAAACATGGACAAAGTTATCCCCATAAGTTCTAATCAGGTTTGGGTTTACCTCAGCTATCACCAGCTTAGCTTGCTCAACCCGCCTTTTCTTGTCCCAAAGTGAAGCGCCAAAGCTCAAGAAGCCATGCTCATTGGGTAGAGAAACCTCGACAAAGGTAATATCTGGTTGTCTGGTTTCCGCTGTCATCGGGTCGGGGATAAGGAAGGGGAGGACAACATCGCATCTTCTGGCATCGATCGCCCCCTGTGAGGTTGCTGTAGGCCCCATTGTAGTTACAGCAAAGGATTCCTCCCAGCCAGGGTCATACCAGCCGAAGTCATACCCGGCCATGGGCATCAACACCTCCACATTTCTCAGCTCTTCTTTTCTGGCGGCAAGGGCGAGTCCCACAGCGAAAGTCTCTCTGCCGATAGGCCAGACAACCCGATCCCCCGATTTGACCATCCCCGCTGCCTCTTCGGGGGAGATAAACCTCCGCTTATATTCCTCCCGCCAACTTTCCATGACTTAAGAGACTTATTTCTATCGCTTTAGGTAATGGAAATCAAAAAAACATCACTTTGCGGAACTGTCGACAAACTTAGTTTTTCCAGCTGAATTTGGGGGTAAGGGCTGGGCTAAAAATCGACTCAGGGGGTAGGCTTCTCTCCTGGAGTAGCCGAGATAGCCCTATCAACAAAAAAGCCCTTTAGCCCTTTATCCCTTCTTGTCTTATACAGGCTAACCTCGCTGGGGTGGAAACGCACATATTGAAGCATAATATGAGCTCCATAATGGCTCCGCCAGGCTGCTCCTGCCCCAGTTATATCTAACATCCCATTTATCCATTCTTTAGTGATAGTGAGAGCTTCAGGGGCTAGTCGGCTTAGTGCCTCGGCCCATTTATTCACCTCCTCCTCCAGCTTATCCTGGGGCACTGCCTTGTTTATTGCCCCCATTTGGGCTGCTTCTTTCCCCGAAACCTCCGGCAGCACTCGGCCAGCATACGCTTTATTCGATCCTGCAGGCCAGAGGAGCAAATTGGCAATTCCGTTAGTAAATCTTCCGAAACCACGAATGCCAAATTGGGAGTCCTCAGCCGCTATGGTTAGGTCACAGGAAGCAGCTACTGCCTCACCAGCCCCAATGCAGTATCCGTGCACCTGGGCAATAGTAGGTTTAGGATAATGGAGTAAGTCCTCATGCTTATTGCAGCGGCGCCGTTCAAAGCCATAATAATCCACCAGTGTAGGGTTGTATCTCGGGTCGACTGGGGGTGACTCCTCTTGGTAAGGTGAGCTCAATTCATGCCCGGCGGAAAAGCAAGGGCCAGCTCCTCTTATGATCACCACCCTTACCTCAGGATCATCATTAGCTTGATGGAGCCCAGCAAGCATGTCATTAAACATCCTGTCGCTAAAGGCATTCCTCTTCTCAGGCCGATTCAAAGTGATCCGGGCAATCTCGCCATCTTTCTCATAAAGGGCGTGGGCATATTCCCGATCTTTATACTCCATGGCCTCCCACTGACACCTTTGGTATTGAGTTTTAAATTCCCAGCCAAATCCTGTAGGCATATCACCCCTCCTCTTCTTGGGCACGCAGCGAGGTAAACGGGACATCCCTCTGTTCCAGGGCAGCTCGAAGCCCCTTTTTATCTCTCGTTTCAAAGAAATCAAACTCACCGGGCTCGATACTGCGTTGCTGCATTACCAGTTGCATATTGTCGGTGAATCTCCACGCCTCCCCCAACCCTCTGGCCTCCATAACAGCATTGATCCCATCCTTGCAGATAGCTAAACCATCGCCCGGCATCAGGCTTATCCCCTCGGCTAATCTATTCACCTCTTGTTCCAATTTATCTGGGGGAACTACTTTATTTATTAAGCCTATTTTTTCCGCTTCTGAGGCATCGATATACCTTCCGCTATACAGCATCTCCTTAGTCTTCTTTATTCCTACCAGCCACAGCCACAAAGGCATACCAGGAAGGAGCCCCATCCGAAGTTCGGGGTCACCAAATACGGCATCTTGGCTGGCGATGGTTATGTCGCAGAGCATGGCCAAGCTCAAGCCGGCGCCGAGGCAATGGCCATGCACTTGAGCAATGGTAGGCTTGGCCAAATTGAATATATATTCCCATCTTCGGCTGCGGCGGCGCTCCGCCTCTAGCAACCTCTTGGTGGAGAGACGGCCTCCCCTCTCAGGAGGCAATACCTCTGAGGTCCCCA
>DEIJ01000131.1:2055-7859 GCA_002352365.1 Dehalococcoidia bacterium UBA2777 | reverse complement strand
AAGCTACCACCCTTGTGGCGGTAACAGTTGACGTCACTTAATGATTAGGAACTGAGCTTTTGCATCAAGCTTTCTATGACTGTTCTCTCCTTCCTATTTAAAAGATTATTTCTATATGCCATCGTATCGAGGAAAAGCTGGATGTAGTCGGAGACCTCCCATAGTCCCTTTGCCGCATATCGGTATCCATAACGAGAAGAGCTGGCCAATTTCTCAGAGCTTACTTCCTCACTTTGGTAGCCAATGCGCTTTACCAAGTCAGGATCAAAACCATTTCTTCGGGCTATCTCATCCAAGACTTCGTGAATCCCTGTGCCGTGTTGAGCCGCATCCTTTCCCCGCTGGGCAAACTCTTGGGGTACCCCGACCCTTTCAGCTAGTTCTCGATGAGGTCGCTTCCCTAGATTGTCTTGGGGGGAATTTATTTTGAGTTCAGGAGACACGCTCATGGCGAATTTGACCACCTGAGTATCAGCAAAAGGGAATATCACCTCTATGCCATGGGCCACAGCGATCTTGTTCTCCCTATCAAAGGTCTCAATATCTGCCCTCTCCAAATCACCCCACATTCTCTGGAGAAGCCCTTCATATCCTTCCTCGGCTATAACCTGAGGATACCATCTATAACCACCCCACAGCTCATCTGGCCCTTGGCCAGAGAAGATCACCTTGATGCCATCCTGAGCTGCCATTTCCTCCGCAGCATAGACCCCAATGCCGGTTTCTATCTGGACAAAGTCCCTCTCCTCAACCACTCTAATTACCTGAGGGAGATAGGATTCGACTTCTGAAAGCTCAAGTCTCCTCACCTTATGATTCAACCCCAGCTCTTGAGCGAAACGCTCCGCATACAGTATGTCTATAGCATTGGGCATACCTGCAGTATAGGCTATGACCTCTATACCTCTATCAGCCGCAATTTCAGATACAAGCTGGGTCGAAAGGCAGCTGTCCACCCCACCCGAGAGCAACACACCCACTCTCTCCACATCCTTAAGCCTCTTTTCAACACCTATCCGAAGCAATCTCTCATACTCATTTACAGCAGTATCTAAGTTATTTATCTCAATCCCTATTCTGCCAAGTTTATGCGTTTCGCCAATCGCAATGCCATCTTCCCCCAAAAAAGCAAGCGTGCCTGCCCGCAGTGGCTTTACATTCCGCAATCCTATTCCCCATAACACCTTCTTCTCCGAAGCGAAGGCAATAATCTCTTCATTTTGATCATAGAAGACAGGTTTTCTACCGAGCGAATCTCGGGCGACGACGATCTTACTGCCATCGCTTGCTGCCAAGGCATATTCGCCATCAAGTAGCCCTAAGGTTCCCCCCAGTGCTTCACTCAAGTCACCCCGATATTTCTCCTCTAAAAGCTTGATTGGACTGTCATCATAAATCCTTCCCTCACAAAGCAAGGCCAATTTATCTCCTAAACTCAAACATGGTTTTTCCGAAGAAATCTGTCCTAAAGCCAGCTTGCCCATAGGTGCTTGCGTTTCAGGATGCACCTCCTTTACAAACATGCACCCGGCTCCAGGGGTCACCAGCCATGACTTTTTGGGCTTGTAAGAGAAGGCATTAAGCATGGGATTGACAAAAGGAGATACCTCTCCATCCTTTCGGCTCAAGATGCCAAATATAAGACACATCTAAAACCTCCTTTCGAAGCAACTCTGTTACTTGAGGGTAAGGTGGCCTGAGAGGTACTCCCAAAGATATCTGCCCAGGCATTCGAGAGCAACCATTTGTGGTGGAGGGATGGTTTTTGGTTTCTGAGGCTCCTCATCCTCTCCCAGGAGTTTTTGTGACCTTAGCTCCTCACAGATTTGCTGTTTCAGCTCAGGCTCAGCCAAAGGGGAATGATAGACCACAGAGAGGGAGGGAAGGAGCATTTCGGCGCGGTGTTCCTTCCCCTTCTCTTCATGAAGGTGAGGATTCCTGGTCTCTATCTGGAATATCTCCACCCCCTCCTCTACTGCCTGGGGATCTTGCTGGGGAAGCACACCACCGAAGCCTTCGAAAATAGACATGAGCTCCTGAACCTCGGAGGCAAATCCCGAAGCGTAAGGGATAATACTGGCCAGCTCAAGGCTCATAGCATGCTCCCCAGAATTGGCTGTCTTTACCACCTCGGTATCAAAGCCACTCTTCGTTGAGATGAGAGAATTAATATATTTGTTGCTCGCTTCCGAAATCCTTCCCCACTTCTTGAAGTAAAGCCCCTCTTCTTCAATCTTAGGCTTATAGTGCCATAGATTTCTCACCATCACGTAGGGGGATCTGGCGGTAGCAAACCCAGCAGCGAAATTTCTTATGTGTTCCAGCACCGCTCCAGGGATATAATTATCGGCATCGATAAATGCCACATATTTTTTCTTTAGAAGCAGAGCCAAGAGGATGCCGATAACCATTCCCTCACTCTTGCCATCCCGTACCAACCCCTCCTCTAAAATCTCACTATATCCGCACCTCTCCAGCGCCTGGGCCAGCTCGAAATCCTTTTGATGCGCTATAATCGCTTGACGCTGAGTGAAATGGCAGAATTGCTCTAAGGTATCTCGCTCCATCTTGAGCCTATCTACCTTTCCTCTTTGGCTATTGGAGATTACGATGGGTAAACAGTTGTGAGGTATACCGCTCAGCACCCCCTCAAAAAGCTTGAGCTTCTCATCCCTTATCGGGACGACTACGGTCATCATCTCCTCAATATCCCTCATCTCCTCTTCTTCAATCTTATCTACTGCCACCTCTTCCTTGCGTGAGGACTCGCTCCTCCTTCCCGAGTCCAACTCTAAAACCTTCTGCACCTCGTTTATCTTCACCGCCCCAAACCTCTCGGTATACCTTGTCTTCTCTATACGCATCTCTCCTCCTCAATCTCTCTATTATCCGCATCCTAGCCAAAGTGGTCAACCCCACCCCTAACCAATTTGCCTCCTTCCTTAGCTTCCCCCGCTTATTGGCTGAAGGCCTTACTGCGATTACCCTATTAAGTGGTCTTTTCTCTCCTTCCCTCTCTCCCCCCGTTCAATTATATTATAATTAGTAACCTTTTTGTAATGCTCTTAGCAGCAGTATTATGATTAGCTTGGGAAGCCCGCTCCAGCTATTCCCTCTCCGATAACTTTTGAATTGAATTTGCTATCTGCCATTCTTATACTCCATTCTAATCTAAATCGGATCCTCCAGCAATGGATGGGCGGCTTAACGGTCTACAAGCGTTGTTAGACAGCGGCCTGCATCTCATTTGGGACATCACCAATTCTTTCGAATCTGGTGGCTGGAAAGCATAAAGGTTTGGATAGCCAAAAAGAATCAGGGATGGCAATCATCTTTCCTATCAAATCTGGCATCATTCGGGTAAGCGAAGGTTGGGTGCATACTCATCCTCATCCCAAACCTTCGCTTTCCTCTCTTGTTGACATTATGCCAAAAAGGTTTTATCATATCGTAGACTTCTCATCTAAAGATTTAGTTTTTAAATAGGCCAAATCAACTAATAAGGTGGAAGGGTATGTTGCCAAATGTAGCCATCGTAGGTATAGGGAGAACTTTCTTTAATTCGATAACTCCCGATATGTCATACAAAGAACTAATGTTTGATGCCGCGGTGAAAGCCTATAACGAGGCCGGGGTTGATCCCCGCAAGGATATAGATAGCTTCGTATGTTGTAGCGAGGACTTTCTTGAGGGCACCTCCATTTTCGATGAATATGTCCCCGACCAGTTGGGAGCGGCTTTGAAGCCGGTCCATACCATCTGCGCTGATGGGCTCTATGGACTAATAGCTGCTTATATGCAGATATGCACTGGTGCTATAGATACGGTTGCCATTGAAGCCCATAGCAAGTTGTCAAATTTGCTTACTCCCGATTGGTGCATTGCTTTTGCTATGGACCCGATTCTCAATCGACCTTTGGCCCATAACCCCTATTTCATCGCCGGGATGGAGATGAATCGCTACCTTTATCAGTCGGGGAATAGCAAAGAGCAGTGTGCCCAGGTCTCAGCTAAAAACAAAAGGAGTGCCTTAAATAACCCTGTGGCTGCTTACGGAGCTGAGGTGACCCCAGATCAGGTAATGAGTTCGGAGGTAGTGTTCTATCCCTTAAGTCGCTTGGATATGAGTCCCCCTGCTGATGGAGCTGTAGTAGTAGTTTTAGCTTCAGGAAGGAAAGCTAAAATGCTCTCCAGCAAGCCGATATGGATCAAGGGCGTAGGTTGGTGCTCAGATACTCCTAGCTTGGAGACCAGGAACTGGGGGGAGGCAGCCTATGCTCGGTTGGCAGCAGAGATGGCTTATAAGATGGCAGGGATAAAAAACCCTGGAAAGGAAATAGACCTAGCGGAGATTGACGACACCTTCTCCTACAAGGAACTCCAGCACCTCGAAGCGCTGGGGCTATGCCGCAGGGGAGAGGCAGCCTTATTAGTCACTGAAGGGGCTACCCAAAGAGGGGGAGAGATAGCAGTCAATCTCTCCGGGGGTAGTCTTGGAATTGGACACCTTGCTGAGGCTAGCGGACTGGAGAGAGTAGCTGAGGTCACTCTCCAATTGCGCGGGGAGGCGGGGAAGGGGCAAGTGAGCCACGCCAAGATAGGGCTGGCCCAATGCTGGCAAGGAATCCCCTCAGCCAGTGGAGCGGTAGTGATCCTAACCAACCAGGGATAAGGAAGGAGAATTACATGGGCCGGGTAGCAGTAGTCGGGGCAGGAATTACCAAGTTCATGCATCGCTCCGAGGAGACGGGGAAAGAGCTAGCCTGGGAGGCAGCCAAGATGGCTCTTGATTCCTGCGAATTGAACCTGGAAGACATCGAAAGTGTAGTCTTGGGAAGCGCCCCTGATGCCTTTGATGGCGTTCACATGAAAGGAGAGTATCTTGCCGATGGAGCTGGAGCGTGGCGAAAACCATACATGAGGGGCTACGTCGGTGGTGGCACTGGTGTGTTCGTGGGTGCCCAGGGGTGGTATCATGTGGCCTCGGGTCTTTTTGATACCTGCCTTGTTGTCGCTGAGGAGAAAATGTCTAGTTGCCTCCCTCACCCCCAAGGGGCATTCCTGACTATATTTGACCATACCCTGGAGAGGCCGCTAGGACCTAACTTGATTTGGATTTTTGCCCTAGAGATGAACCGCTACATGCATCGGTATGGGATTACTAAGGAAGAGATCGCCTTAGTGTCGGTGAAGAATAAGCGGAATGCCTTAGATCACCCGTGTGCTCAATTGGGTGCCGAGATTACCGTTCAGGATGTGCTAGACTCAGAGGTAATGGTTTGGCCGGTGAATCGACTCGATGTTAGCCCCACCAGTGACGGGGCAGCGGCTATTGTGCTTGCCTCGGAAAATGTCGCCAGAAGAATTACTGATAAGCCGGTATGGATTGAGGGGGTGGGGTGGAGCTTAGATAGCGCCTACTGGACCAATAGAGACCTTTATTACCCTAGGTATGTGGAGTGCGCTGCTAGGATGGCTTACCAAATGGCTGGGATTAGAGAGCCACGCAAAGAGATCAATGTGGTAGAACCTTATGACCCCTTTAGCTATAAAGAACTTCACCATCTGGAAGGTCTGCTGCTTTGCGGGAAGGGGGAGGCTGCCCGGCTTACCGCTGATGGGGTGACAGCCCGGGATGGTGACCTGCCATGTTGCCCTTCGGGAGGCGCTTTGGGGGTGGGCAATGCTATCGCTGCCACCGGCTTGATGAAGATTTGCGAGATTTTTTGGCAACTACGGGGGGAGGCGGGGAAGAGGCAGGTCCCTGGCAAGCCAAGACGAGGTCTAGCTCAGGCGTGGGGGGA
>DEIJ01000131.1:0-1966 GCA_002352365.1 Dehalococcoidia bacterium UBA2777 | reverse complement strand
CTGATGTAGAACAAGGAAGAGTCCTTACCACCCAGTGGCAGCCAAATCTGAAGTATGGTTGGGATGCGGGAATAGCCATAGGCAGATTTCTTTCCGAGCTTAAACAGGGCAGGATAGTGGGCACAAAGTGCCATAAATGCCACCGGATAGCAGTACCCCCCAGAATATTCTGTGAGTGGTGCTTTAAACCCTTTGATGGCTGGGTGTACTTGAAAGATACCGGGGTGGTTAATACCTTTTCGATTTCCTACATCGCCTGGGATGCCTCTCGGCTTGAGGTTCCTTCTATTCCTGCAGTAATCGAGATAGATGGTGCATCTCATGGGATGGGAATCTTGCACCTGCTCGGCGAGATCGAGCCCGACCCGGCGAAGATAAACATCGGTATGCGAGTAAAGGCGGTGTGGAAGCCTCCTCAGGAACGAGAAGGGGCAATCACCGACATCAAATACTTCAAGCCACTAGAGGAGGGGAGAAGATGACCCCACTGGAAAGGATAACTCAACTTGCTCAGACCAAGCCGTGCTATGGTGAGATACCCACATATTATCTATATACCTTTGGCATAGCTGGGGAAAGATTCTTTAGGGAGATCAAGGATAACGCCAAAATCTTCGGCACCAGGTGCCCTAAGTGCAATCTTATCTATGTGCCACCAAAGATATATTGCGAGCGCTGCTTTGCCGGCTTGGAGGAGTGGCTGGAGGTGGGAACTACAGGTACAGTGCATACCTACACTATTGGATATGTGGATTTGGATGGTTCCCCGCTGGAGGAGCCAATAATTTTAGCCATGGTGGCTATTGACGGAGCTTATGGCGGCTTAGTTCACCGGCTGGGAGAGGTGAAACCTGAAGAGGTAAGAATTGACCTGAAGGTTGAAGCGGTGTTCAAAGACCAAGCTGAACGCAGTGGTTCAATTTTGGATATAAGGTATTTCAAGCCAAGACAAAAATAAGATGAATAGCCTGAAACGAAGAGTGGTGGTAACTGGTTTGGGGATGGTCACCCCTATAGGCACTGAGGTGAACCAAAGCTGGCAGAACTTATGTAACGGGAAGCCAGGGATCACCGAGATTACCAGGTTTGATACCACTGGTTTCGGTGCCAAAATTGCTGGCGAGGTGAAAGATTTCAATGCCGAGGATTTCATCGACAAGAAGTTGGCCAGGCGCATGGATCGTTACATCCATTTCGCCTTAGCTTCAGCTCAGATGGCAATAGAAGATGCCAAGCTCAAAATCGCCGATAATTTGAAGGAAAGGGTGGGGGTTACCGTGGGGACAACTGGTGGGGGGATAGAAACCTGGGAGAAAAACCAACGACTTCTGCTCCAAGGTGCTCTCCACGAGATCTCCCCCTTTTTCATCCCCGCTTACATAACCAACATGGCAGCGGCACAGATTGCCATGCGGTTTGGTGCCAAGGGACCGAATTTTGCCCCCACAACTGCCTGCGCCGCCGGCACCCATGCCCTGGGTGATGCCTTCCGGCTTATCCAACGGGGAGATGTCGAGGTAATGATGGCCGGGGGCTCGGAAGCAGGTGTTAATCCATTATCCATCGCTGGCTTGGATGCCATGCGGGCTCTCTCCCACCGAAATGATGCCCCCCAGAAAGCTAGCCGACCTTTCGATCGGGATCGCGATGGCTTTGTCACCGGCGAAGGAGCAGGCATTGTTGTTTTAGAAGAACTTGACTTTGCCCTAGAGAGGGGGGCCAATATTTACGCTGAAGTGGTAGGCTACGGGGCTAATTGTGATGCCTACCATATCACCTCACCTTCGCCCGATGGCAAGGGTGCCACAAGGTGTATGAGATTGGCCTTAGCTGATGCTGATATCGCCCCAGATGAAGTTGATTACATTAATGCTCATGGAACATCTACGGTGCGCAATGATCGCTCCGAAACTATGGCCATAAAGGCAGCATTCGGCGAACACGCCAGAAAATTGGCCATAAGCTC
>DEIJ01000034.1 GCA_002352365.1 Dehalococcoidia bacterium UBA2777 | reverse complement strand
GAAGCAAGCTCGGGGTAATGAGAGTGAGATTGCTTCCCCTTCACTTCGCTCAGGGTCGCAATGACACATGGGGAATCTATTTTCGAGGTAAATAGTACAAATAGACGAGATGGGGGTCAGCCTATTGGCAGAGGACAGCGTGAAGCAGTATGTTTGCGGGTCACCTTGTTCGCCCAAACCGCCTGTGGCGGCTTCGGCAACGCCGAAACCGTCGGAATGTGTGAAAAGTGCCAGCGAATCGCAGAAGTGTGGAAGCGGCTCTAGAGGCAGCGCAATTTCGGGCAGAAAGCGGGGGATTGATACCAAATATCCCTGCCTGTTCCCCCAAAGGTGGGGGATAAGTTCTCAAGATCAGAGTTGTCACACAGGCTGACGTTATGCCCGGTGCTGTGCCGGAAAAAGACGCGGTCATCTTGTGGAAAGGCTGACTACGAAGTGAGAGATACCGGGAGACTACCACGAGCGAAACAGAATGGTATAGCAATGGTGTTCAGCTTAGCGGGCTTCGGAGACATGAAGACGCCATAAAGGCTTTTGAGAAAGCTATCAATATAAACGCCCGCATTGATAGAGCGTGGACTGGCAAAGGAGAACAATATGGAATTCCTAACTACGCAAACTGGTCAATTCCCCTTGGGCATCTGGTTGTCGATAGTTATTGTTGGCTTGATAGGGGGAGCAAACCTTATATTTCAAGGAATATCCGTCGTCAATTGGAGACTTGCCTTGAAATTGCGGGTACAAGAGCATGCATCAGATGATGCCGATCCCGTCAATCGAACCCACATGGCCATAGAATGGGGCCATGCATGGGCAGATGTTGTGTCACACGCTATTATTGTGCCCCTTGCCATAGTCTTGACGATCAGAGGAAGCTACTGGGGGTTTGTCCTGAGCACGTTCCTGTACATATTTTACTTTTATGTCGGTATCTTGGCTATTGCTCAGAGATTTGGCCTGGTTGAGTTCGGACTAAAAGATAGCTTGAGGGAGTATGTTGGAGTTCTCACAACCCTCTGGANNTTTTGTCATTATCGCCATTGTCGGAGCGATTTCACTGTGGGCGAATCCCGAGTATTTCGGATTTTAGAGTCAACGTCGGCCAATCAGCGTATCAGGTCTGGTGTCTTCGGCAATTCGCCGGAATCCGGCTTTACGGCCGGACTTCAGATACCCTCGAATCGCCATACCGAACGCCTTGGCGACTCACTCCGGCTGCCTGCTCCTGTTTCCGTGTGGGCGGTTAATATCACTGTCTTATGTAATCATTGGCAAACGCTTCGGATCAGTAAAAGGAAGATAAATTGACTGCCGAACAAACCAGGTAAGTGACGGGTAACGAAAAATTGGGCAAGATGGATACGGATCCTATTAGAGAGAACCTCAACAAATACACAGCAAAGGCATTTCACATGCTTCCGAAAATGAATGAGCCCTGCATTCTAGATATAGGTTGTGGTTCGGGGGTCCCCACCATGGAGCTTGCAAGACTGAGTAATGGACAAGTAGTAGCGATAGACATTGACCAGGCTGCCCTGGACAAACTTAGCAAGAACATCGAACAGGCAGGACTTTCACACCGAATTAAGACTCTAAGATGCTCAATGTTCGAGTTAGATTTCCAGGATGAAAGCTTTGACATCATCTGGGCTGAGGGTTCCATATCAAGGATAGGTTTCAAACGGGGGCTTGAAGAGTGGAGGCGATTCCTTAAACCCAACGGATTTCTGGTAATCCATGATGACATAAATAATATTCACCAAAAACTCAAACACATCTCTAGTTGTGGGTATGAGATACTTGGGCATTTCACATTGTCCGAAGATATCTGGTGGGCTGAATACTATGGTCCATTGGAAAGGCGAATTAATGATATTCTAATGAAATATATCGATGAGTCCAAGGATTTTGTAGAATTTGATAGTGAGCAGCAGGAAATAGAGATGTTCAAGAAGAATCCAAAATTGTTCCGATCAGTCTTTTTCGTTATGCAAAAGAGATAAAGATGTTAATCTATTTGAGCAGTGAATCCTTTTGTCCCATCTGCCTGTGCTGTTATGGCACGGCACAGCATATAGCAGCGGATAAAAGCCTACGATGCTGCCCACCTTCGCCCAAATTGCCTTCGGCAGCTTCTTTCATCGGCAAGACATCAGGTTGTGTGAAAAGTCAGCGTTGCAGCTTCCAGCGGGAAAGCGGTGGCTTCAGAAAAACGCTTTTTAGGGAGTTTTCACACAATCTCAAGCTAGCATGAATGTCTAAATAGCATTAAAAGGGGCGAGAAGATGAGTGCCAAAAAGATCCTAATGATTGTGGGAGACTTTGTCGAGGATTATGAGGCGATGGTTCCTTCCCAGATGTTGACGATGGTGGGCCACACTGTTCACTCTGTCTGTCCGGGCAAGATAAAAGGTGAGACCGTAAAAACAGCTATCCACGATTTTGAGGGCGATCAAACATATAGTGAAAAACCAGGCCATAATTTCATTCTTACAGCAACTTTTGATGAGATTGATCCCAAAGAATATGATGGCCTTGTGCTCCCTGGAGGACGTGCCCCAGAATACATTCGTCTGGACGAGAAAGTAATTTCTATCGTACGTCACTTTGCAGAAAACAATAAGCCCATGGCGGCAATTTGCCATGGCCCACAGGTGCTGGCTGCAGCAGATGTCCTTGAAGGGAAACTTTGTACAGCTTATCCAGCCATAAAACCCGAGGTGATCAGAGCAGGAGCTAAATGGGGAGAGGTGAACGAAAATCTTTCTAACGCTCACGTAGATGGAAATTTGGTTACCGCTGCAGCCTGGCCTGGACACCCAGAATGGATTCGCAAGTTTCTAGATATGCTTGGCACAGAAATTAAGCTGTAGAGATTGACGGACATAACAGTGTAAATTGGGCCAAAATTGCAGAATAGGGTGGCCTACTTCGCTTAACACGGGCTACATGCCCGCGTTGTCCAAATCAGCTTGTGGCTGACTTCGCAGAGCCCGATACCATTATACGCAGTGGGCTTCATGGCATCTTTAAAACCCATGTTCCATTTTCGAGGTCTTGCCGTATCTGAGAATAACTGACTACACCCCGGATTTACCGCCGGCTGAGAGACAATTTCGTATCTGTCTTGAGATGATTGTAGTCAGTAGACTGGAACATGGGCTAAAGATTGGAGGGGGAAATGGATACTGAGTCTTACATACAGAGCGCATTAGTGTCTAACCCGCTGAGAGAGTCAATCCTTCGTGCAATGATTAAGGCATTACAGCTGCCTAAGGGGAGCCGGGGACTGGATGCAGGATGTGGAATCGGTCTTCAATGCTTGTTGTTAGCCGAGGAGATGGGACTTACCGGGCATGTCACTGGCCTTGATGTGTCTTCGGAGATGCTGGATCGTGGCCGGGAGATTGTAAAGGAGGCTGGTCTGTCGGAACAGATTTCTTTTCAGGAAGGGGATGTAACCAACCTTCCCTTTGATAATAATGCCTTCGATTGGGTATGGAGCTCCGACTGTGCGGGATATGGCCCCTGGGAACCTCTGCCTTTATTGAAAGAGCTGGCACGGGTGGTAAAGCCCGGTGGTATTGTGGCCATTACTGCTTGGTCTTCTGAAAAGCTGCTTCCCGGATATCCTCGGTTGGAAGCTCGGCTGGGAGCAACATCGGCCGGCATTGCTCCTTTTGTACAAGGGAAGAAGCCGGAGTTGCACTTCCTACGTGCACTAGGCTGGTTTCACGAACTGGGGCTAACAGAACCCAGGGGAAAAGTATTTGCAGATAGTTTCTATGCCCCTCTTAGTGATAACATACGCAATGCCTTGGTGACTCTTTTTGATATGCGTTGGCCAGATGTATCCACCGAGCTGTCATCCGATGATTTGGTAGAATTCCAGCGTTTCTGCCAACCGGATTCACCGGATTTCATTTTGAATCTGCCAGATTACTACGCATTATTCACCTATACAATGTTCTGGGGTAAAACAGCCGATTGAGCTAAAGCTTACTTTAAGCATATAATAGAGAACTTCTAGCTATCTGAATGAAGGAGGAGAATATGGGAAACGATAGAACCGACCAGACAATCAAGCTGAAAGACGGTCGGACTCTCGGCTATGCTGAATACGGCAATCCGGAGGGTCAGCCGGGTTTATCGGAAGAATGCTTTGGAGCTGCTGGAGGATGTTGCTTCGGGCAGGATGGATATGGAAGCGGCGCTGGAGAAGCTGCGCAATTTGCCTTATGAGGATATAGGTTTTGCCAAGCTGGACCATCACCGTGAACTTAGGCGCGATTTTCCAGAGGTGGTATTCGGGCAGGGCGGGGCAAAGTCGGTGCTCTCCTCGACAACACCGTAACCGTTCGTGGTAAGCTCCCAACAAAATTCACAACGAAAACGGTTGAAGTAAACCATCATGGGCGGTTGCCCACCAGCGAATCATGAAAATAGGTTGTCGTTGCGAGGGGCAAGGCCCCGAAGCAATCTCGGGGTAATGAGAGTGAGATTGCTTCCCCTTCGCTTCGCTCAGGGTCGCAATGACACATGGGGAATCTATTTTCGGAATAAAGGAATGGTTAAAGAAGCGCCCCAGGTACCACCTGCATTTTGCGCCGACCTCAGCC
>DEIJ01000113.1 GCA_002352365.1 Dehalococcoidia bacterium UBA2777 | reverse complement strand
TATACTATAGGCTAAATAATTTGTCAAGTTTTTGCCCGATAATTGGTAAGCACAAATGGCACCTTTAGTTCAAAATGCTTGCCACGCTTGCCTACTTGTAGATTACCATTCCTGTGAATTCGGGTTCATAACTCTCCAGTCCTTCGTTATCGCAGATATGGAATTAGGGTATTGCCTAGTTCCTATTGCTTTACATTTACTTGCCCCTAGTATAATGGGGGTAAGCTAAGGGTGAAAAGGGCAAGGGCGCAAAGCCAATTAATGAACAACACAAGACAGGCAGAATGCTGTAAACTATCGACTGAAAAGAAATAGAAGAGAAGGATAATAGTGGGTCCAAATGAGTTTGTAATACCTAAAGGCAAGAAGTACCCATCAAGGTGGGCAGAGATACACCAGTGGAAGGAAGATAACTACATTAAAGGTGAGGGAAAGGGAGGGAGTTAAAAGAGAGCCACAACAATAAGGCAACTAAAGAGGCCCGACAAAACTCGGTAAAGCTAAGAAAGGGGAAAAGCATAACCTCGTTCCGGCAATGAGGCAGGCGCCAACCCAGTACCACAGCATTGACAGTAGTGAAAGGCATGGTTTAAAATTAACCAGATTTGAGAGTAGATACTTAGTGGAGGAAAGATGGCCAATCAGATAGGTAAAAGGTATTATTGCCCCAAGTGTGGCTCCGAGTTTATTGTTACCCGTGGGGGTGAAGGCACTATCGTTTGCTGTGGGCAGCCTATGATCCTGAAGAAGTAGAGGCTGTTTAAAAATCAGCTTTGAAGAGTTGGCGATCTTGGAGCGGAAATGAAGGTGAGAGCGGAGATTTGAATTGGGGGTGGAGATTGTAAGGGCAGTTGAGGTGAATCTGGCCATGAAGCTGAGGCGAAATTAAACAGCCTCAAAGCAAGGCAGGAGGTGGTGAAAAGTGGCAAATCAGCTGGGTAAAAGATATCGCTGTCAAAGTTGTGGAAGTGAAGTTCTGTGTACCAAGCAGGGTGAAGGTGCAGTTATCTGCTGCGATCAGGAGATGATCGCCCAAGAACCTAGGCCATTGCCCTCATCAGACTAACTTTTGAAATCTTGGTGAGATTCATCGAGGTGGTTTAGCCAGGGTAAAGGATCTCTGATAAAAGACTTTTGCTTCGAAAATAGAGTTATGCCGCTTGCAGTACAGGCTCTATAGTGACCTTATTGCCCAGGGCTTCGAGCCTTTTGATCAGCTTCCACTCCTGGCCATCCTTATTCAGCTTGTCTAAATAGTCTTCCCCTAAGTCACGGTAGGGAACTCGATAGCGTAATATGTAATAGGCAAAACCAAGGATCTTATGAGCTATTGCCATAGCAGCACGCTTCTTCCCTCGGCGACCAGCAATCCTATGATACTTGTCCTTAAGGTAGGTATTCTTGGCCTTTGACGCAGCATGGGCCACTTGGATCAGTGTTCTCTGCAGCCAAGTATCACCTTTGGTTGTCTTACCGCTCTTTCTCTTCCCGGCACTCTCATTGTTCCCCGGACAGACTCCAGCCCATGATGCCAGATGTTTCTCTGAGGGGAATTGGCTCATATCCACACCAATCTCAGCAATGACTGATTCAGCACTCTTCTTCTCCACACCGGTGATGGACATCAAAAGCTTTTGCTCCTCCCGATATGGCTCCATGGCTTTATCAATCTTTTCATCCAGGTCGGCGATGAGTTCGCCCATAGATTCAAGATGCCGAAGACCCATTTCAATCAGATAGCGATGGTGCTCGGAAACATTCCCTCGCAGGGCTTCGATCAAGGCTGGAATCTTCTTGCGAAGTCGTCCTTTGGCCAGCTCTGCCATCTCTTCGGGGGTGGATTCTGCCTGGAGTAAAGCACTCAACATCTCCTTGCCTGAGGTGCCAAATATATCTGTGGCTACACAAGATAATTTGATATTGGCATCCTCCAGGACTTTTTGAACTCTGTTCTTCTCTGAGGTCATCTCCCCGATTAGCTTCGTCCGATAGCGAGTGAGGTCTCGGAGTTCCCGAATGGGCTTAGGGGGGATGAAGCTTGCTCGAATGAGTCCAAACCTAAGGAGATCAGCAATCCATTCGCAGTCTTTAACATCTGTCTTCCGCCCAGGAACATTCTTGATGTCTCTGGCATTGGCAAGAATGACCGTTATACTATCTTCAATAATGTTGAATACTGGCTTCCAATACACGCCGGTGCTTTCAATGGCCACATGAGTACAGCCCTCCGCTTCAAGCCAATCCTTAAGGGCAAGAAGGTCGCTGGTCATGGTGGAAAAGGTCTTGATGCTTTTCTCAGCTTTGCCATCGGGCTTGCTGACCAACAGACAAGCAGTAAGCTTGGACTTGTGAACATCAATTCCACAGCACCTTTCGATCATTACTTCCATATTTCCTCCCTTCATTGGGTAGTAGTAGCCTTGCTGTTTATAATTTGCTTCGCGTGCTTCCTGAAACAGGAGCAACAATTCGTGGTGCATACAGACTACCGTTGTCAGTTTATTCCTCGGGGTTATACCGCCAAAAAGAAAAACGACCTTTACACCACCCAATGTTAGGATAACAAACCCTCACATGAAATGCACTCGACCTCTATTTTCATGATTCGCTGGTGGGCAGTCGCCCATGGAGGTTTATTCCGAAAATAGATTCCCCATGTGTCATTGCGACCCTGAGCGAAGTGAAGGGGAAGCAATCTCACTCTCATTACCCCGAGCTTGCTTC
>DEIJ01000077.1:716-16382 GCA_002352365.1 Dehalococcoidia bacterium UBA2777 | reverse complement strand
GTAGCCCATATCTTGAACCCGCTTCAGGTTCTTCTTTAGCACATATCGGGGGTCACCTTCAAATGGCTTCCCCCCCGGCCAAAGAATATCGCAGATCATCCGAGCTACGGCATGCTCTTTCGGTCTCCACGGAAGCAGCGAGAAAGTTTCCGGGTCTGGCAGGGCTATCATATCGCTCTCATCGATGCGGGCAAAACCTTGAATGGAGGAGCCATCAAACCCCATGCCATCTTCCAAAGCTCCCTCTAGCTCTTCCACAGTGATGGCAAAGCTCTTTAAAAAACCCAAAATATCAGTGAACCACATCCGGATAAATTTCACATCGTGCTCCTTTGCCATTTTGAGAACCTGTGCCTTAGCCTCCTCAATGCCACTCATTATATAGCCCCTCCATTTTCAAAGATTTTTATCGGCAAAATTGGCTATAATTGCCTGCCCCAACGATATCCCCCCGTCGCCCGAGGGGACTTGACGGTGAGTGAGTACGGTAAAACCTCGAGCCTCAAGGTGACCCACAGTCTTCCGAAGTAACAGCCGATTTTGAAATACCCCGCCACTTAAGGCGACCGTGGTGATGCCAATTTCCCCGCTAAGACGCTGACACATTTTGGTCACCATCTGAGCTATCGTGGCATGGAATTTGGCCGAGATTTTAGCTGCTGACTGGCCGCGCCGCAAATCGAAGAGAATTGCCCCCACGAGCTCCTTAAGAGAGATAATTTTTATCCCCTGCTCATCTTCGATGGTGAAGGGATAACCTGCCACTTCATCCTCACAGGCTATCATCTCCAGCTCCACTGCCGCCTGCCCCTCATAATCTATCTTACCTCTTATCCCTAAAAGAGCTGATATGGCATCAAACAGCCGTCCACAACTAGAGGTCAACGGACAGTTTATCCCCTGCTTAATCTGCCGCTCGATGAGGCTAATTTCCCCATCATCCGCTTGGCTGATAAGATTTATGTTTTGCCTTAGAGCTTCCTCCCCACACAGCCTGAGCAGGTAACCGATGGCAATACGATAGGGTTTTTGTATAGCTGCGGCACCGCCAGGCAGAGGCATATACTCTAGGTGCCCCTTCCTCTCAAAACTCCGCCAGTCGGCTACCATGAATTCACCCCCCCAGATGTGACCATCAGTGCCGTACCCGGTGCCATCAAAGGCAACCCCAATAACGGGCTGCTGAACCCCGTTTTCCACCATACAGCTCACAATATGGGCATGATGATGCTGTATCCCCACAGCGGGCAAGCCTTGCTCTTCCGCCGTTTTTAGGGCATATTTAGTGGAGAGATAATCGGGGTGTAAATCATAGGCAATGATTTCGGGTTTGATGCGAAATAACTTCTGGTAAAGATCGATGGTGTTTTCAAAGTGTTCTAAGGTCTCCAGGTTCTCCAAATCACCGATGTGCTGACTCAAAAAGGCATACTCATCGCGAGTTATGCAAAAGCTGTTTTTGAGTTCTGCCCCGCAGGCGAGAACCTGCTTGGCGGCGAAGGGGAGATGAATGGGATAGGGGGCATAGCCTCGGGCCCTCCTGGTAATTTGCACTTTGCCTAGCTCCACCATAGCCACGGAATCATCGTAGCGACTATAGATATCTCGATTATGAAGTAAGAAATAGTCAGCAATGTCCCGTAGTCTTCTCAAGGCTTCATCGTTATCACGGCAGATTGGCTCTTCGCTGAGGTTGCCGCTGGTCATCACCAAAGGAAACCCAGTTTCTCGCAGCAACACATGGTGTAAAGGGGTATAAGGCAGCATCACCCCAAGGTACTTGAGATTAGGAGCTACCACTGCTGAAATAAAGGAATCGGCCTTCCATCTCAGCAACACAATGGGACACTGGGGGGAAGCGAGAAGTTTCTCCTCTTCTGGGGAGAGGTAACAGTGTCTATAGACTTCCTCTAAGGTAGCTACCATTATCGCCAGGGGTTTGTAGGGGCGCCTTTTTCTTTGTCGCAGTAACCCAATCGCCGCTTCATTGGTAGCATCACAGGCGAGGAGAAAACCTCCCAGGCCTTTGATGGCGAGGATTTTCCCCTGCTCGAGTAGCTGACTAGCCGAGGTGAGCACATCCAAGCTTTGGATAGGAGTGCCCAATTTGTCGACTAGCTCTAAGCTGGGTCCACATTGGGGGCAGGCATTGGGCTGGGCATGAAAGCGACGATCTAAGGGGTCATCATATTCTTTTTGGCACTGGGGACACATCTGGAAGTGGCGCATAGTAGTCTTGGGGCGGTCATAGGGAATATCCTCAATGATGGTAAACCGAGGTCCACAGTTAGTGCAGTTAGTGAAAGGATAACGATAGCGCCTATCACCAGGTGTTAGAAATTCATGCCTACAAGCATCACAGGTAGCAATGTCGGGGGAGACTAGCTGATATTTCCCCTCCAAAGCTTGGCTACGACGGATTTCAAACTGCTTGTAGCCTACTAGCGGAGCAAGAGTAGCGGAGATATTTTCAATCTGAGCTAGGGGAGGAGCCTTAACTTTAAGGTGGGCAAGAAATTGCTCTAGCTCCTCCCTTTCACCTTCAACCTCGATCTTGACATCCTCCGAGGTATTGCATACCCAGCCGGTAAGATTGTGGCTACTGGCTAGTTGATAAACAAAAGGCCTGAAGCCAACTCCCTGGACTATGCCACGAACACTAATACGGATTAATTCTACGGTCTCTGTTTTTACCATAGCACCCTGAAAACCACCCTAAATGCACTCGAAAAAGCCTTCGATTCATAATGAATCGTAAAACTCCTTGCAATTCTCCCTCTCAGCTAATAACCACAAGACCCAGGCCTCAATCCCTTCGCCGCTCTTACAGGAGAGTGGGAATATGGGAGCTTGGGGGTTGATTCCCTTTACTGCTACCTCGAGGGCAACAATATTGAAATCTAGCACCTCGAGGAGGTCAATCTTGTTTACCAATACCACATCAGCCGTAGTAAACATCAGTGGATATTTATAGGGTTTATCATCCCCCTCAGGGCAACTTATGATCATTGCTCTCTTATGCTCACCCAAATCGAACTGGGCGGGACAGATGAGGTTGCCCACGTTCTCGATGATCAATAAATCAATATCGGCTAAAGGCAGGCTGTCTATGGCCAGGGAGAGCATATTAGCATCGAGATGACAAGAACCACCAGTATTTACCTGAACTACCCTCACTCCTTCCTTATTTATCTTGTCGGCATCTAAAGTGGAAGCAATATCTCCCTCAATGACGGCGACCCTCATTATGCTACGCAGCCTTCTTATCGTCTGTAAGATGAGACTGGTCTTACCTGCCCCTGGTGAGGACATTAAATTTACTGCCAAAACTCCATGTTCGTCCCATAGCTTTCGATTTTTGGCAGCTATCTGCTCGTTAGCACTTAGGATGTTCCGTACTACCTTTATCTCCATCTATTCCACCTCTATGCTGTCAATATAAAGCTCCCTCCCAGTCACTACCTCGGCATCCCACTGCCGGCAACTGGGGCAAGCCCAGGGAGGTTCACTTGGCGAGAAGACAGTGCCACAACGACGGCAGCGCAGTTGAATTGGTATTTGCTGAAAAGAGAGGCTAGCCCGGTGAGCAATGGTATCTTGGCTTAAGATATTGAAGTAAAACTCCACTGAGTCACAAACCACGCCCGACATCTCGCCTATTACCAGGTTTATCTGGGTAACTTGTTTGGCTTGAGCCTTTCTCGCTTGTTCCAAGGCGAGATCAAGCATACTTTGGGTGATAGCCAACTCATGCATGACTCTGATGCGATACTTTGATTATACTCGACTATGGACCTTTATGTCTAATGGGCCGAAAAAGGATGTGATCTCGTTCAGACAGATAGGTGACACTTCAAAGTGTGGGGATTACCTTCCGCCTTAAGTTTGGGGACAAGCCCTGGCAGTTCTTTGTGTCACTGCGAGCGAAGCAATCCCAGAAAATAGGACACTGCTTCGGCGCTTTATGCCTCGCAATGACAAGGAAGGAAGTTACGTACCACCAATGTATTGGACAAGTACACGATGCGTGTCAAATCATTTAAGTAGGTAACCCAACCTTAGGTTGTTGCATCATAAAAGATGTTCTTGAATAACCTCGCCCCGGTAAAAGTCATTGATGATCACCAACTCCCCAACGGTGTCATACCTCACTCTATCCCAGCACCTTCCTCACCTGAGTCCGGATCTTCTGCTCAATATAGGCATAGAGAACCCGGCTTGGGACCACCCCTTGATCTCTCGAGATGTAACACCTCCCGTTGATGCTTCAGCTTTCTATCAATGGTAGCTGATCTCATCTGCTTCAATTTCAAGGCCACTTCATTTGAGATCTGAATCTCCCCAAACGCCCTTAACCTTTCCAGTTCTAACTCTATGATGGGTTTGAGCCGCTGCCCGCAGGGATAATCAAAGATTTCCCATACCTTAACCAGAGCAGCCTTAACCTCGCTCCCATAGGTTTGCATCCTCCTTTTCCGTGTTTTGAGTTCCAAATTTACCCCGGGTGTATCTTCCTAATGACATACTTCCTCGCCTGACCAGTATTACGGCAATATTCATCCAGTATCTGGGATTTCTCCTTCTTGGTCTTGGCTTTTAAGTATCTTCCCCTCAATACCTTCAAATATTCATTCCTTGAGTGCATGTCCATCCTTTCCATGTAGCCTAGCTTAACCTCCTCTCAAGAGTGTTAGCCAGGCTGTATCTTAAACGATTTGGGTTACTTTTTACATGATTTAACAATCTCCTCTTCGGTTGCATTTTAGGTGATTCAATTCGCCGGGTTGACATGGTTAACATAGGCTTGTACTATTTAAATTACCTCGTTCGCGCTAGTCAAAAACCTTTGGTGGGCATAAAGAAAACTTGCCCGTAGGAGTGCCGAGGTGGCGGAATAGGTAGACGCGACGGACTTAAAATCCGTTGAACCTCAAGTTCATGCGGGTTCGAGCCCCGCCCTCGGCAGATATAAATCCTCACCAACTGTTAACAAAAACCTGCCTGATTTGTTAACAAAATTCCTGAGTTCCAGAAGTAATGTTATGATACATGGTTAACAGTGGGGTGGAAATAAGGGGCTGGGTGGGGGGTCTCAACAAACCCTGATGGGTGAGGGTCTGATAGGATAAGGGAGGGGCATAACTCCCAAACACCCTAAGAGCCATCCTCAGACCGTGCCGAAGTAAAGTGTCCAGCTCATGTGGTGAAACTGCGGCCAAAAAAGCCACCACCAGATGAACTATCCAGGGCAGAGAGTTCACCTGAATGCCAAATATATGCCCACAATCGCCTTGAGCGATCACCCTGAGCCCTACCAGGAATACACCAATAGTGCGGTAGATGACTGCACCAGGTTACGCTTGGTATGGGTGTATCAGGAACCGTGTTTGGAGAATTCGTGGACTTTGCCCATAGAGTGCTAGCCTTCTTTCCCTTTCCTGTTGAAGAATTACAAACAGACCATGGCACAGAATTCACCTATGTCCTTTTGCCCCCACTTTGTGAAGCCCCACCCCTTTGAGGAATTCCTCAAGGAGAGGGGGATAAGGCACAAGCTCATTCCCATTGCTACACCGAAACAAAATGGGAAGGTAGCGAGGAGCCACGGCACTGAAGATGAGTAGTGCCCAGAACTTGGGGGATTTGGAAAACCCACCAGGAGGAGGAAGGAATTATCCCAGTTGTTGGATTTCTTTTGGCAACGGCAACCTCACTCAGCTCTGGGCTGGATGACGCCCCTGGAGAAGTTGTGGTCTTTCCCGGAGTATCAGGGTGTCACCGCGTCTTTAAAAAGTGTTACCCATGCTTGAAAACATCACAATTCCTCAGTTCCAGAAGACAAGGTAAAAGGCAAGGGTTCACATGTCCAGTTAGAGAAATTGATCTCTAAGACTCTTGGCTCCCTGTTTGCACCTTCAAGGATAACATTTCCTTGCCTCAGGGCATAATTTCGGAGGCCTTCCCTCCCTTGATCTGGTATAAAGCCCCAGTATGCCCTTGGAGATATAGCGGTGATACCAGTATCTTACAGTGTCATCCGAGAGGTGGAGTGAACGGCAACCTCTTTTCTAGCTCTAACCTCGGAAAGAAAAAGCATCATGAGACACCTTATTTTGAATGCTGCATCTTCTGTTCTTTGATATTCGCCTTCAAGCTTAGCCTTCTCCTCATCGGAAAAACCTATGTAAAGCTTTTTGACATTGGCATCCCTCCTATAAGAAGGAACACCATCTTCTAATCAGAAACGCAGGATTTTATTGCTTTGGTTTAGGATCCTCGGCTAATCCTTTGTATAACATTAACTCCTTCTCGATCCCCTTTTCGGCAGAAGCAGGAATCCTGGTTATAGTAGTCCTCTGATAAGTAAGAGAAAATTTATCCGGATCAGGGCGATATTGTCTTAACAGGGCAAAGAATCTGGTTTCACGATCCCTAAAATCTCCTCAACTGCTGACCTGTCGCATGTCCCTTGGTAGTGAAGCGCCTAGGTATCTGCTCCATACATCATTTGTAGAAGAACACATCATCTTAGTTAACTTTTTGAGTTTAAATAGTTCATTTTCGAATCTCGATTAACACGTTCGAAATTAAGCTTGACAAGGAGAAAGTTTTGCCCTATAAATTGTATCATGAAATTCGAAGATTATCCCTCTTCTGCATCTAAATCAAGTTCTGATATTCACAAAGTGGCAAAGCATGTTGCGATTGATGTATAAGTATGAGGGATGACCTATCATGAGATAAGCAAACGCAAACGGGGAAAAATCTCGAGGGGAGGTAGCTAGCAATGAGAAAAGATCAAAAGTGTCGAGGAATCACTAGAGAGGCGAGAAAAATGGCAAAAGGATTGAAAAAGATGGCGTTCGGTCTTGTAGCAGCGGGGCTGTGTTTCGCGCTCTTACTTACAGCCGCTATTCCAGTCTGTGAGGCCGAGCCAGATAAGAAGGTGGTAAAGATAGGGCACCGAGCCGTTTTTACTGGGGGATATGCTAGCACTACTTTGCCTGCGTGCCAGGGATTTAATGATGGTATAAGGGATGTAAACGATAGAGGGGGTATCAATGGTATCAAGATAGAGCTGCTTTGGGAGGATGTCAGAGGAGTGATGCCTTTGGCAATTTCTGCTCACAGGAGATTTGTCGGGGCAGGGATAATAGCGGAGGTAGCCCCAGATACGGTATCGACTGAGGCACTAGCGCCAGCACAGCAAAGAGATGAGGTACCAATGCTTTACATGGCTGGAATGACCCGTCTAATGATAACCCAGCCTATGAGATGGGTGTTTAGCCTTCTATTCCCGATGGAATCTGAGGCTACCCATTTCATGAAGTGGGCCAAGGAAAATTGGACTGAGACTCGTCCCCCAAGGCTCGGGCTCTTCATGTTTGACCACAGTGGAGGCTGGGTGTCACTCGAGGCTATTAGAGAGCTCGCTGATGAAATGGGGGTTGAATTTGTCGGTTATGAGGTTGTACCCGCTTTCGGGGCTATTGATACTTCTGTCGAGTGGCTCAGGCTGGCAGGGAAAAAACCTGATTGGGTCTATGTCGTGTGTTGTGGAGCATCGCTGGTGACAAGCGTAAAGGATTTTGCAAGGCTCGGGCTTTGGGAAAGAGGGATAAAGCCATGTTCATGGGCAGCAGGCATCGACGAATTTATAGTAAGGGCGACTGGAGCAAGTGCTAATGGGTGGTACATTTCAAAACCGCACCCATCTACTATGGAGACGGAGTTACCAGGGGTAAACGTAGCTGTGGAGCTAGCCAAAAGATATCATGGCTGGGGGCTGGAGGATATGTCAGGACACTACATGGCGGGAATTGTGTTGGCCAGAATTACAGCCGAGGTTATAAGGCTAGCTATAGAGGAGGTGGGATATGAGAATGTGACTGGAAGGGCTGTCAGGGATGCAGTAGTAACTTTAAAGGACTTCGATACCGGCATTCTTCCATATTCAATAATAGGTCCGACTGAAGATGACCCGTATTTTATCACCTGGCTACGGTACTACCAGGTTCAACAGGAGAGGATAGTGCCCATTAGTGAGCGTTTTGAATTTGACAGGAGTCTTGATTATAAAGAGCTGGGAGGTAAATTGTAGGTAGTATAACTTCGGTTGACTTTTCCCCGGGGCATGGGATTCTGTGGAATACAGACCAGGTTAAGTTAAGAAGGAATATATGATTGCGCCGGGGACAAGGGTAATGGTTAAGCTCCCTTCGCATAGACAGGTTGTGGATCAGGTAGAGGTGCTCAGGCTCGTAGGAGAAACAGCCATCGAGTTTCAGGAGGAGCAGTTCATCGCCTGGTTTGGCGAGTGCTGGGAGTATAAGATGAACAAGGTAAGAGGACAAAAGCCAAAAAATCGCGGAGAGGAGGTATCTGGCGATGAAAAACAATGAAAAAGTTCGAGGAATCGCCAAAACTAATATGGAGGTGGGAAAATTGCAGAAACGATGGAAGAAGATTGAGCTGGGTCTTGTAGCTGTGGGGCTGTGTCTGGCACTATTACTTACAGCTGCTATTCCAGTCTGTGAGGCCGAGCCAGATGAGCAAGTAGTGGTAGGATTGTCGGCGGGGTTTACCGGACCACTCGCAGACACGTATCTCCCCGTGGGCACTGCACTGCTAGACTACTTCAAATACTTGAATGAGCGAGGTGGCATTAACGGCACACGGTTAGAAGTTTGCTGGTCAGAAACGCAGGAGTTGCCGGGCAGGACTTTTACGGCTTACAAAAGGGCTCAGGCAGCGGGTGCAGTGTTATACCTGGAGAACGAAGGTTCATGTATGGCAATGCTAATGCCGCGCTTTGAGAAGGATGAGATACCTGGCCTAGGGGTTAATGCGCATATGCCCACCACATTTGGCAAACCGCCTTGGGTCTTCATGGCACTTCCGAGCTGGGGTGACATGTCCTATACTTCGATAGAGGCTATCAAGAAGTATCTTTGGGCCGAGGCTCGCCTTCCCAGAATTGGGGTGATAATTATGGATGTCACGCCCGGGTGGAATTACCTTGACGGTGTCAAAGCAAGTGACAGGCTTGGTGGGAGCGAGTTTGTTGGCTACGAGGTGGTACCTATCCCTACTATTGATACTTCTGTGGAGTGGCTTCGCTTGGCTAGGAAAGGGGCAGATTGGATACTCTGCCAGTGTTATGCATCTGTTATGGTAACAGCGGTAAAGGACGCGCACAGGTTGGATATCCGAGGCAAAGGAATAGGGCTGTTGGCCGCGACATTGAGCCTAGCAGGGCCGACTATACGGGTTATAGGCGAAAAGGCACTCGAGGGGTGGTATTCACTGGAGGTTTGTGCACGCGGTACAGAGATAGAGTTAGAGGGAGTAAGGTCTATGGCCGAAGTCTGTAGAAGGTATCATCCCTATGGGCCCGAATACTATGGTGGAGCATATGTACTTGCTTGGGTTACTGCTATAGTAGCAGCCGAAGCTATTAGGGTAGCTATAGAGCAGGTCGGTCTTGAAAATCTGACTGGGAAGGCAGTTCGGCGCGCTCTTGAGACTGGAATTAGAGACTTGGACACGGGCGGGCTTACATTACCGCTTACGATGAGCGGAGAATACCCATGCTTTATTCATGCCTTGCAGCTTGCGCAAGCACAGAATGGCGTGCTGGTGCCAATAGCCGACTACATGGACGCGTCATATCTGATTGGCCGCGAGTTCCAAGAAGGGGTGTCGAATAGCACTGTCCACCGAGTCAAAATGAGATCAGCTAAGGGGGCTGGTCTCCGGCGGCCTATAAATCGCCGCTAGGCGTCGATATTTCCTAAAGTGTTGAGCATCTTGATATTGCGGTCCGGCTGGGTGTGACATTGTGATAGCTTAGGTCGTTAAGGTGCGTAAATTCTATTTTTTAAATTGGAGGAAAAAGGGGGAGATATATGGAGAAAAAGAGAACCGTTAAGCTTGGTCGTTCAGAAGTTGATATTGGCACAGTGGTTCGTGATATCCGTGGGGTAGAGGATATTGTGGCCGAGGCAATAGAGGAAGACTGGAAGGAGAACCATTATATTCAGTTCGATGAAAGGCTGTTTCCCTTCCCCGATGCTGGCGATATAGCGGAGTGGGATAGCTACTTAACAAGTCAGTACCCCCCTCTATATACCAATCCCCAGGAGATCTGCCATGATTGCCACATGGGGCCTTGCAATTTAGGGGAGAAGAAGGGTAAATGTGGTCTGGAATTTGAGCCTTATCAAGCCAAGCTAAACCTGCGCATGGTGTGCACAGGCTGCCTCAGCCAAATGATGGATACTCGCGAGCTAGTAAACTATGCTATCAAAGTGTTCGGCAAGGAAAAACCCATCACCTGGGGCATGCTTCAGGATAAAGGTGACACATGCCATATTCGTCTACTTACTGGTATGTTTGAGAAAGACCTCGGCACACTAGATAGAGCGCTCTGTTATGCCGAGGAGCAACTCCATAAGCTCGTTTTGGCAAGCCAAATAGGCACGGGTGGTATAGCTGATTTCGAGGAGATGGCCTTCCATGCTGGTTCAATGTTGTTGGTGGTCCAGGATGTAGCTGAGTTAGTGAAGATGAATTGCTTTGGCTTATCTAATGCCTCCAACTTTGATATAAATAAACTGGATGATTACCCTTGGATGGTAAACGGCGGCCTGGCCAGCTTAGAGGCTGGCAAGCCGGTGATTGCCTTTGTGGGGGATAATTTCCTCCCCGGCTGGGTGGCAGTGAACTGTCTCAAGCAGGACGGGCTGACTCAAGAGATAGAGATCTGTGGCATAGGCCCGGCTGGTGATGATATAGCTCGATTTTATGATAGGTGTCGTGTCATTACTGGGATGGTCAAAGCAAGCAAGACGATAAGAAGCGGCTTTGCTGATGTCATTGTAGGCAGCAGCTCCTGTATAAGCTTCGATATCCTGTCGGATGCTAGGAGTGTAGACAGCCGACTCATCTGGATAAGCAAAGAGAGCAATGTAGGCTTACCCGATCGGACAGATGATCCTGTAGATAAGATAGTTGAGGATCTGGTAGCTGGAGCACCTGGGGCGTGGATTAGAGATTGTGAGAAGGCCGGTGAGGCAGCGGTTAAGGCAGCCCAGGAGATAAAGCGAAAGCCCTCAAGTGAATATCTTCTCTCTGAAGACAAGGCCAAGGCGGAGGCGAAGAAGTGTCGACAAGACTGTGATCTTTGTTTCAATATTTGTCCCAACGGTCTGATGATAGGTCGAGGGATAAGGAAAGTTGAGAAAGAGGGATTAGGGGCATTAAGCGAAGTAGAGAAAGGGTGTTATCTTTGTGGCAAGTGTGCTGAGGTTTGTCCGGAGAACATCAGGATACTTGATCTGATCATAGCCGCCCAAGGGAAGCGAGCAGCAGAGGATAAGTTTGTGATGAGAGCGGGAAGGGGCCCAGCCGCTAGGACAGAGGTAACTGGAGCAGCTTGGGGCATGATCTCTAATGCCCCCGGAGGATTTCACATCCTGGGTTGCGGTGATGCTAAAACTGTGGAGGATATCGGCTGGATCGCCAATGAGCTGGTTTCTCGTAACTGTTCTGTGGCTGTCGCTGGCTGTGCCGCTGGCGAAGTGGCTCGGCAATTCGATAAGGAAAAAGGAGGCTACCTCTTTGAGAGATATGGCGGAGGGGCAACGGCAAGAAACATAATAAATGCGGGAGGATGTTCCGCTTGCGTTCATCTCCTGGACCAAGCAATGAAGTGGGCTCGGATTGGCTCAAGCATCTCCTGCTACGCTAACTATGCCCCTACAGCCGATGTGCACCACAATATCGTCGCACCAGCTCTGATCGTTTGGGGCTCTCTCCCCAACAGGATGCAGGCTATGATAGCAGCTTGGGCCAGAGGTGGTTCGCCGGTTATCATTGGCCCCAGTTCTGCCTTCAACTGCAAGCGCTACCTGTTGGGGAATAAATGGGATTGGGAGAAGTGGTGGTCATATTTAGTAATGGCAGTCGCCGAGGGGCGCGAAAAGAAACTGCATGAACCATTACCAAAGCACATGGTTATTCCCGTGGAGACAAAGGAGGAGGCATTAACTACTGCCATTTACCTGGTAAACAAGGCAAGCATGATTTGGGATTCGCGGCAAACAAATTTAGAGACCTTCATGGAAGAGCATAAAAGGCTATTTGGTGAATATGCTGATGATTGGCATTTGCTGGTGAGAAGCGATTTGGACTTACCTCAGAGATACAAGATGGCCATGATTAAGATGCTGCGGGAAGAATGTGGCTGGGAGATAGAACGGATGACGGTTAAAAGGCAAAGGCTACCTGGTGGCAGACTGGTAACCAGGAAGGAGTTTGACGAAGAATATGGCTTAGTGAAATTCTTCCCCACAAATCTTCCTAGGGGGATGGCTAAGCCTCTATATTTTAGGACGGGCGGCAAGCCACCAGGGGCTAAATAGCCGCTAAAACTAGTCCCTTTTTAGCCAAGGGCACCACTTGGTGGGGGGGGTATTTATGACATAAGCGAGATAAACTAGGGGAACCAGAAAAGCTTACCAAATGAAACGGGGTAAAAAATGGCAAAGCTATTAAGGCGAGCGAAAGGCTTAGGATTATTAGTGATTGTATCTGTCCTAATGTTGGCACTGTTTATCTCATCGTCGATGCCCGCGCTAGGAGTACCGGATGAGAGGGTGGTAAAGATTGGCAACATGGTTGCCCTTAATACTTATGGCTGTTTTGATTGCGTGCGGCACATAAATGAACAAGGAACAAGGTGGTATCAATGGTGTCAGGTAATGTCCTAGATCTCCTGTAAAAACAAATATAAAAGGCATAAGAGACCTCCAAATAACAAACACCGAAGGGCTTACAAGCCCGGAAAGGAGGTTCCTACGCCGCGGTAAAGATACCACCAAGTCAGCGCATAAAGCAAGAGAGCTTAGGGCATCCATTGGATAACTTTGTGAGGTTAGGGGCAAGATATATGCTCCAGGTAGCACGGAGCAGGAAGTGGAGCATTTCTTGGGCAGGGCGTATTACCGGCAAGGTGCTCGCCGCCGGCGGGGCTGGCGCAATGGTTATCAGCCCAGGAAAGTGAACACTGCTGAGGTACAGCTGGAAATAGCCTTACCCCAGCTAAGGGCTACAGAGGAATCCTTCCGCTCCCGTTTGGCCCCCCAGTTCCGAGAGGGCGGTGACATTCTGGGACGGCTAGTCACCGAGATGTATGTGGGGGGGGCTCTCTACCGGGACGTAGAGGGCATGTTTATGGAAGCCTTAGGGGAGCGCGTGCTTTCCAGGAAGCTTTGGAGGCCTCTGCATCAGGCTTTTTACACAGATGCGGGGACTTCACCCTTGCCGGATGACATGCCATAGGCACTAACGTAGTCGCCCTGAAAATGCGATACTACGCAGCATTCAGGTATACTGAAGGAAAGGCAAAAGGAGGTAAAAGTGGAAGCGTCACATTCTCTTGTCAGCAGAATGACTCGAGCCGCAAAGCTGGATATCAACCTTTATGAAGAGGTGGAAGCGGATAGCACAGCCAACGGGCAAGCCTTAGTTGCTGTAGCTGTAGCCAGCTTGGCAACTGGCATCGGCACTGGCATAGCAGGGCTAGCTACTAAGGGGGGAATATGGTTTATGTGGGGACTACTCATAGGGCTAGTTGGTTCAATAATCGGATGGTTTGCCTGGTCATTCTTTGCTTATATCCTCGGGACCACCATATTTAAAGGTCCAGAGACATCAGCCACCTGGGGGGAATTGCTTCGCACAATAGGTTTCTCAAACTCCCCTGGAACGCTGCGGTTTTTCTCCTTTATTCCTTTTATAGGAGGCATTATCGCCTTTGGTGCCTCTGTATGGTCTTTAGTGGCGGGCATCATCGCCGTTAGACAAGCCCTGGATTTCTCTACCGGCCGCGCCATTGCGACTTGCATCGTAGGCTGGCTCATATATATGCTGATTGTATCTCTAGCGACTGCTTTACTACTGGGGGGTTGAGACCCTTTTTTCAAGAACACTAGCGCAATTCCGGTGATGTCCTATACTTCCTGTAAAAAGGTGGCGTAAGATACCTCTAGAAAAAACCAACAAGGGCTGGAAAGGCCCGAAGGGGGGAACTTACGCCATGGCTAAGATACCACCAAGCAAGCGAATAAAGCAAGAGATAGACGCGTTCTTTGTAGATGCAGAAGAGGAGAATTACCCGCTGGATAGCTTTGTCAGAATGGAAGTGAGATACATGCTTCAGGTAGCATTGGAGCAGGAGATAGAAGATTTCCTGGGCAGAGGTTACTACGAGAGAGGAGGTGGCAAAGAGAAAGGTTGGCGCAATGGCTATGAACCAGGGAAGGTGAAAACTGCCGAGGGCATCCTTGAGATAGCTTTACCTCAAGTGAGAGGAAATGAGAATCGCTTTTGTTCCCGTGTAGTTCCTGCATTGAAGGACAACTCAAATCTGCTGGGACTATTGGTCACTGGGATGTATGTCAGGGGACTTTCTACCAGTGATATAGAAGACATGTTCACAGAAGCTTTGCGAGAGGATGTGATCTCCAGGAGTGGGGTAAGCCGACTCACCTTCCATTTGCAGTCAGAGCCCTCCCTAATCTTAGCCCCTCCTCATAGCTTGAGGCATAGTACACTTGTTGTACCAGTTGTTTCATTTCCCTCTGCATCCTCTTAGGCACCTTGCATAGAATGTTCCTCATCTTGTGAGCTAGACACACGGTTGCTTAAATGCGTGGGGGAAAACTTCCCTCACTGCCTGCTTGAGACCTTTATTCTTGTCTGAGATTACCAGCAAGGGTTCGCCTAGACCCCTGCCTACCATGTCATGCAGAAAACTCAGCCACTCATCATAGGACTCACTGCTTCCCAGGGACAAGTGTAGCAGCACCCTCCCATTCTCCAGGATGCCATAAGCGTAGGGTACCGCTTCCTTCTCCTTACCTATCCCCTGGCGCACTGGAAGGCCATCAGGACAACCAACCTTCTTGAGAGGACCTTTGGTGAAGGAAAGAGAAGGACGAAGGTCATTCCTCGCTTTCCTGAAGATGGGCCTTGTCTGAAACTGGTGTATGCGACTCTGATAACTGCATCTCAGAGATAGAAGGGAGTGAAAATGACACCTGACATCTGGTGGGAGCTAGAGATCCTAAGAGGGCAGGCTTTCGCAAAGCAAGTGCCAGGGGCTGACAAAGAGCTTGTGGCTGTATAGGAAGATAAACAACTGGAGGGTCTCACGCTAGGAATTTTACAGGAGAATTGGGACTTGACCATATATAGTTTTTTACTCTAAGAGATTATTTGTTAACCCCCCTATTCATATCCGACATGTAGAGCCTCAGATACAAAATAGACCGTGGCTAAGCAATTTCAACTGCATCAGTTTGACACCTCGTTCTCTAAAAGGTAAAATGGATTGTTAAGCTTCGGTTAAGGGATAGCGCAAAAACTCCAAGGAGATGTTGGGTGCCAGAGATGAGTTTTGAGGAGCTTCTACGCCGCTTCAATAAAAAGGTGCAGCAGGATGGGATTCTCGCTGAAATTCGCCGCCGCGGGTACTATGAGAAGCCCAGTGTGAAGCACAAGAAGAAGGAAGCTACCAAAAGGCGCAAGAGCATGAGAAGCTCAAGGGGTTAACTTTTTTGTCCCCTTAAAGATTAAAGAGGGCTGAGGGAGATGCCTCTA
>DEIJ01000077.1:0-609 GCA_002352365.1 Dehalococcoidia bacterium UBA2777 | reverse complement strand
ACTTCTATAGATGATGCCAAGGTGTTAAGCATTATTGCGAGGGAGGTTAAGCGACATCGAGAAAGTATCGAGGCTTTCAGCAGGGGGAATCGCCAAGACTTGGTGTTAAAAGAAGAAGCCGAACTGGCTATCCTGCTGGAATATCTACCCCAGCAAATGTCACCAGAGGAAATTATCACCGCTGCTCAGCAGGTAATTGAACAGGTAGAAGCACGATGGCCAGCAGATAAAGATAAGGTAATGTCCAAACTTATGCCTCAGCTCAAAGGAAAAGCCGAGGGTAAAGAGGTAAGCACCATAGTATCCCAATTGCTTGCCGGCTCATCAGGTAGCTAACAGGATGGAAAAGGAGGCCAACGCCTTTAGAGATAAATTAGCCCGTTTCTTGCCAGATGAGTACTCCTATTTGTACCACAGTAAGAAGGCGCTCCAACAGAGTAGCCTTTTCGTTGATCCATAATCTGACGGGAAGGTTTGCCCTGTGTGCAAGGCATATGAGTGTAAGTATGGCAAGTCTGCTTACCGATAATAAGAAGCATTACCGTGAAATTTGGGGTGGTTGTTTTCCCTGGGACGTGGAGCGATAGAGACTGCTATTATGTACTAGAC
>DEIJ01000021.1:4859-5574 GCA_002352365.1 Dehalococcoidia bacterium UBA2777 | reverse complement strand
GCCCTTCCAGTGGAACATCCGTTACAAAAATAAAGAAGGTGAAGATAATCTCTTCACCTAACTTAGGGATTATGGTGTCTTGCAAAAACAGCTTCACTAGGCTCTATATAGAGATGGAACGACGATACGAAGGTATAAGGAGAAAGGTGGAACTCTGAACGAGAGATAGCAATAGGGTTTACTGATGAAATCTCTCCACAACTCGAGCTAACATTTTGCGGGTATAGAGCCTTGGAAAGCCGAGGATTCTTCCCGAAGCTTCCCTACACCTCTTGCTGGATCAGAGGGTGCTTAAAGGAGGAGAGTTTAGGCAACGAATTATGCGTTTAACTATACAATCTTGGTAGTGTAACATTGGGATGACATTTCTCCGCGGCATGAAGATTCTGTAGAAAACAGACTAGGTAAGGGCGAATATGTGATTGCCCCAGAGGTAAGGTGATGGTTAAGCTCCCTTTTCCCCATTAGACAGCCAGTGTCTCCTTTGCTTCAATACTGCCTTGCTATATCTCCACCCCTAGTGTATCGCTACTCTTAATTCAGTATCTAATATAGATCTCTTCCCCCCTAATTAATCTCCTATTATATTTCCCCCAACCCTCTCCGGTGGAGCTCATGGGGAAACCTCCACCCCTCTTTTCTCAAGCTGTAGAATGTAAACCTCAATTGAAGTATCGTTTAACGGATTGCCCCTAAGGTCCAGCTCTTCCAGATT
>DEIJ01000021.1:0-4752 GCA_002352365.1 Dehalococcoidia bacterium UBA2777 | reverse complement strand
AAGCGGCGAGATATCGCTTATTTGATTGGCCTCGAGGTCCAGCTCTTCCAGATTAGTACAATGCTCCAGTCCAGCGAGGTTAGTTATACCCCATCCGGTGGCATCAAGCTCAGTTAGCCCTTCCAGATCTGTAGTATAAATTGGCCCTTTGGGCTTTCCGATTGCTTTCCTTATTGCTCCTTCAAGGTTCTGGTCAGGGAAGGTGATTTCCTGCCCCGTCTTTCCTATTACTCTCTCCGGCGTTGCTGCTACGACTTGGCCCCCCAAAGTGGTCAAAGGAAGCATCGTCACCAGCAGGCCAACAATAATCATTGTTATGGCTATTTTCCACATCGCTTTGATCTCCTCCTTGATTCTATTTACCTCTTCCTTAAGGAATGATTTGGGCTGATAAATCCCTACGTTCGTGCAAAAAGACTCAGTATAGGTACCCCCTTCCTAACTCTTTGCCCAAGCCCCCCCGAAGGTTTCTTCCTTCAACGCCTCTAGCCTACACCAGAGAGATAGTGGGTTTCGGCTGCGCTTTACCCACCCTACTACTACTGAGCCCTCTGAGGCACCCATTTAGCCATGATATTGCCCCCCCCTGGGATTATCTATGAGATATTGTAGGTGTGTCCTGCCTTCATTGTCAAGATATTTGTAGTCAAGAAGCAAGAATGGCACCACCCAGGTAGAGGTCAGCCATCCAGAGTATCCACCTGGATCAGATCTCCAGGGGCTTTAAGGCTCGTAGTTCTTAGGCTTTCTAATGGTATAGGGTCGCGTCTTCTGTCTCTCAGTCATCAGCAGTATCCTGCCCGCTATAGAGGTGGAGCCCCAATAACCTGGCTGGTGAAGCAGCACCACAAGCTTGTCTTTGCCCCAGCGAGGGTATTGCCCCGTAACCGCTACCCCTGCCGGCACCAACTCTAGAGGGGCAGTAGGTGATTCAATTTGCAGACTTGACAGGCAGGTGAAAGGTAAAGTAAAATAAAATGTGTCTTGGGGTTTGCGTTTTTCTTCAATTGCAAATCTCCCCTTTTGTTTTCTTTAGCCGGTAGAATCTGCTTGCTCCTATTTTAAATCAAGCTTTTGCTCCCAAGGAAGGTAAACTTACCCTTGGCTTCCAGGAGAAATAATACTGCCCAGGGAGAAGAGTGGCGAAATACATTTTTGTTACTGGAGGGGTAGTAAGTTCAGTAGGGAAGGGGGTTACTGCTGCTTCTGTGGGCAGAATTCTTAAGAGCCGCAATATCTCGGTCTCCATTCAGAAACTAGACCCATATCTCAATGTCGATCCAGGAACAATGTCCCCCTACCAGCATGGTGAGGTCTTTGTTACTCAAGATGGGGCTGAGACCGACCTTAATCTGGGGCACTATGAGCGCTTTATAGATAGTGACCTTACTGCTGCCTCTAGTGTCACTACAGGGCAGATTTATAGCTCAGTGATCAACCGAGAGAGAAGAGGAGATTTCTTAGGCGGCACTATTCAAGTAGTGCCTCATGTCACTCAAGAGATAAAGGAGAGGATTGGCGATGTAGCCCGACTGACTGGAGCGGCAGTAATTATTGTAGAGGTAGGTGGCACTGTCGGTGACATTGAGGGGCTTCCCTTCCTCGAGGCTATCCGGCAGATGCGCAGTGAAATAGGCAGAGAGAATGTTCTTTACATCCATGTTACCCTTTTGCCTTATATATCCTCTACCGGGGAACTAAAAACTAAGCCTACCCAGCATAGCGTCAATGAGTTGCGCCGCATTGGTATCCAACCTGATATTATTGTCCTGAGAAGTGACTATCCAGTGCCTGAGGGAATTAAAGCAAAGGTTTCTCTGTTTTGCAGCGTGGAGAAGAGAGCAGTAATACCACTGTCTACGGTGTCCACCATCTATGAAATCCCCCTCATTCTTGAGGAGGCAGGGCTTGGCAATCTACTGATGGAGATGCTCGATCTGCCCATAGAGGGGGGGGATTTAAGCGAGTGGCGTAGTCTGGTAGAGCGAATAAAAGCTCCTAAACAGCCGGTATCGATTGGCCTAGTGGGCAAATATGTAGAGCTACATGACGCCTATCTCTCGGTGCGAGAAGCGCTATCTCACGCTGCTACATACCACGATCGGGAGGCAGATATCCATTGGATTAATTCAGAGGATTTGGAGAAAAGTGAGGCTGATGTTGACGGGCTTTTTCGCTCTGTCCAAGGCATAATAGTCCCTGGTGGTTTTGGTCAGCGAGGCATTGAAGGAATGGCAAAGGCAGCAGGGTATGCCAGGAAGCACGAGATACCCTACTTTGGCTTATGCTTAGGGATGCAGGTTATGGTAGTGGAGTATGCCAGATATGTGTTTAATACAAGCGAGCCTAATTCAACCGAGTTTGCCCTGAACACTGCTTACCCGGTAATTGACCTCTTACCTGAGCAGCGGGGAATAGCGGGGAAGGGGGGAACTATGAGATTGGGTGCTTATCCTTGTTATCTAGTTGAGGGTACCCGTGCTGCTCGTGCCTATGGGGAATCCCTAGTATATGAACGCCATCGTCATCGCTTTGAGCTCAACAACAGCTACCGCCGTATTTTCGAGGAGAGAGGGCTAATTGCCAGCGGGCTCTCCCCACAAGGGAGGCTAGTAGAAATTGTGGAGATTAAAGATCATCCTTGGTTTGTGGGTGTCCAATTCCATCCTGAATTCAGGTCGCGCCCTAATCGCCCTCATCCCCTGTTTTTCTCTTTCATTGGAGAGGTGAAGAAAACCTTGCGTGAAGGAGCACAGCCCCCCTTGCCGCTGTGAAAAGGTTAAAATTTAATGCATCTTTTTCTTGATACAGCCAACATTGAGCAAATTCGCCACGCGGCAAAACTAGGTGTGATCAGTGGGGTCACTACTAACCCTAGTTTACTTTCTCTAGAAGGGCGATCCGATTATAAGGCAGTCATTTTGGAGATTTGCTCTATTGTGAGTGGCCCGGTGTCAGCAGAGGTACTCAGTCATGAAGTGGGCTCGATGATTGAAGAGGCCCGAGAGATCTCCTCGTGGTCACCTCAGGTAGTGATCAAGATTCCGATTACCCCTTTTGGTCTTGAGGCTATCTCCATCCTGTCTAAGGAGAACATAAAGATAAATCTTACCTTATGTTTCTCTGTGAACCAAGCTCTCTTGGGGGTTTTGGCTGGTGCTACCTATGTAAGTCCTTTTGTGGGTAGATTGGATGATATCGGGCATAATGGAATGGAGCTAGTGGCTGAGATTGTGCAAATCTTCGCTCATTATAATTTTTCCACCCAGGTGATTGCTGCTAGTATTCGCCATCCCTTACACTGTGTTGCTGCTGCCAAAGCAGGGGCACACATTGCCACCGTTCCCTACAAGGTCTTAATGGAGATGACCTCCCATCCGCTCACTACTGCTGGTATCGCGCGCTTCAGGGAAGATTGGAGCGGAATCTCACAGGAGGCTAAGCAAGAGAAGTGAACTTCGCCGACTTAGAAGCCAGGACACGAGAGGAGCTGGTTGAGATGGCCAGACAAGCAGGCATCTCCGGCTGTAGCTCGCTCAAGAAACAGGAGATCATCTTGCACCTTCTCCAGGCGATGTCAGAGCAACAGGGAAATATCTTTGTTACTGGCATCCTGGAGATTAGCACCGAAGGCTATGGTTTTTTACGGCGAGATAGTTGGTTACCTGGGGGAAATGATATTTATGTCTCTTCATCTCAGATACGGCGTTTCGGTTTACGTAGCGGAGACGAAGTGAAGGGCCAAGCCAGACCATCTAAGGAGGGGGAAAAGTACTATAGCTTGCTGCGAGTGGAGGCAGTTAATAACTTAGATCCTGAGTTTGCTAAGAGTCGCCCCTACTTTGATTCCTTAACTCCCATCTTTCCCAACAAACTAATCAATCTGGAAGCGTCTCCTGATAACCTTTCTACACGCTTATTGAATCTTGTCACCCCTATTGGGAGGGGACAGCGCGGGCTTATTGTCTCCCCACCCAAAGCGGGGAAGACGATGATCATCAAGCAGATTGCCAATGCGATTAGTACTAGGTACAGTGACATCTATCTTATGGTTTGCCTTATCGGCGAGCGGCCAGAGGAAGTAACCGATATAAGGCGCTCAGTTAAAGGGGCAGTAATAAGCTCCACCTTTGACGAACCGGTAGAGAATCAAACCAGGGTAGCTGAGCTGGCCTTAGAGCAAGCAAAACGCTTGGTAGAAGTGAAAAAGGATGTGGTTATCCTTCTTGACGGCATTACCCGGCTCACTCGGGCTTATAACCTAGCCCTGCCCCCTAGTGGGCGAACCCTTTCCGGTGGTATCGATCCCATCGCTCTATATCATCCCAAGCGTTTTTTAGGCGCAGCCAGAAATATTGAGGAGGGAGGCAATCTCACCATCATCGCTACTTGCCTCGTCGATACCGGCAGTCGTATGGATGAGGTGATTTACGAGGAATTTAAAGGTACCGGCAATATGGAGCTACATCTTGATCGCAGACTTGCCGAGCGACGCATTTTCCCAGCTATAGATATCTTGCGCAGCAGCACCCGACGCGAGGAATTGCTGTTTGATGAAACTACTTTAAAGAGCGTATGGCTACTGCGGCGCATGGTAGCTATGCTGGCAGCAAATTCATCCAATCCCACTGAATTGGTTTTAGAGCGGATGGCTAAGACCTCAAGCAATGCCGAATTCTTGGCTACGCTCAATAAGGAGATGTAAAACCAACTAAACCCCACCAAGAAGATGCACATTTTCTTGGTAACCCC
>DEIJ01000071.1:2756-3420 GCA_002352365.1 Dehalococcoidia bacterium UBA2777 | reverse complement strand
TTATTATAGTTACGAAACACTAGAAGGTGGCACAGGTTTGCGATATATCCAAGAGTTGCTTGGGCATAAAAGTTCGAAAACCACAGAAATTTATACTCACGTCAGCCAGCGGGATATTGGCCTAATCAAAAGCCCTTCGGATTTTAAAAGAGGATGATGATGGCAAGGAAGTGGTAATTTGAGGCTTCACCTAGAGTCGTGCATAATCGAAGTAATTCGCAAAATATGCCAATTTGGCAGCATAAACGAAGTAATTCGGCTATTTTAAGTTAGGCGACATTTTACTTGGCGGAGAAAAGGAGGTGATGTGATTATGAAGGTGATTTAAGATGCATGAAAAAGGTAAGGTTCTTTACAGCTGGTGAAGGCCATTAGCTTAAAAGACACCAGCTAAATCTTAAAAACAAAAGGAGGAAACGAAAATGTATACATTGTATAAGGAAGTGGAAATTCCTGAAACAAAGGAAAGGGTTGGTACGGGTTGGTTGCCACCAATACCTGACTTGCGAGACTATTCCGTGGAACATAAAGATATAAAAGATATGGCTAAAAAACTTCGGTTAGCCGACAAAACATTGTCTCTGCCTGCAACAGTTGACTTAAGGCCGTGGTGCTCTGCAATAGAAAACCAGCAAAATCTCGGTTCATGCACGGCACATGCCAG
>DEIJ01000071.1:0-2676 GCA_002352365.1 Dehalococcoidia bacterium UBA2777 | reverse complement strand
GGCGATACAGGGGCGTGGCTGAGAAATGTTATGGGCGCATTGGTATTATGCGGGGTACCTGATGAGAAATACTGGCAGTATAATGTTCCGGACTTCGATAAGGAACCACCTGCCTTTGTCTATGCAGTGGCGGACAACTATGAGGCACTCAAATACTTCTGTCACGACCCTATGGGTGCAAATGCATCGCCTGCTACGGTACTTTCAACGGTAAAGCAGTATTTGGCTGCCAAGATCCCTTCAATATTTGGTTTCTGGGGATTTCCCTCACTTAATGACACCGATGTGAAAGGCGGCATACCTTATCCCTGTCCTGGGGAGACAGCCCAGTGGGGACACGCAATAGTTGCGGTCGGTTACGATGATGCTAAGAAGATAACGAACACAAAATGCAACAAGGTGACTACTGGTGCATTACTGATTCGTAACTCCTGGGGAACCGCTTGGGGCGATAATGGATACGGATGGTTACCCTACGATTATGTTCTTAACAAACTCGCTCTGGATTTTTGGTCATTGCTCTGTATGGAGTGGGTTGATACAAAGCAATTTGGCATTTAGAGAAAGCAGGGGAATAGTGTAGTAATATTGAACTGCCAAGCAAAACGGTCGCCTAACACGGGGTTGCCGATTTCGCTACGCTTCGTTAAAATCGCCTTTGGCGACTTCGGCAACCCCGAAACCGTTAGGCGAAACTGTGGATAGGAGAAGAAGGATGGGCAAGAGATTATTGCTGGTAAACCCAGTCAATCCTCGTCGAATAGGGCTGACGGTAAACCCAAGCTCCCGTTTTCAACCGCTGGGACTGGGGATCGTTGCAGCACTGACTCCCGGTGACTGGGAGGTAGAAATCGTTGATGAGAACTTTGTATCCTTCGAGTATAGGGAAGCTGATTTGGTGGGTCTAACCGCCTTCACCGCAACTATTACCAGGGCTTATGAGATTGCTAGTCTCTATCGAGAGAGAGATATACCAACGGTATTAGGTGGAATCCACGCTTCAATGCTACCAGAGGAAGCTCTGCAATATGTGGATACTGTAGTCACCGGTGAGGCGGAAAGTGTTTGGGCTAAAGTCATTGCTGATTTTAAAGCAGGCAAGATGCAAAGGATTTATCTAGGGGAGTGGCTGGATCTAAAAGGAATGCCTAAGCCGCGCCGTGATCTCTTCCATCCAGCCTATATGTTTGGTTCAATTCAGAGCGCACGTGGTTGCCCAATGGACTGTGAGTTCTGTTCCGTCACAGCCTTCAACGGTCGTCGATACCGCCAGCGCCCGGTGGAGGAGGTTTTAGATGAGCTGGAAACTATTCCTCAGGAGATGGTCTTCTTTGTGGATGACAACCTTATCGGTTACGGCAAGCGGGCTGAAGAGCGTGCCATTGCTCTTTTCAAAGGGATGATTGAACGAGGGATCAAGAAGGATTGGTTTTGCCAAGCGTCGATGAACTTTGCCGACAACGAGGAGGTACTGGAATACGCTTCGAAAAGTGGCTGCCGGATGGTCTTTCTGGGGGTGGAAGCAGAGGCCATTGATGCACTACAAGAGGTGAACAAGAAACTGAACTTGAGGATAGGAGTGGACACCTACGAAGAAGTCTTTCGTCGCATCAACCGACACGGCATCGCTGTGCTAGGGGCTTTCATCTATGGGATGGATAGTGATACGCCGGAGGCTTTACGTCATCGCACTGACTACATTCTTAACAGCGGGGTCGATGTAATGCAGATAACCTACCTGACGCCGTTGCCAGGAACGCGGTTATTTAGCAAGCTGCGGGATGAGGAACGGCCGCTTTACACCAATTTCCCCGCTGACTGGGATCACTACGATATGGCAGAAGTTACGTTCAAGCCGCTTTTAATGGAGCCGCAGGAACTTGCAGATGCAATATCCGAAAGCATCCGCCGGCTCTATAATCGCCAATCTATCTGGCGTAAGTTCACCAAGACCTGGCGTGCTACCCAAAGCCTTACCACCGCTATGTGGGCCTATAGCTCCAACATCAGCTACCGCAATGTAGCTTTAGGGAGTGAAAACTCTAACTATAAAAAAGATAAAATGAACATCTAAAGTAAGAATACATCAAAGCCATAGCTTCGCCATAGAGGTCCCCCAAATGCTCAATATTATGATACACTCAACATCAATATATGCGTTTCGGCACTGCATGTCTCGCGATGACAAAATGTCATTGGGTTTTTCGATCTTAACCAAAATCTAACATATTCTTAACCAAATCATAACCAAAATTTAATCAACCTTTGATACTCTGGTGTTATAATATTAAGCAGATGGAGGGTGTTAAATCAGCAGTTGACTCGCGTAGCGGTAAAGACTCCTCCCCTTGAAGGGAGAGGATAGGTGAGGGCGAATTTTCCCCCCCAGCCTCAAGCAGCTGTTAGGGGGTGTAAAGATGAAAGCAGGGTGAAGAATTTGAGTTAGTCAAATTTTTAAACAAACCGCCATGGGCGGTTGCCCACCAGCGAATCATGAAAATAGGTTGTCGTTGCGAGGGGCAAGGCCCCGAAGCAATCTCGGGGTAATGAGAGTGAGATTGCTTCCCCTTCGCTTCGCTCAGGGTCGCAATGACACATGGGGAATCTATTTTCGGAATAAAGGAATGGTTAAAGAAGCGCCCCAGGTACCACCTGCATTTTGCGCCGACCTCAGCC
>DEIJ01000109.1 GCA_002352365.1 Dehalococcoidia bacterium UBA2777 | reverse complement strand
CCCGATATATGAGGGGAAAACATCTATTGGCCCAACAAGAACAATTACCAGGTCAATCCCCTTCCAACTTGAAATAATTCTGACCGTGTCAAGAAACCAGTTGGGCTCCGAAAGTATTACCTGAGTATCTATAGGATTCCTGACACTACTGCCGGCCTTTGGGGTGAACTTTAATAGTTCTTCCCTGATCTCCAACGGGAGCGGAGGCACAGCTAGCCCCACGCTCTCACAGTCATCAGTGGCAAGAACACTAGCTCCACCTCCAACACCCACAATGGCCATATTCCGCCCCCTTACGGGTGACATGAATAAAAAGGTCACCAACATGTCACCTAGTTCTTCCAAGCTGTGGACGCGGATTATACCTAGCTGCTTGCAAAGGGCGTCCCAAATGGCGTTGTTGCCGGCCAGAGCCCCCGTGTGACTTGAGACTGCCATAGCTCCGGCCATACTACATCCCCCCTTTAGTAACACCACTGGCTTCCTTTTCGATGCTTCAGTCAACAGGTTGATAAATCGTTGCCCATCCTTGACCCCCTCGATATAAAGGGCAATTATCTCGGTATCAGGATCATAGGTTAAGTACTGCAGAAAGTCGCACTCACTGAGGTCACAGGCATTGCCATAACTTACCACCTTGCTAAACCGAACACCTCGAGGGGCTACCATCTGAACTAATTGTATACTATTTCCACCGCTCTGGCACAGATAGCCAACAGGCCCGCTCTCCTTAGGGAATTCGGATCGATATGATATGTGCCCTTCGGGGCAATATGTTCCCAGACAATTTGGCCCAATGATTCGACTCCCGCCACTTTTGGCAATTTGAGCCAGTTCAGCTTCCAATGCTATTCCTTCCTCCTCCCCAGTCTCACTGAACCCGGAGGCATAGGAACAGACAAACTTTACCCCTTTGGCAATGCAATCCCGCATCAGTTGAGGGCAGAATGGGGCAGGAATACTAGCGATAACGTAGTCCACCGCACCGGGTATATCCCTAATACTGGGGAGGATTCTCAGCCCTGATATCTCACCCCCCTTAGGGTTTATGGGGTAAATCTGACCTTCAAATCCAAAATCAAGTAAAGGTGTCAAGAATCTGTCTCGTCTCGGGGTGGTGGGATTACTTGAAATGCCGACGATGGCGATTGCTCTAGGGCGGAAAAGATTTTCTAGATCTTGCAATTTCTGTCTTCCTGCTGGGATTGTCCCCTTCTCTGGTGATAGCTGATGAACTTATNNGATGGCCTTAGCTGCTCGAACCATCGTGGGATAAACCGGGAAACCAGCCGAGGCAAACTCCTGCTGTACCCGGAAGGCATCCTGGGAAGCATCGGGATGAGTACCGGGTTGGACAACTATGGCCGTTGGCTTTGGGGGTAGCGTACCCCAGTTGGGGACTATGTCCACTAACACATCATACGACATGCGTCGTCCCGACTGTAAGGGAACCCCTCCAATGAGGGGAAGAATCAGTAGATCGATCCCTTGCCAACTTGAGATGATTCTAAGGGCATTGGCAACTCCTTGAGGATCAAAAAATACATCACTGAGATCCACCGGATTCCTTAAGATGTTACCGATGCCTGTGGTGCAGTGGCGTAACTGGTCTTGGATTTCGGCAGGCAGGGGTGGTACAGCTAAACCACTACTCTCGCAGTCATCAGCAGCCAAGACACTTACCCCGCCGCCGGCAGTAACAATGGCCACATTTCGCCCACAAGGAGGCAGGAATAAAAATGTCACTATTACATCGGCCAACTCTTCCATGCTCGATACCTGAATCACCCCCAATTGTTTACATAAGGCATCCCAAGTAGCATCATCAGTAGTGAGGGCTCCAGTATGGCTGGCTGCTGCCTTAGTCCCCGCCTCGCTGCGTCCCCCTTTAAGGATAATCACCGGTTTCGCTTCTGCTGCCTTGCTTAACACCTTGAGAAATTGCCTCCCATCCTTAACCCCTTCAATATAGGCGGCGATTATCCGGGTATCAGGGTCATAAGTAAAGTAATCCAGAAAGTCGGCTTCATTAAGGTCGCAGGCATTGCCGAAGCTTATTACCTTGCTGAAGCGGATGCCCCGTGGGGCTCCCATCCAAACTAAATGGATGCTATTTCCGCCACTCTGACACAAATAGGCCACCGGGCCACTCTCTTTGGGGAAATCGGGCCAATAGGCTAGTCGCCCCTTGGGACAATATATCCCCATACAATTTGGGCCTAAAACTCTAACCCCTCCACGGCGGGCAGTGTTGACTATCTCGGCCTCCAGGGCTGCCCCGCTCTCCTCACCAGTCTCACTAAAACCAGCGGTATAGAAGGAGATAGCTTTCACCCCTTTAGCGGCACAGTCCTGCGTCACTTGATGGCTGAATCGAGCCGGGACAGCACCAATAACATAGTCTACCGCCCCGGGTATATCCTTGATACTGGGGTAGAACTCCAAGCCCAAAACCTTGCTCCCCTTGGGATTTACCGGGTAAAGCTCGCCGGCAAAGCCGAATTCAACCAGAGGCCTGAGGAACATATCAACCAGGGGATTAGCTGAATTACTGGGAATCCCCACCAAAGCGATCGACTTGGGCTGGAAGAGGAATTCCAACCCTAGCTGTTCAGGCTCCATATCAATCCCCCTTGGCTCACATTCTCTCTGGGGCAGTCATGCCCATAAGATGGAGGGTCTTGGCCAGGACTATCCTCACCGCATCTACCAACTTCAGCCTCGCGGCACTAAGCTCCCTATCTGGGGAGATAACCCGGCACTGCTCATAAAAACCATGAAAATCAGCGGCTAACTCTTGAGCGTAGTAAGGAAGATAGTTCGGTTCCAGGCTATCAGCTACTGCTTCGATCACCTCGGACAGTTGGGTCATTTTTCGAATAAGGGCTAGTTCAGCTTGGCTGGTGAGTAGGGACACATCCCCATAACTTGGCTCAATCCCCCTCTCTTGGGCGAAACGAAGAATGCTTGAGATTCGGGCATGAGCATACTGGACATAGTAGACCGGGTTATCCACTGACTGTTTCTTGGCTAGTTCGAGATCGAAATCCATCTGGCTGGAGGCAGCCCGGGAGAGGAAGAAGAAGCGACACGCATCTGTCCCTACCTCATCTATCACCTCTCGAAGGGTGACAATATCTCCGCCGCGCTTGGATACTTTGAGCTCAGTTCCCCCCCGGCGCAAGGTAACCATTTGAGTGATGATAATCCGAAGCCGATCGGGGTCAATGCCTAGAGCGCTGATCGCTGCTTTCATTCGGGCGATATGCCCTTGATGATCAGCCCCCCAAATATTGACCACTTTATCGAAGTTACGCTCGCTGAACTTGTTGTAGTGATAAGCGATATCGGAGGCAAAATAGGTGGGGGTGCCATTGGTGCGCACCAACACATTATCTTTATCCTCACCCAAAGCGGAGGAGACAAACCATATTGCCCCTTCCTTCTCGGCAGTATAGCCCCGCTCCCCAAGTTCGGACATCACCCGTTGATATTGACCCCCCTCATACAAGCTGTTCTCGCTGAAGTAGAGATCAAACTCCACCTTGAGAAGCTTCAGATCGGCTTTGATCAAATTCAGCATCTTATCGAGTCCTAGCTTACCCAATTCCCAAGCAGCCTCCTCTGGTGACCAAGAAAGGAACTTATCCCCATTCTCGGCGATAATTTCCTGGGCTAGTTCCATCACATAGGAGCCATGATAGCCATCAGGGGGCATTTCAAAAGGTGTGCCCAAAGCTTGGCGATAGCGAGCATAAAGCGAACGGTAAAAGGCATCTATCTGGGTACCCGCGTCATTAATATAATATTCCTTCTCCACCGCATAACCGGCGGCGGTAAGCACCTTAGCTAAGGTGCTGCCCAGCACAGCGCCGCGGCCATGACCCACATGAAGCGGACCGGTAGGGTTAACGCTGACAAATTCCAATTGTACCCTCGAGCCTCTTCCCAGATTGATATCGCCATAAGCCTCACCGGCACTGCGGATAGATTCTACTTGCTGCACTACCCAGTTATTATTCACGGTGAAGTTAATAAAACCAGGTGGGGCCACGGCGATTTTTTCAATCTCTGGAATAGGGACAATGAGCTCAGCTATCTCCTCAGCTATAGAGAGAGGGTTAGCCCTGGCTGCCCGAGCCAGTTTTAAGGGGAGGCTGGTGGCATAGTCACCATAGGCCGCGTTCTGGGGGCGCTCCACTGTGATCTGTGGCAAAGCGACTGAGGGAATCAGTCCTCCCCGCTGTGCCCGGATGACTGCCTGCTCCACAAGTTGAGCAACTTTACATTTAAGCATTGGTTATCTTCACCGAATACCATGCCCAAAAGAATGCTTCTCAGGGGAATTTGATTCTAAAGCCTACTTCTTTTTACCGCCGCCACCCTTCTTACCAGGCGATTTGGCTCCTTTTTGCCCTTTAGGAGCTGCTTTCTTTGCCATGNNCCCCCACCGTCGGCTCATCTCCAAAGCTAAGCAGACATGATCGGGGTGCTTTAACTGGCAGTCATGTTGAAACAGACGAATTGCTTCCTCCCGGGCCAGCTCTAAAAGGCCAACATCAGAGAGCCGGGCCATATGGAGGTCAGGGAGGCCGCTCTGTCGGGTACCGAAGAATTCCCCAGGACCACGCAGCCTTAAATCCTCGTCGGCTAAGGCGAAGCCATCTTGTATCTGTTCCAAAATTTTCAAGCGTTCTCTGCCCTCGGCTGAGGGGTTTTCAGCTAACAGAAGGCAGTAGCTTTGAAACTCCCCCCGACCTACTCGGCCGCGAAATTGGTGGAGTTGGGCAAGGCCAAAGCGATCGGCGCCTTCAACAAGCATCACTGTGGCGTTAGGTACATCGATACCTACTTCCACCACCGGCGTGGAGACTAAGATATCAAGCTCACCGTCTCGGAAGCGCCTCATCACTTCCTCTTTCTCTCGAGCCGGCAGGCGCCCGTGAAGCAGCCCCAAGCGAAGATCAGGGAATACTTGCTGCGACAGGCGCCGGTATTCGAGAGTTGCCGCCTTAGCCTCAACATTTTCCGATTCTTCGATTAGGGGGCAGATAATAAACGCTTGTCGCCCCTCAGCTATCTTATGGCGAACAAAAACATAAGCCTTTTCCCTTTCCTGGGGATCGAGCCAGCTCGTTTTTACCTCTTTTCTCCCCGGGGGGAGCTGGTCAATGACCGAAATGTCGAGGTCACCGTAGATGGTTAAGGCTAAGGTGCGCGGAATAGGAGTAGCAGTCATTACTAGGACATGGGGACTGGGCCCTTTGTCTCGAAGTGCCGAGCGCTGCATCACCCCAAAGCGGTGCTGCTCATCTATTATCGCCAAGCCAAGATTTTTGAATTCCACCCCCTTTTGGATCAGGGCATGAGTGCCGATGACCAGGTCTATATCCCCGCGTTCGATGCCTAGCTTTAGCTTCAGCTTCTCGCTGGCGGGGACCCCTCCCGAAAGCTTAGCCATGGTGAAGGGGAGGGGGGGGGAATAATGGCAAATGTGCTCAACTTGTCCTGTTTTGCCGAGCAAGCCACTAATGCTGCCGAAGTGCTGCTCAGCGAGGATCTCCGTAGGGGCCATAAGCACTGCTTGGTAGCCATTGGCTATAGTGATCAACAGTGCGGCAGTAGCTATCACTGTTTTACCACTACCCACCTCGCCTTGAAGCAAGCGACACATTGGCTGGGATTTTGCCAAATCGGTGAGAATCTCTCCCAGCACCCGCTGCTGGCTCTCAGTAAGGGTAAAAGGTAGCGAACCAAGGAAATTTGGCACAACTTGACCCTCCACCCGCATAGGTAGCGATCGCTGACCCTGCTGCCAGTCTCGCCTCTTGGCCAGCATCCCTAACTGAATAAGGAAAAGCTCATCAAAGGCAAGACGCCTTCGCGCTGCCTCACTCTGTGATTTATCCTCGGGATAGTGGGCCTGCTGGATAGCTCGGGGCAAATCTAAAAGACGGCCTCGGCTCCGCACCTCTGGGGGGAGGAAATCAGGAACCTGGGGTGCCCATCTATCCACCGTCTCCTTTACTAACTTACGCACCAGGCGGGGAGTCAACCCCGAAGTTAACGGATAAAGAGGAACTAAGCACCCGGTATGGATTGGGGGTTCCAATTCCAGGATTTCCCATTCTGGTGACTCAAATACCTTCCTCCCCTTAAATAGGCTCACCTTACCTGAAATTGCTACCTGAGCGTTGGCAGGTAAGCTCTTTGCTAAATAGGGCTGATTGAACCACACTACTCGGATATTTCCCGTCTCGTCGCCCACAATGGCCTCGGTGCTTCTTCTTCCCCCCAAGGTTACCTGGTATGCTTCCCATACAGTGGCCACGGTAGTTTGCTCCACGCCTATCTTTAACTCGGCGATGCGCCTTTTGTGACTATAGTCGAGGTGACGCCGCGGGAAGAAATAGAGCATATCTCGCACTGTCCTTACCCCTAATCTAGCGAACTTGGCACCTAGAGTGGGGCTGATCCCTTTAAGGGTGGTGATGGGGGAATCAAGGGAGTGGCCGGTAGTTGAGGCAGGGATTGAAGCAGTGCGCCGCCTCACCCCTATTTGCCGCCTGCTTTGCTCGGCTGGGGGAACTTGAACAACGAACTTTAGCATCTTCCCCACCCACTCTTGACGCTCCTCTTTACTCAGAGTAGCATAGCTCCGCTGGGATGAATAAAGCTTGTTAAGCTGATCGAGCTGCGGCTGGTTATCTCTGCCTTCAGTCGACAAGCGACGCAGATAGCAATCTAGCCCGCCGATTACCGCTAGATCAGCATAATTTTTAACTTGCTCGAGTTTGAGGATACTCTCAAGCGAGCTGATACTTGTGCTCATTACCCCTCTAATACTGATACGGCGAGGACATGAGGACCAACATGTGTCCCTACCACCGGGCTAACTGTGGAAATATAAATACGCTCCTTAGAGAATATGGCATCAAGGCGCTCAATGAGCATCTGGGCTTCATCGGGGGTAGTGGCATGCTCCACTGCCAATTCTCTTATATTAACAAATCCAGCGGCAAAATTATATAGTCGCTCGATTGCCTTTGGCCGACTTCGCTCTCTGCCAAAGGGGTAGGTTTCGCCGTCTTTTATGCCCACAATAGGATTCACCTTTAGTATCGTGCCCAAAAGTGACTGAGCCCTGCCGATGCGCCCTCCTCTCCTCAAATATTCCAGCGTGTCGAAGGACATGCGCGTCTGTATCTTGGGGATGGCCTCCCTCACCATGGCAGCAATTTGCTCCAAGCTTGCCCCAGCTCTTGCCTCTTTAGCCGCGGCAATACACATGAGCCCCAGCCCCATTATCGCTGAGAAGGAATCGATTATTTCCACCCGACAATTTTTCTTCGTTTGCTCCTTGCCTTGTAATGCCGCCTCATAGGTAGCACTGTATTTGGAGGAGAGCATAATGGCTAGGATTTCATCGGTCTCCTCAGCGAGTTGGTCAAAAACTTGAGCAAACTCGCCCGGTGAGGGGGCAGAGGTAGTGGGCAGAGTTCGGCTGCGAATTAGCCTGGGGTAAAATTCCTCAGGGCTAAGATCGAAGTTATCACGGTAGCTTTCACTACCAAAGTGAAGCCATATAGGCACCACAGTTATGCCCAGCTCCCGAGCTACCTGGGGGGGGAGGTCTGAGGCACTATCAGTTACTATTTTAACCACGCCAATCTCCTACTCCACTGAGGCGATGTAATTATAATTAGGTTGTCCTCCGTAGACCAACTCTACCTCAAGATGTGAATATCGCTGCTGAATCCTCTCTGCCACTGCTTCAGACTCAGTGCGCTTAGTATGGTCAGCATAATAAATGGTAACCACCTCCTTCCCCTCCAAATCTAAGTTGAGCAGTATCTCGCCTAGAACCCCAGCAGGGCTATTGCCTACTGTAATCAGTTCCCCATCAACGAAGCCAATAGCCTGCCCCTTGTTCACCTTTAAGCCACCAATTTGGGTGGAACGAACTGCTCGAGTTACCTCCACTGTCTTCACCGCTAGCCTTGCCTTCTCCATTGCTGAGATATTAGCTTCCAGATCAGCCTCGTAATCAAAGGAGAGAAGAGCTGACACCCCTTGAGGAATAGTCTGGGTGGATACCACCTTTACTCTCTTTTGAGTCAGAGAGGTGACTTGACTGGCAGTGGGGATAATATTTTTATTATTAGGTAACAGGATCACCTTATCCTGGGGCACTGATTCTATTGCTTGGAGCAATTCTTGAGTGCTGGGATTCATTGTTTGCCCCCCGGGGACGGTAGCTGCTGCCGCCAAGCTGCGGAATACCTCGGCGAGCCCCTCTCCGGAGGCCACGGCCACCACAGCAATGTCGGCTACCGGTGCTTGGGCTTGGCTCATCTCGATGAACTCCCTGTGCTGATCATCCATATTCTGAATTTTTATCTCATGGAGGGTGCCCAATGAACTAGCATAGCGGATGACACTGCCGGGGTCAAAGGTATGAATATGAAGATGAACCATGTGCTCACCACCTACTACAATAAGGCACTGACCCCTATCCGCCAATTTTTTCTTTATTCTCTCTGGCTTTAGCTTTCTCCCGTGGAGAACAAATTCAGTGCAATACCCATAAGGCGCTTCCCCCTCAGCAGCAAGCTTCACAGTCCGGCTAACTAATGGTAGGCTACTAGGGACTATTTGGGGCTTGCGGTATTGCATCTGGTTTACCTCCCCTTTGAGGTAACGAAGGGCCCCGTCGAGCACTACATATAACCCCTGTCCGCCAGCATCCACTACGCCGGCTTCACGCAAAACGGGGAGGAGAGTAGGGGTATCAGCAACAGCATCCCTAGCTGCGCTTACTGCGGCCCCCAAAATAGAGACCAAATCATCACCTTGGGCACAAGCACTCTGGGCAGCAGCCGAGGTTTCTCTGGCCACGGTGAGGATGGTTCCCTCTACAGGATGGGTTAATGCTTTATATGCTGCTTGAGTTCCTTGGGCTAAACCCCAAGCAAAGTCGCTGGCGGCAAAAGACTCCTTTCCACCTAACCCTTGAGCTAATCCCCAAAAAATCTGCGACAGGATCACTCCGCTATTCCCCCGAGCCCCCATCAGGGCGCCATGAGACATAGCCTGAATTACTGCCGAGGCGCTAGAGTCTGGAGCGCGGTAGGCTTCCTCAACCACAGAGCGCATGGTGAGCAACATATTAGTGCCACAATCTCCGTCAGGAACTGGGAAGACATTTAAGGCATCAATGTCCGAGGCACTCTTCTCCAGCCAAGCAGTAGCGGCAGCAAACATCTCCCTTAACTCTTGCCCGGTGTAACGGGTTGTTTTTGCCACCTTTCCCTCCATTTTAGGGATTCTTGCTCTATTCACTTAATTATGATATCATAGCAACGTATTTTACAGCAAAAACTAACCTTTGTGAAGGTGATAAGGTCGAACTTGTGAAATGTGAACTTTGTGGTAAAAGTGTTCAATTTGGTAATAATGTAAGCCACTCTAAACGGCATACTAAGCGGCTCTTCAAGCCTAATATCCAAAAGAAGAAGGTAGTAATTGACGGCATCGAGAGGAAAGCCAACATCTGCACCAGGTGCCTACGCACTCAGCATAAGTTAACCCGGTGAGATTTCGTCAAATTTCTCAGGGTGGTTGAGGAGCCTATTTGGGCCGTTCTCTAGGCTGTTCTTGATGTGGTGCACTGTCTCTTTTATGCTTTTCTCAGCATCGAATATGGCTGCCCCAGCTACTAATACCCTCGCCCCGGCTTGAACCACTTTGGGAGCTATAGGGGCAGTAATCCCCCCATCAACCTCCAATTCTGCCCTCAACCCCTTCTCATCCAGCTTGTGTCGCAGCCGGGATATTTTAGCCATCATCTGGGGGATAAAAATTTGCCCCCCACAGCCAGGGTCGACTGTCATCAATAGCACCAGGTCAACGAAGGGGAGGATGTCGTCAACCAGTGCCAGTGGAGAGCCAGGATTAAGGGCCACCCCTGCCCTGATGTTTAGTTGTTTGATTGACTCGACCGCTCGATGGAGATGAGGGCAAACCTCAGCGTGAACCGTAATTATATCTGCCCCTGCGGCAGCAAATTGAGGTATTTGAGTCTCCGCTTCTGTCACCATAAGGTGCACATCGAAGGGCAGGTCAGTCCAGGGGCGCAAAGCTTTGACCACCGGGGCACCAATGGTGATGGCAGGAACAAAGTGTCCATCCATGACATCAATGTGGATCCAGTCCGAGCCCGCTTTGACAACCTCAGCCACCTGCTCCCCAAGGCGACCGAAATCGGCAGAGAGGAGGGAAGGAGCCAGCTTTATCTGGGGGCTATTTATCATCTTCAGCAATGATCCTTCTCGCTCTAGCCAGTTGAGCCTCGACTTGCTCCAGAGCAGTACCACCAAGTATATTTCGAGCGGCAATAGATGACTTTGCGGTTAGGGAGTGAACATCTTGGCCGAATAAAGGGGAAAAGCATTGATATTCATCAACACCAAGCTGGTGTAGGCTCTTGCCCTCTCTTTCGGCATAGCGAACTAATTTAGCTACTATATTATGTGCCTGGCGAAAGGGAATACCTTTGTTGACCAAATAATCGGCAAGATCGGTAGCCAGAATATAGCCCTCTTCGGCAGCTTGGCGGGTACGCTCAGCATCAACCTTTAGACTCCTCACCATTCCAGTAAATACTTTCAAGGTGGAGAGCATTGTTTCCACAGTATCAAAGAAGCCCTCCTTATCTTCCTGCATATCCCTGTTGTAGGCCAAAGGTAAGGCCTTCATGGTGACAAGGAGGCTGATGAGATGACCATATATCCGGCCGGTTTTACCTCGGGCTAGCTCGGCCACATCAGGGTTGTTCTTCTGAGGCATGATGCTGCTCCCCGTGGTATAGGCCTCAGCGAGGTGGATAAAGCCAAACTCGGTGGAGGCCCAAAGGACTATTTCTTCAGCCAGACGCGACAGATGCATCATAGTAATGCTGGCGGCTGCCTGGTATTCGATAGCAAAATCCCTATCAGAGACAGCATCGAGACTATTCTGACTTATTTGAGAAAATCCCAGCTCTTGGGCCAAAAAGACGCGGTCAATAGCATAAGGCACTCCAGCCAGTGCTCCACTGCCCAAGGGGAGGGCATCAGTGCGCTTGAGACAGTCTCCAAATCTTTCGATGTCCCGGCAGAACATTTCAAAGTAGGCCAAAAGATGATGGGCAAAGAGGATTGGCTGCGCCCGCTGCAGATGGGTATAGCCGGGCATAATTACATCCTTATTCGCTTCCGCCAGATTTAAGAGGGCTCGCCGGAGTTCGGTGAGCCTTTCAATAGTCTCGGCGATGGCCTGTTTAGCGAAGAGACGCATGTCAAGGGCGATCTGGTCGTTTCGTGAGCGGGCGGTATGAAGTTTTTGCCCTACCTCGCCGATCTTTTCGATAAGCCGAGCTTCGATGTTCATATGAATGTCTTCCAACTCGGTACGAAAGACAAAATTGCCTTGCTCTATCTCCTGGCGAATGGATGAGAGTCCCATCACGATAAGCTCCGCATCCTTCTCCGAGATGATGCCTTGCTTGGCCAGCATCCTGGCATGGGCAATGGAGCCAGCAATGTCCTGCCGGTAAAGT
>DEIJ01000057.1 GCA_002352365.1 Dehalococcoidia bacterium UBA2777 | reverse complement strand
GTTTGTGGTTCCAAATGACTCGTCTGCACCGAAGGCTATGCACAGCACCTGCCTCAGACTCTCCATAACCTCTTCCCTGGTGGGCCTTCCCCCTGCTCTTGATGAAGGCATAGATCTTCTTTTGCAATTCACTCAACTCCTCCGTACCCCTCAGCCCTAGGCTCTGGCGGAATGTCTCCTGTAGGTTTACAAGCGCAATCTCCGGCCTCCATGCCTTGCACACTGTAATCACACAACTCTAAGAGCATCGACTTCCTACTGCGTCAGGCAATCTCCTCATGTAGAATTTCCTTCCCTGATATTTCAATTCTATAAGAGCGCCATCCTTTATTAAGTTTTCGACGACTCTCCACTCGGTATCAGCCTTCTTCAGGAATTCCATAAGAGCTTCTTCCCTCATTGGATGCACTGAGGTGATGCCAAGTAAGTCGTCTTCAACCTTACCAGTAAAGGCAAAAGCATTTCCCTCATAGCCAATTAAGTATTCTACGCTGCCTAATCTCTTACTAAAGATTTGGTATGCCATGTTGATAGCTTGCTCATTGGCGCCAGTTATCGTCCTTCTTGCTGGTGGCCTGGTGGGGATAGCCAGATACGCCTTATTTGGCTCTAATTCTGCCAGAAAGTCGGCTATTCTCTCAATTTCCTCACCATTATCGTTGATACCCTGAATGAGCATGCTCTCTGTTGTTAGTTCACCCTTAAAAATATTGGCGAACTCCAGCATTCCCTCTAAAATTGCCTCGAGTTTCAAGGATTTTTGTGGCCTGTTAATTCTACGCCATATTTCTTTGCTTACGGTATCCACCTTTAGTGACACCCAGTCAGCCTCCTTCAGATCCCGCCTAACATCCTGGCGCCATATGAGGGAAGCATTAGTAATAACCGCAATTCTGATGCCTGAGGGTTTCAGAAGTTCAATCTCTCTGCCCAGATTAGTATCCAAAGTGGGCTCACCATCGGGCACGAAGGTTAGATAGTCTATTGGTTCGCCTTTTTCTCTGACTTGCTTAAGCTTCTCTTTTACATTTTGGGCTATTGCTTCTACCGTGCAGAAAGCCTCTCGTTCGACCTGCATGTTCGTGGTGTTTCCCAGTTGGCAATAAAGGCAGGAATAAGTACATGTCTTGGGGGGAATATTATTTATTCCCAGGCTGTGCCCTAACCGCCTGGATGGAACTGGGCCATAGATAATGGGATTCATGTGACTATCAGCTCTATGGGTATGACTCCGAACTATGGTCTGACTCCCAAGGCGAGAACCTCCGACAGCGGCAGCCGTAGCCACGGCGGCAGCCATGCGGCCTCCGGCTGGTAACGCCGCCGAAACTAATGCCCAGTGCAGTAAGCTCCCTCAGTAGCTCCTCCATGAGGTCGCTATTGGTGAAGCTCCTGTTAAAGATGTCATCAACCACAAATACCCTTCGCCGCTGCTCCGGCCAGCTGGTCAGATAGTCATATTGCCGCCGCCTGGCCTCATCGCTGAGCACTTCGTAGGCCTCGTTTATCTCCTTGAACCTTTCTTCGGCTTGCTTCTGGTCCTGGGGGTTGCGGTCAGGGTGGTAGCGTAATGCCAGCCTTCGGAAAGCTCTCTTTATCTCTTCCTGGCTGGCACCTCTATTAACGCCCAGCACACGGTAGTAGTCTTTCATGCTCACGTATGTTTCCCCCAGTTTCTTTGGCCTCCTACAGGGATTTTATCAGCCACGACCACTGTAAATCCAGCATTAGAGGAAACCCCCTCTTGTGGGGGTTCCGCCTCTTTTACCTCATTCGGCGTCTGAAAGAGGGTTGAAACAACCTTCTCGATGGCAAAGCCCGTCTGCTCCAAGAACCCTGCCACCTCGTCGTAGCTGTAGAAAGTGGCGTGCTTGTAAAAGCGGTGCCCTTCTTCCTTCTTCGCCTGATAGAATTGCCCCCAGGGGTTTTCCCGCAACACCAGGCCAAGCACTATTTTACCTCCTCCCTTCAGTATGCGGTGAGCCTCCTGCAAGACAGCCAACGGCGACTCCACAAAGCAGATGGTTACGATCAGGAACACGGTACCGAAGGTTTCCTCATCGAAGAACTCTTCTTCTCCCCTGGCTAGAAAGCCGGTTACCCCGCGGCTCCTGGCCATTTCCAGGAGCTTAATCGATGGGTCAGCCCCAGTCTCTATCCCCAGGGCCTGGGCAAAGCGGCCGCTGCCCACCCCTACCTCGAGCCAGGGTTTGGGCAGGAGAGGCAGGACCCCCTGGAATGCCTGGACCTCTGTGTCAAAGATGAACTTCCCCTTGTTTTCAAACCAGGCATCGTATGCCGACGCAAGGGAATCAAAGTCCAACATGGCATGACTCATTGACTGTCCCCTCCACGAAGGCCAGTGAAGCGCCCTGCGCAAAACGGGTTGAGGCAAGCAAGAAGACGTTTAGAGTCATGAGCGCACCTCAGCCTCATCAGGCTCCCTGCTCAGGAATATCTCGAGGCTCCTGATTTCCCCAACGCCTTTGAGGCAGGAAGCCATGGCAAGCATCATCCTGGTGATGATCTCCTTGGGGAAGGCGCTCAGAGGGATCGGCGTATTGTTCACATAAAGCGATATTCGCTCCCGCTGAGGCTTAAGAAAGCCCTTTTCCAGGAGGTCAGCCAGCCCCTTAACATCTTGAAAGGAGAATTGCCTTTTCTTGGTTTCTAAAGGTTCATCGGTAACGATGGCCATAAGCTTATCGACCAAGCCAAGGGGTGCACCGACCTCCTTGCGGTGGACCTCTATCTTGGGAGTGCTGCTCTGCTTGAAGCCCTCGGCAAGAACGATGTCGCAGTTCTCGCCTAAGATGCGAGCTATCTGATCTAAGGTAAGGTCGCCTGCAGTGGGCCTGATTAATACGAGCTTGTCTTGAGAGCTGATAACTACGGCATCGCTCCCGGCCTGAGCGTGACGCCAGCTGTCCTTTCCCGGCTCATCAAAGGTCAGGCTATGTACAGCGTGCTTGACGGTGGCTACCTGATAGCCTCTTGATTTCAGCTCAGGAACCAGTTTTTCTATGAGGGTTGTTTTCCCCGATTTCGATTCCCCTACAATTGAAACTATCGGAGGCATCGTTGATTCTACTCCTTTCCAAGCCCATCCCTGGCTAATGTCTCTGATAAGCCCTTTTCCATGGCTCCTTTTCAAAAGCCATGTAGTCCCTGATAGCTTCCTTTAAGGTACTCGCCGCCAGCAGGGCGCAGTGAACGCTCTCCTCCGGCAGCCCACCCAGAGCATCCAAAACATCTTGCTGAGTTATTCTCAGACCTTCAATGACAGCTTTCCCCCTGGCCAGCTCAGTAACCATGCTCCCCGCAGCAATGCTGGTGCCGAAGCCATCGGTATCCGCCATGCTGCCAACGTTTCTGGGATTCATGGCATGGTCGATGGCCGCCTTCGTGTAGGCGCTCCACATGTCTGCCATGATTTCTTCCTCAAGCTTATCAAATTCCCAGGCCATCTGGTTCCTCCACTTACAAACCTCTTCACTTCGTCTTAGCCAATATGGCCTGTAAGAAAGCTTTGGCAAAGCTGTCACTTCAGAGTCGTAGTGCTCGATGTCGCCCTCATCGCAGAGCCGGGCTAGCTCCGGGTCTATAGGTATTTGCGCTAGCAAAGGGGCTTCAGCCGCTTTTGCCATCTCCTCGCCCTTGCTCCTGCCAAAGAGCTCAATCCTCTTGCCGGTATCAGGGAGTAAGAAGTAGCTCATGTTCTCCACCACCCCCAGAATGGGGATATGCATTGCCTCTTGGGCCATCTTGACTGCCTTACGCGCCACCATAGCTGCCAGTTCCTGGGGGCTGAACACGATGACCACACCTATCCCCATGCCACGTCCCATTCCCATGCCGCCTATTCCGAAGTGAGCGTTGACTGTAGGCTGAGGGGATGCTTGAAACTGCCCCCTCTTATACGCTTCAATGGCGTCCCTTATTCTTCCGGTCACCCCGCTGATCACCTGGATGCCTGCCGCTGACAGGGTCTGAAAGGCATTGGGGCCCGTGTTACCAGTGAGCACCACCTCTACCCCTTTGTTGGCAATCATCTGGGCGGTGGCAATTCCAGCGCTCCTGAAGCCACAACATGGGCATTCTCCAGGGATTCGAACCCCATGGTCTGGGGGTCAACAATGACGAAGTACTGGCAGCGGCCAAAACGGGGGTCAACCTCAGCATCGAGGCTGGGGCCTGTCGCTGATATTACGATTCTCATAGTTTACTCCCTTATCCACCTGCTTCCAAGTCGCGCATTCTTGACTCGATTTGCTCAAGCTGGCCCTTTATCATGTCAGCCTGGCTCTTGAGGGAATCCAACTCCTGATCCCGGGTCATTTGCGGGGCGAAGGGGGTTGCTCCGGGAGCAGTTGGCGCTCCTGGCATTATCCCTGTAGGTGCTCCCCCGTAGAAGGGATAGGACGCTTGCCCGGCACCAAATGGAGCTACTCCTGAGTAAGGAGGATAAGGGGTTTGCTGATATGGCCATGCCATAGGCACCCCTGCTGCTCCACTCAGGAAATACTCATGCCTGGGCAATCCCCCTCTTCCCAGGCCGACATAGGGCCAGGGGGGAGAGATCCCTCTAAATCCAAACCCCATCCCTCCTCTAAAACCATATCCCATCCCCCATCTCCCACCTCCTCTTCCAAACCCAAAACCATTTGGCATTTTTCACCTCCTATTTTCGAAGCTCTTCCAGCCTCTTCCTGATGCTATCCATGTCTCTCTCCAGCCATCTCGCCTCATCTTCGAGCAGGGCGACCTCCTGCTCCTTGGGCATAGGTGCCCAGGGCCAACCATAGGGAGTCGCCCCCCCATATCCGGGCCATCCTCATCCCCAGCCGCCTCTGCGGCCACCCCACCAAGGGCCACACCGGGTATGGGAACCCAGCGTAGGGGTAAGCGTAAGAGTGCACATAGGCCCATCCAGCCGGCCCCAGTCCAAACGGCATGTTGCTCACCTCCTTTCAGAACGCTATGATCTTTGGCTATCTCGGCCATGTTCCAGCAGGCGGTGCTGCCGAGTACCCGTAGGGGTATCCATAGAATGGAGTATAGCCCCTGCCGTAGTAGGGATAGCCGTATCCCGCATAGGGAATGCCTGCTCCATACCTGCCGGGATAAGGGTACCCATATGGCACTCCCCAACTGGGGGCAAAACCAAACCAGCCTCTTCCGGGCACCGGATTGGCAAATCCAGGCCTGCCGAAACCGGCGCAAAAGCCTGCTCCTCTTCCCGTCATCGGCCCCAGGCCCCTCGGTCCGGTTCCATCTCCAAATGGCATTCTGCTCACCTCCTCTCTACAATTTCCTGCTTCCGCTCAGCATCGGCTCTGCCCTCCAGCAAACGCTGCCGGCAATCGGGGCAGTAGCCTGTCAGGTACACCTCGGCCTCGGTGACCTCGAAACCTTTCTCTCTGCCGATCCTGGCTTTCAGCCTTTCTGTCGTTGGGCATTTGAACTCTGTAATGCGTCCGCAGCCCAGGCAGACCAGGTGATGATGCCTGGTCTCGGGCTTGGTTTCATAATGGCGACGGGTGCCGTCAAACTGGTGCTCTTCCACCAGCCCCAGCTCCTTGAATAACTTCAGGCTGCGGTAGACTGTAGACAGGCTCAACGAGGGCTGTTTGTGGCGAGCCTGCTGGTAGAGCTCATCGGCATCGAGATGACCCTCGGCTTCCCGGAGAAGTCCCAGGAGCAGCTGGCGCTGGGCGGTGTCACGTTTGCTTGATTGAATACTTAGGGTGTCTTTTGCCATTTCAACTACCTACATGCTGTGGCAAAAGCCTTGTCTGCCAACCACGGTATGTTTTTAGCATCTGCCTCCTCTGTGCCGGCGCCTGCCCCATCCAAACCCTGGGGGTTGGATGGGCATAATGCTCGGTGTATTGCAAGTGGGGCAGAACTGAGGAGGCCCAGCTACCATGACCTCGAAGGGAACAGCCCATTCATGCCCGTTAAGGCAGCGAAAGCGCCGCATTGCCATCTCGAAGTTGCCGCCTTCGATCCTTATCGCCTTGCCATTGAGCACAGCATCTGCCATCTTCTGCCTGGCCGGCCCCAGGATACGTGCAAATGTAGCGCGGGAAATACGCATATTCTGGGCGCACTGCTCGTGCTCCAGCCCCTCCATGTCCTTGAGGCGTATGGCCTCAGCCTCCTCGATGGAAAGGCAAACCTCTTGAACACTTCCCGGCGGTACCCCGGCTGGTGTGAAATAGGTTATTTGTGGAATGAAGGCGACACGCCGCCAGTTCGGTAACCTACCCATAGTCTTTTATAATCTCCAGTTCTCAATATTGCTGTCATATGGCCACAGAAGGCAAATTGTTGCCATATGCCCATAATTATGCTATCATACCAGTGCCTGTGCTGTCAACCAGTACTGGCGTGTAATCACAGGACATAAGCTTTGCACTGAAGGGAGGCGTTATCCAATGGGTGAAGGAATAATCATCAAGTCCCCTGAGGAAATTGCCATGATGCGCCAGGCAGGCAGAGTGGTGGCCGCCATCCTGGAGTACCTGGCTAAGGCCATGCAGCCGGGAATAACGGCGGCTGAGCTGGATGTCATGGCCGCAAATGAGCTGACCAGGTGGGGTGCAAGGCCTTCGTTCAAGGGCTACCGCGGCTTCCCGGCCAACCTTTGCGTATCAGTCAATGAGCAGGTGGTTCATGGCATCCCCGGCGATCGGGTGCTGAAATCCGGGGACATCGTTTCGCTGGATATGGGCACTATTGTTGGTGGCTTCCATGGCGATGCCGCGATAACGGTGGGGGTGGGGAGCATTGATCCCAAGGCAAGGCGTCTTTTGGAGACTACGGAGGGTGCACTGACGGCAGGTATATCCGCTGCCCGTAGTGGGTCTCGCTTGGGCGATATATCCGCCGCCATCCAGGCCTACGCCGAATCCAGAGGATTCTCGGTAGTCCGCGAGTACGTCGGGCACGGGATTGGCCGGCAGCTACACGAGGAACCACAGATTCCCAACTTTGGTCCTCCTGGCCAAGGGTCATTGCTGCGGCCGGGCATGGTCCTGGCTCTGGAGCCCATGGTGAATGCCGGGGGATGGCGCACCAAGCTCGATAGTGACCAGTGGACGGTTGTCACTGCCGACGGCAGTCTGTCAGCTCATTTCGAGCATACTGTAGCTATCACCGACGGCGAGCCAGAGGTGCTTACCG
>DEIJ01000142.1 GCA_002352365.1 Dehalococcoidia bacterium UBA2777 | reverse complement strand
CGAGCATGAAGGGGGGAAGATGGCTAAATTGAAGCTGGCTCTTTATTGGGCAGCTAGCTGTGGGGGCTGCGATGTGGCTGTTTTGGACGTCAATGAGAAGATATTGGATATAGCCAATATTGCCGATATTGTATTCTGGCCTATAGCCATGGATTTTAAGTACCACGATGTAGAGGCAATGAAAGACGATAGCATCGATGTCTGCCTATTCAACGGAGCAGTAAGGAATTCAGAACAGGAGAAGATCGCTAATCTACTCCGCAAGAAGTCGAAGGTGATGGTGGCTTTTGGAAGTTGTGCTTGCTTTGGTGGTATCCCAGCACTGGGGAATTTCTGGGACAGGACCACTATTTTTGAGCGGGCTTATATTGAGGCCCCTTCCAATGACAATCAGGCTAGAACTTTCCCACAAACTGAGATCAAGCTCGACGGGGTGGAGCTAGAGCTTCCCCAATTCTATGATACAGTGAGCACCCTAGCCCAGGTAGTGCCTGTGGAATACTTTGTGCCTGGCTGCCCCCCACCAGTTGATCTTATTTTAAAAGTAGTCGATGCCTTGGCTACTAGCCAGTTACCCCCTATAGGTTCAGTAATCGCCTCAGAAAAGAGCCTGTGTGACGAGTGCGACCGAGTCAAGGAAGACAAAAAGATCACCAAAATTTACCGTCCTCATGAAATCATCCCTGACCCCAAAAGATGCCTTTTGGAACAAGGAATAATTTGCTTAGGGCCGGCCACTAGAGGTGGCTGTGGCGCCAGATGCATTAAGGTCAACATGCCTTGTCGGGGTTGCTTTGGCCCACCAGCAGGGGTAGTAGATCAGGGAGCTAAGATGCTTAGTGCCTTAGCCTCCATCTATGATGTTGACGATGAGAGGGAGATTGCCAGAATGGTTGAGGAGGTAGTAGACCCCGCCGGTACCTTCTATCGATTCGGCATGTCCAGCTCCCTGCTGAAAAGAAGGCGAATGCAAACTTAAGGGAGTGTGACTTATGAAAAAGATAAGCATTGACCCCATAACCAGGCTGGAGGGGCATGGCAAGATCGAGATCCTACTTGATGAGGAAGGGGATGTAGCCAATGCCTACCTCCAGATCCCTGAGCTCAGAGGCTTTGAGAGGTTTGCTGAGGGAAGGCCAGTCGAAGAGATGCCTCGGATCGTGACTCGAATCTGCGGGGTTTGACCCGGGGCACATCACATGGCCTCGTGTAAGGCCACCGATGCCGTATACCATGTTGATCCTCCGCCAGCAGCCAAGAAGTTGAGAGAGCTATTTTATTGCGCCCATATGCTCCACTCCCACATTGCCCACTTCTATGCCTTGGCTGCTCCTGACTTCATTGTAGGACCTCAAGCCGATCCAGCGCAGCGTAATATTTTGGGACTTATTGCTAAAGTGGGCACTGAAACAGGCATGGAAGTCATTAAACATCGTGCTTATGCCCAGGATATTCAAGCAGTGATTGGCGGCAAAGCCACTCATCCTGTTTGTGGCCTCCCCGGAGGGATGAGCAAGGCCATTACTGAGGAGGAGCGCCAGGATTTCGAACAAAAGTCCAAATCCCTAGTTGAGTTTGGCAAACTAGGCCTCAAGTTGTTCAACGACCTCGTTTTGGCTAATAAAGACTACCTAGATTTAATCACCGGCGACGTCTATTTTATGAAAAGTTACTACATGGGCCTGGTTGACCAGAATAACAAGGTGAACTTCTACGATGGGGATATAAAGGTGGTCGATCCACAGGGAAAAGAATTCGCCCGGTTTCGGGCGGCCAATTATCTCGACCATATAGCTGAGCATACCGAGCCCTGGTCTTACCTCAAGTTTCCTTTCCTGAAGAAGATCGGCTGGAAAGGACTTGTCGAGGGGGATGATAGCGGAATCTACCGGGTGAACTCTTTAGCTCGACTCAATGTGGCTGATGGTATGGCTACCCCCCTGGCTCAAGAAGAATATGAGAAGATGTATCAAACCTTAGGTGGTAAGCCGGTTCATGCCACCTTGGCCTTCCATTGGGCCAGGCTGATTGAGATTCTCTATGCTGCCGAGCACTTGCTAGAGCTCTCTCAGGATAAGGAGGTAACTAGTCCTGATATTCGCACCATCCCCAGTGCCACCCCCGATGAAGGTGTGGGGCTAGTAGAAGCACCACGGGGAACTCTTCTCCACCACTATCAGACCGATGAGAAGGGGATCATTAAAAAAGCCAACCTCATCGTGGCTACCGTACAGAATAACCCGGCGATGAATATGTCAGTGAAGAAAGCCGCCCAGGGGCTTATCAAGAAGGGTAAGGTGGCTACTGAGGGTCTGCTAAATATGGTGGAGATGGCCTTCCGTGCCTATGATCCGTGTATGGCCTGTGCCACCCATTCTCTTCCCGGGCAGATGCCTTTGGAGATCGTTATCTATGATGCCACGGGGGAGGAAATAAAGAGGCTCAATCAACACCTTTAGGTAAAAACTTGCCAGGCGAAGCTATTCATCTTCCTCTTTACCCCAGGCAGCATTACCGATTAAGGGCACAAAGCGGCATGGTCCCAAGTTGTGGGTGGTAATTTTGTCGCCTTGTTTAATGGCTTTTAATAAATCCTGCTCATAACGAGAACCAACAGGAATCACCAGACGACCCCCATCGGCAAGTTGATCTATAAGAACCTGAGAAACCTGAGGAGCAGCAGCGGTAACTATTATAGCTTCATAGGGGGCCTGTTGAGGCCAGCCCAAAGTCTTCTCGGCGAGATGTATCTCAATATTGGTGTAACCCAACTTGGCTAGCACTTGCTTCGCCTTGTCAACAAGCACCTGGTGGCGCTCCACAGTGACTACTCGCCAGGCTAGTTTGGCTAGAATTGCTGCTTGATAGCCACTGCCGGTGCCTACCTCCAGCACCTTCTCTGAGCCATCCAGTTCTAACGCCGCGCTCATAATAGCCACAATAAGGGGTTGGGAGATAGTCTGCCCCTTATCAATAGGGAGAGGTCTATCTTCATATGCAGCATACTGGTAGGCACTAGATACAAATTTCTCCCGTGGGATGCACTTTATAGCCTCGAGCACCCTTCTATCGTTGATGTCATGGCTTAAGTATTCAACTAACTCAGCTCGGGCTGCAGCAAAATCTGTACTCATCTGGAGCCTATTTAAGGCACTTAAGTGAGCCTCTTTATTTGCCAAAACCATCGCCTCAGGGATTATTTTCCCTCCATCCTCGGATATTGAGGTTTGAATCAAGCGGAAAGGCGATGACGCCAACCTTCACACAGGCTATAAATGACCGGTATAACCAATAGCGTGAGTAGGGTGGAGCTGAATAATCCTCCAATGACCACTACTGCCAGCTCAGCAGCCATGAGTGTCCCTTCCCCCAAACCCAATGATAAGGGAACAAGAGCGATTATAGTAGTCAGTGCTGTCATCAAGATAGGACGCAACCGAATCCGCCCCCCTTCAATTAAGGCGTCATGAGCGCCTGTTCCCCCCTGCCGCAGTTGCTCCACAAAGGTGATAAGCACGATGGCATTGGTAAGCACAATCCCTACCAGCATTAGTATGCCCATAAGCCCTGAGATGCCTAAGGTGTGGTTGGTGATAAATAGCCCCAGCAATGCCCCGATAGAAGCTAGGGGCAAACTGACCATAACGATCAGAGAGTTGAGTAATGAGCCAAGGCTTATCGCCAGCACCAGATAAGCTATGCCAATGGCCATGCCTATGGCAATATACATGCTGGAGAAGCCCTCCATCATCTGCTCCATTACACCGCCTATCTTGACCTCCACCTCTGGCGGGAAACTGGGTTTGAGTTCATCGATTACCTGTTGCACCTCCCGGTTAACCATCCCCACATCGGCGGCGGTGATGTTCGCCCACACAGTGGCAGCAGGCTTTTGACCAACGCGCCGCACCTGAGTTAGCCCCATTCCCCGTTCCACAGTGGCAATGTCACCTAGACGGACAGGGGGAGACAAGCCAACTTTCACCTCTGTGAGCTCCTCAATACTGCCTATCTCATCAGCCATGCCAGCGAGGAAAACATCGAAGGTTTCGCCTTCCAAGCTCACTTTGGCCACTGTTTGCCCAACCATCATGTGGCGTAACCCCATCGCCACACTGGCTGGGGTTAGCCCATACATTACCGCAGAAGTGGGGTCAACCTGTATGTTTATTTCCGGCTTGGTTTGAGCCACATCAGCCCTGAGATCGGTGAGTTCTCCTTCCATATCCTTGCTCTTTAGTGCGGCTACTATCTCCTCAGCAACCTGGGCCACTTGGGTAG
>DEIJ01000110.1 GCA_002352365.1 Dehalococcoidia bacterium UBA2777 | reverse complement strand
ACCTTTTGGGATGAAACGTATTACGCTAGTAGAGAAGCCTATGCCCAAGCAGGGATCAACAACCCCCGTAAGGAGCTCGATCTTGTCGAAAACCACGACTGCTTCTCTATTTCTGAGCTTATCGCTTGCGAATCTCTGGGAATTTGTGAGCGGGGACATGCTAGAGAGGATATTGAGTCTGGTGCCTGGACCCAGGAGGGGGAGATTCCTATCAATCTAAGCGGAGGATTGAAATCATTCGGCCACCCCATCGGTGCTAGTGGCTGTAGGGAAAGTTATGAGATATATAAGCAGTTTCAGGGAAAGGCAGAGGATAGCTCCCGTCAGTTGAAGAATCCCAGGATGGGGATGGTTCATAACCAGGGTGGTGGCCCGGGCATGTTCATGTGCGCGGTATGCGTCTATGGGCTCCCTCAATAAGGGATTACGATAAGGACCGATGTCTGAAGCAAAAATAGCCATCATCGGCGGGAGTGGGCTTTACGAGTTGGAGGGCTTGGCAGATATAGAGGAAATCTGGTTGGAAACTCCCTTCGGCAAGCCAAGCGATGCTATCATTGTGGGTACACTTGAAGGTAGGAAGATTGCCTTCTTAGCCCGGCACGACAGGAAGCATCGGCTCAGTCCCACTGAGCTTCCAGTCCGAGCCAACATTTACGCCTTGAAGTGTCTTGGTGTAGAGTGGATAATTTCAGTCAATGCGGTAGGCAGCTTAAGGGAAGAAATCCGGCCGCTAGATCTGGTTATCCCCGATCAGCTTGTCGACCGCACCAGAAGCAGGGTGAATACCTTCTTTGAGGGAGGGCTGGTAGCTCATGTCGGTTTTGCTGAACCGTTCTGCCCTGTTTTGAGCCAAATCCTTTACCACGCATCTGAGGAAGCTGGCAACACGGTGCACCGGGGGGGCACCTGTGTAGTGATAGAAGGGCCACTATTCTCTACCAAGGCAGAGTCGAACCTCTATCGCTCTTGGGGGGCTAGTCTCATTGGGATGACTGCTCTTCCCGAGGCCAGGCTAGCCCGAGAGGCTGAGATCTGTTACGCTGCTCTTGCTGGCGTCACCGATTATGATTGTTGGCATGAGAGCTACGACATGGTAACTACCAAGATGGTAGTGGCTAATCTACGGCGCAACACAGACGCCGCCAAAAGGATCATAAAGATTGCTACTTCTCGTATCCCTGAAAAGCGAGAATGCGGCTGTGCTACTGCTTTAAGGGATGCCATTATTACCCCATCAAGACACATCCCGCCCCGACTAAAGGAAGACTTGGCCCCGTTGATTAGAAAATACCTAAGGTAGATCCCCGTGAGGAATTCGCCCGCTCTTTTCATGGGGGCCGATAACTTTGAAAAATTTCGCCGCTTCGACCAAAACCTTCGATTTCGGCGGGCAGAAAATAGTCACCAGGCTTGTTGGGTTAGTTTAAAGTGGACGCCGCTGTGGCACGCCGGGACGACGGGGATAGAGCTGGGGAGTAGAGGAGACCTTATCCACAATGACTAAACGCCGCCCTTCCAGTTCCTCTAATTCTACCTTCTTCACCTCCCTCAGCTTGCCCCCAAGGATATTTATTGGCCTTAAGGCTTCTATTATTTCCCCATCAATATGTCCCTTTTTTAAGGCAACAAAGATGCCGCCTATTTGGCAAAAGGGCAGAGTTAATTCAGCAATAGTAGCCAGCCTCCCTACTGCCCGAGAAACTACCAGGTTAAAACGCTGTCGATAATCTCCTCGGTGGGCAATATGCTCAGCACGTCCGGTTAATACTTCAACCTCATCTAGCTCCAGCCGATCAATGAGGTAACCCAGGAAGGCTGTCTTCTTAGCTGTAGAATCTAGCAGCATTAGCTTTACTTCGGGAAAGACAATTTTTAATGGGATTCCGGGCAATCCCGCACCGCTGCCTACATCTAGAAGGCGAAACTTTGACCTCCCCCCGGCCATTTCCACGACTAGAGCTACGCTGAGGGAATCGAGGAAATGCTTTATCTGCACCTGTTCATAATCGGTAATAGCAGTGAGATTTATCCTCTGGTTCCAGCTTACTAGTTCCTCATAATAAACTTGAAGTTGTTCCACTTGTCCTGGGGTAAGGCCGAGGCCGAATTTTGCCGCCCCATCGATCAGCTTCCTCATCTTGGGCTCATGTTGCATCATTAGAGATCTCCCACCCTTATGATATAATAATGCCAGGTGATGCTCAATATGAGGTACGGCAAAAAATCGACTCTGGTATTGCTGGCGGCCATTCTTCTAATGGGGATGATACCTGCTGCCTTGGCGCAAAAGCGGGTAATAGAACTACCCCGGCAAATGTCTCCCAGGTGGAAAGCATACTTCGAACAGGTGGATTTCGATGGTGACAGCGTTCCGTATATCTATGATAAGTACTTAGGTAGGGATGATGCCAGTGTTGATTTCGCCCGAAAACAAGGCGGCATTCTAAGATTAATGGGGGCTGATATCCGTACCTTAGATCCTATTATGGTTGTTGATGTCGCCTCCCATCAAATTGTAGGCAAGATATTTGAGCCGCTGGCCCAGATGGTGCCGGCAGCAACCGAGGTGATGCCCTGTCTGGCGAAAGCGTGGGAAATCTCTGATGATGGTCTCGTCTATACCTTCTATTTGCGTGAGGGGGTGAGATTCCACAACGGGGAGCTATTTACCGCCGACGATGTCATCTATTCTTTCCACAGATTGATGGATCCATCACATGCCTCTAAACGCATCTCCTTTGTCACAGACTATATGGAAGCTATAGACAAGGTCGATGATCACACTGTCAGGATACATCTGAGGTTTCCCTTTATGCCATTCCTTAGCCTGATGACTTACTCCTGCTTCCATATTATGCCCCAAGATTACACTTCTGCTAATGAGCACTTTGAAGACGGCAGGTGGGTTAAGGAGTGGGTAGAAAAGCCAATAGGCACTGGCCCTTTCAAGTTCAGGGCATACGAATCAGGAGATTATTGGGAGCTTGAGGCGAATGAGGATTATTGGGCAGGGAGGCCATATCTGGATGGGATTTGGCTGAAGGTCTGTGAGGAGACAGCCACCGTAGTTCAGGCGTTTAAGGCAGGGCAGATTAATGTTGTCGGTGTGCCGGCAGAATATTGGGAAGAGTTCACCACCACTTCAGCCTATAAGGAGCACTTGATAACCAGAACGGAGTTGGCTACTTACTACTACGTCCTGAACTGCAAAAAGTGGCCTTTTGAGAACAAGCTCATCCGCCAGGCAGTCGCCTGTGCTATGGACAGGGAAGGGGTGCTGCAAACAATATTCAAAGGCAGATACTTGCCCGCTCATGGCCCTCTTCCCCCGGGATGCTTTGGCTTCTCTCAGCAACTTTACGACTTGTATGCTTATAGCTACAATCCCCTGAAGGCAAGAGCACTTTTAGATAAGGCTGGGGCCATCGATACCGACGGCGATGGCATCAGGGAATATCAGGGGAAACCACTCAAATTCGAACTCTCGGCATATATTGGTCCAACTTGGCGTGGGGGGGCAAAGAGCTTCAAAGCTAACTTGAAGGAAGTGGGCATAGAGATCAGGTACCAGGAGTATGAGTTTGCCACCATCACTATGATGGGTGAGGATGGCAATTTTGTCATGCTATCGCTGGGCTGGATCATGGATTTCCCCGACCCAGAAAATTTCTATATCCTGTGGGAAACAAAGAGTATTCCTGATCCCAATTATTCCAGATACTCCAACCCAGAGGCAGATGCCCTGATCGGGGGGCTTAGAAGTGAGCTTAACCCCCAGGTGAGAAAGGAACTCTGCTATAACATTGAGAGGATCATCCAGGAAGATCATCCCAATATATGGTTCTTCCACTCTAGAGGCACTGCTTGCGTTCAACCCTATCTCCACGACTATGATTGGGGTGATATGGGGAGCCATATTGAAAAACTTCTGGGGGTTTATCTCGAGGCAGGACATCGAGGTTGATGCTGCTTTTTGCACCCAGCCGAAAGGGTGTTTAGATAATGCGTAGTTACATCCTCAAAAAGTTAGCTATAGCAGTTTTGGTTTTTCTGGGGGTATACACCATAGTGTTCTTGTTGTGCTTTATGATGCCTGGGGATCCAGTGAGGGTATCGATGGGACTCCACAGCGATCCTCAAGCTGTTGAGCTTTTGACCCATGCCTGGGGTCTAGATGAGCCAAGATATGTGCAGTATTTCTCATATCTGAAATGTTTTGTCATGGGAGATTGGGGCATCTCTTTTAGATATGAGGATAAGGCGGTGCTAGGCATCATCCTGGATCGACTTCCTCGGACAGCCTACCTTGGTTTATGGGGGATAATATTCTCCGTTATCCTCTCTATCCCTTTGGGAGTAATAGCGGCATATAAGCAAAACAAGCCTCCTGATAATGCTGCTGTCCTCATCTCCCAGATAGGTGTTTCCTTGCCAAATTTTTGGCTTGGGCTGATGTTGATCGCCATAGTAGCAGTAGGGCTAAGGTGGATCTCCCCGATTCCACAAGTACCGCACTCTGAGCTATGGTCTTTCCCCGGATTCTTTACCAGCCTAAAGCCGTATTCACTGGCGATAATAACACTAGGGACAGGCATGATGGCCACCACCACTCGGCTGACTAGGTCAAGCATGTTGGAAATCATCAGGCAGGATTATATCACCATGTTGAGGGCAAAGGGGATGCCGGAGCATGTAGTAATATTAAAGCATGCCCTGAGGAATGCGTTAATACCAGTGGTGACAATCGTGGGAATGCAGGTGCTTATCCTAATAGGCGGAGTAGTGTTAACCGAAACGGTTTTTGCCATAAACGGTCTGGGAAGACTTTATGTCGATGCCATTACTGCCAGAGATTACCCCATAATCACCGCTTTAACCCTGGTTTATGCCGCGGCAGTGGTGATAATGAATTTGATAGTCGACCTAAGTTATTCACTGATAGACCCCAGAGTTAAGCTTGGCTAAGGTGATGGCAGGATTTTCCGACTACCAGCAAAAAAAGGAGCCGAAAATAACCCAACAGCGAAAGAAGGTTGCCGCATTTCTGGTTTGCGCTTTATGCCTCATCTCGATCAAAATCTTCTTGCTGAACCGCGAAACTGTACCCCAGTGGGGCTTTAGGCTTTTAGCTCTGAGTGCCTATCTTGGGGTGTGGTATCTTCTCTTGAGTAGCCTTTACCAAGGATGGGCGGGATCAAATTATGCTGATCGCCCAAATCCAATACAGAGATTCCTGATGCGCTTTTACCACAACAAACTGGCTACTTTTGGACTGTTCGTGGTGTTGACTTTAGCGGTGATGGCAATCTTTGCTGATGATATTGCCATTTATCCTCTTGAATACCAGGCTGAATGGCAGGAGTTCTCTCAGTTGCCCCCTTGCCGGGAGCATCCCTTGGGTACAGTGACCAGTGGAGAAGACCTCTTTTCCCTGATCGTTTATGGGTCGAGAATTTCCTTAGGGTTAGGTGTCTCGGTGATGGTAATTACCTCACTTGTCGGCATGACACTGGGGGCAACTGCCGGCTATTTTGGCAAAGGAACAGATAGAGCGCTCAACTACCTCAATGACGTGGTCATGAGCTTCCCGTTTTTGGTCTTTTGTATTGTGTTGGTTGGCGCACTTCAAGTGAACGAGGCGGTGAGAGAAACCTTCGCCAACTTAGCTGAGGCAATCGGGGTAGATATGCACCTGATGATAATTTTTTTGGTGCTCGCCATGTTGATGTGGTCGTCAACTTTCAGAGTAGTAAGATCGCAGGTACTTAGTTTAAAGGAAACCGGTTTTGTTGAGGCAGCTAAAGCTTTGGGTGGAAGCAGCCGAAGGATAATATTTAAACATCTTCTACCCAACACGCTTGGGCCGGTCATTGTTCTAGTGACTATAGGAATAGGTTCGGTGATTCTGACTGAGGCAGCCCTATCATATTTGGGGTTTGGGGCGGAGATGACCACGCCTTCTTGGGGAAGATTGCTCCGGGATGCCAACCCCTATGTGACTCAGCCATGCTATATGTATATGGTCATGTTTCCCGGAATCGCTATATTCATGTCAGTTTTGGGGTTTACCACCATGGGTGATGGGCTGAGGGATGCCATAGACCCGAGGATGAAAGTATGAGTCAGAACTTATTAGTGGTAAAAGATGTGGCGATGCATTTCCATACCGAGGATGGGGAAGTTTTTGCCTTAGACGGCGTATCATTTGAGATAAGATATGGCGAAACATTTGCCTTGGTTGGCGAGACTGGCTGTGGGAAAAGCGTAACAGCGATGACCATCTTAGGCCTACTCCCCCCCCAGGCCTCAGTATCAAGAGGTGAAGTACTTTTCCACGACGATACTCTTCGGCGTCGCCTAAGGATGACAGGCCCAGGTCCGGTGGATTTACTTAAGCTTTCCAATAGGCAAATGTTGAAGCTAAGGGGGGTGAGGATAGCACTTATTAGCCAAGACCCATCGAGCTCACTTGATCCACTATACCGCATTGAGGCCCAAATAGGAGAGGTTTTAAATACTCATCGGGGGATAGATGGTAAAAAGGCGAAGGAAGAGGTGCTGAGATTACTGAACTCGGTGGAGTTGGCACCCGCTGAGGAGATAGCCAAAAAGTATCCTCACCAGCTTTCCGGAGGTCAATGTCAGCGGGTGGTAATAGCCATGGCACTGGCTAGCCAACCTTCTCTCCTAATCGCCGACGAGCCCACCACCTCTCTGGATGTATCCATCCAGGCTGAAATATTAGAATTGATGGCCGAGCTGATAAGAGGTTCTAATACCTCTCTTCTGCTCATCACCCATGACTTAGCCGTGGTGGCCGAGGTAAGTGATAGGGTGGGGGTGATGTATGCTGGCAGCGTTTGCGAGATAGCTGATGTCCGGAGCTTGTTTGCTCACCCCATTCACCCATATACTAGAGGGCTTTTGGCTGCAGTACCTAGCATTACTCAACGAAAAGCGGAGATGGATTATATCCCAGGTTCGGTACCTGACTTGATGCATCCGCCAGCAGGATGTAGATTTCATCCCCGGTGCAAGTATGCTACGGAGGTTTGCAAGGGGAGGAAGCCAAAAATGGTTGCTGTTGAGACAGAGCATTATGTAGTCTGCCACCATTATGCCGCTTGCCTTCCTTGACGGTATCAAGTAGTGGTGATAGACTTAGATGCACGTTAAAAAGTTTTTCTTTTTTGGCGTATCTATACAAGATCTATTGACAAAGGGAAGTTGCTACCTTGCTGAAGAGGGTAGGTATTGTTTATCACCCGATGATCGCTGCGGCTACAACACTAGCTGAGCAGCTGGGGCGGAGTTTTCCTAGTTCAAATACCTCAAGTTGGCTTTGTTCTGCCTGGGATGAGGCGGAGGTGAGGGCGCAAGCTCCAGGCAGTGGTATGATTTTGAGCATAGGCGGCGATGGCACTATTTTGCGGGTAGCCCGAGCATTAATTCCCTGGGAGATACCTATTATGGGAATAAACTTGGGTAAGTTGGGGTTTATGACCGAACTGTGTGCTGAGGAAGTGGAAGATAAACTCTCTGCCCTGCTTAGTGACAGAGGCTGGATCGATAAACGCACTATGCTCCAAGTAAAGCTGCTTGCCGCGGGCGAAGAATCTCACCCTCCCCCGCTTCATGCGTTGAATGATGTGATGGTAGGACGGGGGGAAACACCCAGGGTGATCTACATAAAGACCACCATCGATGGTGATCTATTGACCACCTACAAAGCTGATGGCGTGATCATCGCCACAGCCACCGGCAGCACTGGCTACTCTTTGGCAGTGCAAGGTCCTATCCTCCATCCCCAAGCTCGAGAGATCGTGCTCAAGCCAATTGCTGCTCATTTGGCTATGCCTTATGCCTTGGTGCTACCACCTACAGTTACTATAGAGCTTGAGGTTCACACTGAACATCAGGCCATGCTTAGCCTTGATGGTCAATTGAATTTCGCTTTGCATGATGGTGATAAGGTCAAAATAGAGCGCAGCCCTCACCTGGCCCACTTTCTTCGTATTCATCCCCAGGGTTCCTTTTACCGCAGGCTAGAGCGTAGATTACAAGGAGCAGGTGAAAGTAGAGAAGGCCAAACTCGCTGATGTTCCCCAGATACACAAGCTGGCTAATCATTTCGCTGAGAAAGGTGAGATGTTGCCCCGGGCGCTTAGCGATATTTATGAGAATCTGAGGGATTTTTTTGTGGCTAGGGATGGAGAGAAAGTAGTTGCCTGTGCTGCCCTTCATATATATTGGTCAGACTTAGCCGAGCTTAGGACAGTATCGGTGAGTGAGGAGATTCAAAATCAGAGGGTAGGAGCTCATCTGGTACAAGCCTGCCTGAGAGAAGCAATGGAGTTGGATATCCCTACCGTTTTTTGTCTCACCTATAAACCCATCTTTTTTGAAAGATTTGGTTTCCGGCGGGTGGATAAGCTGGAGCTCCCCCGTAAAGTCTGGGCGGAATGCTACCGCTGCCCCAAGTTTCCCAATTGCGATGAAGTGGCTTTGATTTATCAGAGGGAAAATTTGACTAGAGCTGGAGATAAGGAGGTGGAGAATGGAAGGAACACCTTTCGATGAATTTCTAACCGAACTTGAGGGAAGGGGGAAATCCAAACCCTCTAAAGCAGCAAAGAGCAGGAAGAGGAAAAAGGAGGGATTTGCTCTTGCGCGTGAACTGGTGCAAAGTATGGAAGAGATGGATGAGGAGATGCGCCGGAGATTTCGCCCCTTAACCGCTGCGGAAAAGGTGAAGTTAGAGAAATTGCTTCAAGAAATGCCACGCTGTTTGCCCGCTCGGGGAGATTTACATATAGTGACGAAGCTATTGGCTACGCTAAAGTGGGTCTTGACCAGCCGACTACTCTTTGAGCCAGAATTTGGAGAAGAAGGTGATTTATTAGAAACGCTACTGGGAGAGGAACCAACACCCGAGCTGATCGCTTTTAGCTTAGGCATAGCATATGGGAGGTTAACTGCTGAGGGCTCTCTTTAGCCCGGTATAAAGCGACCCTAAAGGACGGGGGGTTTTGATGAGCAAGAAGGAGCTGACACTCGCCAGTGAGCAAATTTATCATGGGCGTGCTGTAAGGTTGCGCGTAGATACAGTGGAAAAGCCCACCGGCCGGAGAACTACCCGAGAGGTTGTGGAACATAGCGATTGCGTGGCTATTGTAGCCGTTGATGACCAGAATAATATCCTATTAGTGCGTCAGTTTCGCCAAGCTATATGCAAGGATCTTTTAGAGATTCCTGCCGGGAGTATTGATCCTGGTGAGTGTCCCGAAGAGGCAGTGCGTCGGGAACTGCAAGAGGAGACTGGCTATTTCCCGGGTAAAGTCGAAAGGCTAGCCGGCTTTTATTCCGCTCCTGGTTACTCTACAGAGTACTTACACCTTTATCTCGCCAGCGCCCTTTCCCCCCACCCTCTTTATGCCGAAGATACCGAAAGTATTGAGTTGGTTCGAATATCCCTTGATCGTATTCCCGGCCTCATCAGCTCAGGCGAGATCTGCGATGCTAAAAGCATTGCCGGACTGCTAAGCTTTACTTTGAAACAGGGTGGCGGTCACACTTCGGGAGCGAAAAACAAAGTGGTTAAGGACTAAAGTTGAGAATCTGCTTGCTTTGCTATCGAGGGGATATATATAGTGGTGGTCAGGGGGTTTATCTTTATTATTTATCCCAGGAGCTACAAAGATTGGGGCATGAGGTTGAGGTTATGGCAGGTCCCCCTTACCCCAATGTCGCTCCGGGGATAAGGATGCACCGACTAGAAAGTTTAAGATTATATGATTCCCCTTATGAAAAGGTTAACAAGTCTCCTTCTCTAAAGCTTTCTTCGCTCTTTACTCCGCTCAACTTTTATGAATGGGCAACTACGCAGTTTGGGGTTTTCCCCGAACCCTTTACATTTAGCATCCGGGCTTATCAGAAGCTACTAAAGCTCAACTATAAATTTGACATCGTCCATGATAATCAGTGCTTAGGCTATGGGCTACTGCTAATGAAGCGCCGCGAGACTCCTGTGGTGGCCACCATCCATCATCCTATTCCCATTGATAGGGAAGCTCACCTGGCACAGGCCAGAAACCTCAAGGAAAACTTACAACGCAGGATATTCTACTCCTTTTGTACAATGCAGCGCATAGTAGCCCAGCGGCTGGATAGAGTGATAAACGTCTCTCAGGCTTCAGCTCAGGAGACCCAGCGTGCCTTTAACATTCCGCAGAGCAAGTTGAGAGTGGTATATAATGGCGTTGATACCGAGTCCTTCAGGAACCAGGATGGTGTGTTGAAGGAACCAAATAGTCTCATCATGGTGGGTAGTACTGAGGATCGGAAGAAAGGCATTCTCTATCTGCTAAAGGCAATGCAAATACTAAAAGACGCGGTAAAAGTGAAATTGACCATTGTAGATAGAAAGCCCCCAGATACTCAATATGCCCCCCAGTTGGTGAAGGAACATGGTCTTGAGGACAGGGTTACTTTTACCGGCAGGCTGAGTGTAGCCGAGCTAGCTAGGTGCTATTCAGCAGCCGAGATTGCAGTTACTCCCTCCCTATATGAAGGATTTGGTTTTCCTCCTGCCGAGGCGATGGCTTGTGGGCTGCCAGTTATCACCACCAGGGGAGGGGCACTCCCCGAGGTAGTTGGCGAAGATAGCGAAGCGGGTATACTAGTGCCTCCGGCAGACCCCCTCAGCTTAGCAGCAGCGATCAAGCAACTCTTAGCTGATGAACCATTGCGCAGGAAAATGGGCGAGGCAGGCAGGAAACGCATTGAACGGCTTTTTACCTGGCAGGAAGCAGCTAAGAAAACCGTGGAAGTTTATCAGGAGGTTTTATAAGTGCTCACTGTGGATTTCGACCTTCTCCAGATGAGAGATGGCGAGCGAATCTTAGATGCCGGATGTGGGAATGGCAGACATTCTTGGGAAGCGTGTAAATTGGGTGACTACTCAGTTTTTTCTTTGGATATGGACGAGGATTGTTTGCGAAAGACAAGATATGTGCTTGATCTCATGGATCAGCAAGGGGAGTCCGATGGGGAATGGCATGTAATGAGGGGAAATGTAATGACTCTCCCCTTTGAGGATGCCTCTTTTGATAGAGTTATCTGCTCAGAGGTATTGGAGCATGTTCTCGATGACCAGCAGGGGGTTAGAGAATTGGTAAGAGTGTTGAAGCCAGGAGGGATTATGGCGATCAGTGTACCCACTTATCTAACCGAGGCAATTTTTTGGAGAATATCCAAGGATTACAGCCATCCTGGGGGTCATATCAGGAAGTATAAGGCTAAGGGGATTGTTGATTTGCTCCAGAAAAACAACCTGAGCGTCTATGCTATTCGCCATAAACATGCTTTCCACTCCATCTATTGGTTCTTTCGCTGTCTCTTTGGGCTTAATAATGAGAAGGCTTTTATACCCTCGCTTTATTATCGATTTTTAGCCTGGGATATAACTACCAAGCATAAATTCTTCCGCCTACTGGAAAATTTTCTCAATCTGTTCTTCCCCAAGAGTATTGTTATTTATGCCCTAAAGAAAGGCTAGGAGTGGTACCCCATCTCCATATTACCCCCCTTGTTCTTGTCACCTCTTAACCACCCTTTATCGACTAGCCCTTCGATTACTTGCTGTATATGATGGTTGCCACTCTCAACACCGTGAAGGTCAGCTCGCCGACCGCCGCTGATTACGGCCAGATTTGTGCTGAATTGCCCCGCATGTTAAACTTACATGAGGGATAGACGGGGGGAGATGAAAAAGAGAGAGATTCACGAATCTGCTGAATCTTTTATCGGTGACCTGGCTGAGTTTCCTCTAAAAGTAACTCCGCAGGTGATTAAGCAAAATCTGCTCAACATGAGGGAGATGGGAGGAGAGCAGTTTGGTTTAACCAAGGGTGCGGAAACTGCAGCACTAGCCCAAATTCCTATTCAGCCAGCCTCAGTTGAGGATTATAGGAATATAGTTGGAGATAAGGAGACTCAACAGCTTGAAAAATTGGCTAAACCACTTAACGGCCTTCGCCTACTTCAGTTGAGTTCTACAGCGTTTAGTCCTAGAGTCACAGATGCCATTGGGGTAGCTTCGGCATTGATGAATTATCTGGGGCTTCAATGTTCCTGGCAAGTTATTCGCCCTGTTGAGGAATTTAACCAGGTGAATAGACTAATGTACCGAGCCTTAGAGGGCTATCCAGTGCAGTGGCACAAAGCCATAGGAGATACTTGGCTCAAATACAATGACATGTATGCTCGATTCTTCCGCCAGAAATACGACATCGTAATAGTTCATGATCATGCCGGCTTGGCCATCCTTTCGGCGATGACCAACTACAATAGAGGGAAACGTCACCTAGGAAAGTGGATTTGGAGTTGTCATAGAGAATTAAGCATTGCCCCCCCTGATATATGGTCGCTCCTATATCCCCACATCAGGTATTATGATGCGGCTATATTTGATAAGGAAAGCCAAGTCAGAGGTGAACTCAAGTCAATATATACCGGAGTGATAACCCCCGCTATAGATCCCCTAAATCCTCGCAATGCTGAGCTTTCCCGGAAGTCAATCGAGGGGGTCTTGTTCCAGCGTGGAATTGATCTGGGAAGACCGATCATAAGCCAGGTATATCCTCTGGATAAAGCCGCTGATCCCCTAGGGGTTATCGAGATATACCACCTGGTTAAGGAGAGGATTCCTCAAGTGCAGCTCATTTTAGTAGCTCCACCGCGCAGCGACGACATGGATACCAGGGATTATTTCCGCCAGCTCGCTCACCAGGCAGCTTCAGATAATGACCTTCACCTCTTATCTACCCCGGAGGAAGTGGGGAATGTGGAGATAAACGCCATTCAGCAAGCCTCGCAGGTGGTAGTGCAAAGATCAGTTGGCAATGGATTTGGGCTCACGGTAGCTGATGCTATGTGGAGCAGCAGGCCTGTAGTAGGGGGGAGGGCAGGAGGAATGCCCCTATTGATAATAGATGACGAGACAGGATTTTTGGTTGATGATAATCATCAAGCTGCGGAGAGAATAACTTACCTGCTAGCTAACCCTCAGATAGCTAATAAAATGGGACGAAAGGCTAGACAGCATATCCGCCAAAGCTTCTTGATTACTCGCTATGTGCGAGACTACCTGAAGCTATTTCAATTCATGCTGTCAATGAGGGAGTAAGGGGCGCATGGGTGTTTGTTCGGTATCTACTGTGGTCAAGTCTATAGATGATTATCGGGCCATAGTAGGCGATGAGCGGGTAGATGAGATATATCGATTAGCTGAGCCATTTAGAGGAGCACGGGTGCTCCATATAAATGGTACCGCTTTTGGTGGGGGTGTGGCTGAGCTATTGGCTACGCTTGTCCCCTTAATGCAAAACCTGGGGCTCAATGCTGAGTGGCAAGTGATGCGGGGGACTGATGAATTCTTCACCGTTACTAAAGCGATGCATAATAGCCTTCAGGGGGCCACCATCCAGTGGACTCCAGAGAAGTATGATATTTGGCTCCAGTATAATCAAATGAATGCTGATCTATTTGACCAAGACTTTGATTTTGTAATCGTCCATGATCCTCAGCCAGCAGGTATCCTCCAGTTCCTCTCTCAGCGGAATGGTGGCCAATGCCGTGGCAAGTGGATCTGGCGGTGCCACCTCGACCTCACTGAAGCTCAACCTGAAGTGTGGGCTTTCCTTCACCGCTATGTGGAGATATACCACGCTGCCATCTTCACCTTAGAAGACTTTGTCCCTGAGGATCTAAATGGCCCGGAGATATTTATCGTCCCCCCAGCTATAGACCCACTGAGTCCCAAGAACATAGACCTTCTCCCCGGTACGGTTTCGGAAATCCTTGCTCGGTATAGGATTGATACCCAGCGCCCCATTTTATCTCAGATTTCCCGCTTTGACCAGTGGAAGGATCCTCTAGGGGTAATAGATGGCTATCGTCTGGTGAAGAAGGAAATGCCCGAGGTTCAGCTAATCATGGTCGCCTCCATGGCCCATGATGATCCTGAGGGCTGGGCATGCTTTGAGCGAACTCTCCGCCGTGCTGGTGAAGATTTTGATATTCACTTCCTGACCAACCTTAACGGTGTGGGCAATATTGAGGTAAACGCCTTCCAGCGGGCATCTACAGTGGTGGTTCAGAAATCGTTGCGAGAGGGGTTTGGGCTCGCTGTAGCTGAGGCCCTATGGAAAGGAAAACCGGTGGTGGCCGGAGGGGTGGGGGGTATCCCACTCCAGATTCAATACGGAAGAAATGGGTATCTGGTAATCACCTTAGCTGAGTTTGCCAATCGGGTGCTACACCTGCTGCACCACCCTAAGACAGCGGAGAGAATGGGCAAGGCAGGAAAGGAATATATCAGGCAGAATTTCCTTATCACCAGACACTTGAGGGATTATCTAAAGATTTTCAACCAGTTGAGTGACAGTGCCTGTGGAGGCAAATAAGAGGATGAAGAGGGTCTTAGCCCTGATATTAGCTGGAGGCCGGGGCGAAAGGTTGAGCATACTTTCCCAGGAAAGAGCAAAGCCTGCCGTCCCCTTCGCCGGGAAGTACCGCATGATAGATTTCACTTTGAGCAATTGCGCTAATTCAGAAATCCATAATGTTGCTGTGCTTACCCAATACTGCCCTCACTCCATCAATGACCATATTGGCATTGGCAGGCCATGGGATTTGGATCGGCGGGGGGGGATAAGATTGCTCCAGCCTTATTTGGGGAGAGGGGATTCAGATTGGTATAAGGGAACTGCTGATGCAGTATACCAGAACCTGCGCTATGTTGAAGAGCAGGACTTCGAACTGGTGCTTATCCTCGGCGGTGATCACATCTATAAGATGGACTACCGCAATCTGATTACCTTCCATGAGCAAAAGGAGGCCGATCTGACCATTGGAGCCACCGAGGTTCCTCTACGTGAGGCGCGCCGCTTCGGTGTCATAACCACAGATTCACGAGGGATGGTGATCGATTTTGCCGAAAAGCCCAAGAAGCCCAAAGGCAGTTTGATCTCTATGGGCATCTATGTATTCAATAGACAGAAATTGATTGATTGCTTAATTGAGGACGCCGAGGATAAAACCTCGGCCCATGACTTTGGCCGTTCGATAGTTACTCGTCTGCTTACCCAGGACAAGGTCTTTGCCTATTCGTTCCACGGCTATTGGAGGGACGTGGGTACCGTACAGTCCTATTGGCAGGCAAACATGGATCTATTGGCAAGCCCACCTGCTTTGGCTTTGGAGGATGATTGGGTTATCTATACCAAGAGCGAGGAGAGAACCCCTGCCTTCCTCTCGGACACAGCAAGGGTAACAAATAGCCTCATCTCTCATGGCTGCATTATCGAGGGCAGTCTAAATCACTCAGTGCTCTCACCGGGGGTAAAGGTAGGCTCAGGAGCAGTGATAAACGATTCTATCGTAATGTTGGACAGCGTAATCGGAAGGGGAAGCGTAGTTGACCGCTGTATCCTGGATAAGGAAGTAGTCGTCGGGGAAGATTGTTACCTTGGCTTCGGTGATGATTTCTCTCCCAACAAAGAGGAATCGTCGATATTAAATACCGGGATTAGCCTGGTGGGTAAGAGGGCTAGGATTCCCCCAGGTACAAAGATAGGCAGAAACTGTAAGGTCTACCCCCAAGTCACGGAGAGCGATTTTGTCACCAACTGGATACCAAGTGGTGAGTCAGTTAAGGAAGGGAAAGGAGCCAAGCTGGCTTAATCGCCACCATCACCATTCTTAAGGACAAAAGAGGCAAGCCTGGCGAAGATGAAACTCGAAGGGAAAACCAAAATAGTATGCACTATAGGCCCGGCCAGTGGGTCAGAGGAGGTAATAGAACGCCTTATCAACCTCGGCATGAATGTGGCGCGTCTGAACCTCTCCCATGGAACTTTGGAGGAACATGCCCGCTACATCCGTATCATCCGTAATCTGGCTAAAAAATCAGGCTCCCCGGTGGCTATCTTGGCAGACTTGCCCGGCCCTAAGCTCAGGGCGAAGACTTGGCAGGGTAGGGAAGTGGAGCTTGTTGAGGGGGAAAATATTGTCCTTACCACCTCGGAGGTACCTCAAGATGAACGTCAAATCTCAATCGGCTTGCCCAATTTGCCTTGGGGGATCAGGGTTGGTGAGGTGGTCCTGCTTGATGATGGAGCGATGCAGCTAAGTGTAAGATCCATTACCGATACTGAAGTCCTGAGCCTAGTCCTAGTGGGTGGTTTACTCAAACCAGGCAAGGGGATCGTCATCCCCAAGGTGACTTTCCCGGGCCCCTTCTTAAGCCAGCAGGATCAACATCTCCTTTCCTTCGCAGTAGAGAGTGGGGTTGATTTTATCGCCCTCTCCTTCGTGAGCAAGGCAGAGGATGTGATTGAGGTTCGGGAGATGTTAAGCAAGGGGGGAACTTATCTCCCTCTTATTGCTAAGATAGAAAGGAGTGAGGCAGTAAACCATTTCGGCGAAATTTTGGGCTTAGCCGATGGCATCATGGTAGCTCGCGGCGACCTGGGGGTAGAAGTTCCTCTGGAACAATTACCCTTGATCCAGAAGGAGATCATCAGGAAGTGTAACTGCGCCGGGAAGCCAGTAATTACGGCTACTCAGATGTTGGAATCGATGACGTATTCCTCATCACCTACTAGGGCCGAGATAACTGATGTAGCCAATGCTATCCTTGATGGCAGCGATGCTATAATGTTATCAGCAGAGACTTCTACAGGTAAGTACCCAGTTCAGGCAATGACTATGATGTCACGCATACGAAGCGAAACCGAAAAGGCTCTACCATACAACCATATACTAGTGGATAGGAGGACGGCGCTCTCCCCTCAGGTAGATGATGCCATAAGCTACAACGCCTGCCATACTGCCCATCAGCTTTCCGCAGCAGCCATAGTTGCCTTCACCAAGTCGGGGAGCACTGCCCAGCGGGTTTCCAAGTATCGTCCCAAGGTTCCCATAGTAGCCATTACCCCCTGTGAACCAGTCTACCTGAGTTTGGCGCTGGTTTGGGGGGTTCATCCTTTCGTAGTTCCTGAGCCAGCATCGGTAGATGAACTTTTTGCCTGTGGGATAGAGCTGGTTTCCCAGCAGGGCTTCGCCAGGGAGGGTGATCTGGTGGTTATCACTGCTGGTATTCCCATTGGAGTGCCAGGTACTACCAATCTGCTCAAAGTGGAGAGGATCGGTTAGAGCAGCAGTGTCACCTTTTTCGCTTCCTGCTGATCGACAGCAACTCTAAAGGCCAAATTAACTTTGTGCCCTAGCCCATGTTTGACAATTGGGTTTGACAGTAGCTTCAAAATGGGGCATTTTTAGCCCTGTTTGTCATTACATCGCCTTTCTCAGTCTGTTTCCGACACTTGCGGTGGGGCGACCGCAGTAATCCCCAGTGCCTTCAGCACCT
>DEIJ01000089.1:19707-21008 GCA_002352365.1 Dehalococcoidia bacterium UBA2777 | reverse complement strand
GAAAATGGGGTGGAACATCCGTTCAAAAAGGCCCTTATCCCAAAAGCTGGGGGCAAACGATAGAAAGAGAGCTGATAGAGATGGAGATGGGTTTCGAATAAGAGAAAGGGTGGGTTTCGCTGCGCTCCACCCACCCTACTACTGCTCACCGATTAAGCCTTTGGCCAAGATGGCAACAACCTAGGTGACAGCAAATGTCAGTCAACATCTAGCATGATAGGGTATGGATACCACTTATCACTAACAAGAGAGAACTTACCCTCCCGAATTTGATATAGTCGTATACGCTCACAAGCATAGGGATGTTTATCGCTTAGCGTTATTGGAGGCATAAGTCCTTCACAGTCGAAGCCTTTAATACTTGCCAGGCCATCTCTAACCGCACGTCCGCTCAAATTATCATAGCCAACCTTCTCTATAGCTAACCTAAAGGCTTCCTCCATAACAGTCATGGCAATCCACCCTGGGATGTAAGATCCTTCAACCTTCTCGGGCTCCCAACCGCGATATTCCTCGGCTTTTTCAAGCATGATCTTCATACCCCGGAGGTCTGCATCTGCCGTAGCAGAGGGAAAGGGGCGGAAAACATACCACCCCTCAGCGTCTTTCCCAACTACATGTAGGGCATCATCGAAGCAATGCTCAACGTGTACCAACTTTATGCCCCGCTCCATAATTTCCAGCCTCTTGGCAGTCTTTATATTTGTTACCAATGTTACTCCGCAGTCACCCACAAACACCATGTCCGGTTTCTTAGCCGCTAGTCTGAGCCACTCGGTGGTGGTATCAATAGCTCCCGTCCAAGGTACAATCTCAGTGCCAACAAACTCAATCCCTAGTTCTTTGCAGGCGATCTTAAATCCCTCACCCCCTTCCAGCGCGGATATATGGTCATAAAGCATCGCACCTGCTCTAGGTGGACGTTCCTCAGTCCAATTCTCTTTAAGCCATGTAGCTGGTGCCCACCCCTCAGCGCGATAGCTGGGAAATAGGGTGAAAACCCAGCGTAGGCCTTGGTCATCTTTAGCCAGTGTTAAATCACTGTGGCCAGTTACCATAAGCATTGGTATTTCATCGCGGAGAATGGATCTCATATTCGCCTCCACGGTCCCCAGTACAATGTTCACCTCTATCAACACACCCCGCTCTTTGAGCCTTTTATGAGCAGTAATTGTTCTAGGTATCTCTCCTCGGGTATCCTCCCAGTCGACGATAATCTCAACTCCATTTATGCCACCTCGCTCATTTATGAACCTCGCACAATCTTTCAGCCCGTTAGTGGCACTTACCCCCGTATCAGC
>DEIJ01000089.1:0-19580 GCA_002352365.1 Dehalococcoidia bacterium UBA2777 | reverse complement strand
CCTTTCATTTTTCAGATTATACCACAAAGTAAAAAGGCAACTTCTGCGGCAAATTGGAGTCTGTAACAATTTAGTCGGTGGACAGGCACCCCACATCATGTCATTGTTCCGAAAATAGAGTTTCCCCCCTTCGCCCTTGTTATAATTCCTTTTGCAAATAACTGTAACTTATAGCGGAAACTCCAAGTTATATACATTTTCTATCCAGTCACTGATTGTTACGAACCTGAGCTCTCTCACTTGCTCCATATATTCTCCTCTAGACCAGTAGGGCATAGAATTACTTATAGTTATTGGAGGCAGGCCAAGTCCACAATCAAAGTCTTTTATGCTGATTATGCCTTCCCTAACAGCACGCCCAGTCAAATTCTCATATCCCACCTTCTCTATAGCCAGCTTTATACCCTCGCATAGCAGCATGCTTGTAAGCCACCCTCCAGTATAGTTAATAGAGAGTTCCCCCGCTTCCTTCCAGCCGCGCTTTGCACTCATTTCCAGCATTGCCTTCGCACCTGGTGATGCTGCGAGGACATCATGCGCTAAAGGGATAATCCCGTACCACCCGTTCATGGCCCCTCGAACTATTGGAAACTGATATATATCAATACTGCCCATAGCACCACACAGCTTTATCCCCTTCCCCTGAATCTCAAGCCTAGCAGCATCCTTTATAAGGGTTGTCATTGTCGCTCCCCAAGCACACACAAAAATCATATCTGCTTTTTTACCAGCTAGTCTAAGCCATTCAACGGTAGTATCGACCGCCCCCATGAGGGGCATAACCTCATGGCCGACGTAGTCAATTCCCATTTGTTTAATAGCAGGTAAGGCTATTCCGTCCTCAAAAAGAGACCGAGATTCGGCATTGTCATAGGCAATTAATCCTAGTCTCATGGGCCGTGACTCAGTCCAATTTTGGTTGAACCACTTCGCTGCAGTCGCAAACATGCAACTGAAGCCACAGTCAATGCCGAAAATCCATTGTTCGGGTTTAGTTATCGTCAGGTCAGGTAGTATATGCGGGTCTTCTGCAAACATCACTATCTCATCTCTTTGCAGTCTTGGAGCTAGTAGCGACATCTGCATTCCAAGAGGCGTCATTATAGCTACTACGCCAGCATCTTTGAACCTTTTATAGGCGGTGATTGCGTCAGGTATCGGTGCTCTACCAGTCTCGCTCCAGAGGAGGTCGACCTTTGTTTCTCCCCCAATGCCACCGTGCCTATTCACATACTCCATGTAATCTGTCATCCCCATACACATGCCGCTTCCCATAGTGGCTATTGGCCCGGTAAAAACAGCCAGCAAGCCTAGCTTCACAGCCCTTTCCGACTGTGCTGCTTGGCTGGGGGCAACTGACCCCAACAGTAGCGCGGTGACCAGAACAAGTGCCATGGCCACCAAACCTAACCTTTTGCCCTGTCTAAAGAGTCTCCGCATCTTTCCTCCTTGTATTTAGTAATAGTTTCTGGTTTTATAGAAACCAGGATAATCTAGCCACCAATCCTCAAGAACAGGATAAGGCATACAATCTCGAACCTGGAACAACACGAAGCCGTTACCGTACCACGGCTTAACGTTGCTCATCGTTATTGGACGCATTAGCCCTCCCATGTCGAGGTCTTTCACACTTACTATGCCGTCTCTAATGGTAGCGCCACTAAGATTGTCAACCCCCACCTTTTCTGCGGCTAGCCTGATACCCTCAGCTATAAGCATAACTCCAGGCCACGGCCCCATATAAGCATCCAGCATTAATTCCTGTTGTCCTATGCCACGATATTTCTCACGAACCTCAAATATAGTTTTAAGAAGCGGGGCTCTCGAAACGCATGGGTTCGCATAGGCCCCATAAACGCATAAGTACCACCCATTGGCAGCCGTGCGAGTTGTATGCAGAGTGGCAGCCACGCAGTAGCCACCGTCAAACAGTGTTATCCCTCTTTCTTGAATCTCTAACCTCTGAGCATCTTTCATTGCAACTACTTGTGTTGCTCCACAAGTGACGCCGGTGATAACATCTGGTTTTTTGCCGGCTAACCTTAGCCATTCAGTAGAGGTATCGATCGCTCCCAGCAGCGGTACGACCTCATAGCCGACAAACTCCATGTCATACTGTTCACAAGCCCATTTTACCCCATCGAGAAATTCATAGTACGCTCGGTGTTCATAGCCAAAGCCTCCCACCCTAGGGCGGCGCTCCTCAGTCCACTGGTCTCTGAACCACTTGAGCCCTGCTGCTGCATTGTCGCCAAAGGTGGCGTCAGGGGAAAAGATCCATGGAACAGGTCTGGTCACCATAGCTTCGGTAAAATAAGTCAGCACTACAAATGGTATTTCATCTCGTTGCAGGGTTTCGGAAAGCACTTCTGCTGCATCTCCTATTATACTTACCTCGGCCATTACTCCTGCTTCTTTAAACCTTTTATGAGCAGTGATGTGACGGGGGATTAGTCCTCCAGTCTCTTGCCAGGTAAACTCCAACCTAACACCAGGAATATACCCTTGCTCGTTTAGGTAGCGTATGCAATCCTTCATTCCATTACCTACCCACACACCAGTAGAGGCAAGTGCCCCCGTGTAAACGCCGTGATATGCTATCTTAACAATCTTCTCACCCGGCTCTGCCTTAGCGACTTGCGGGATGGTGGCACTGGCTGCCAACGCCAAAATCAAGGCGCATGACACCATAACCAAACCTAACCTTTTGCCCCTTTTAATTAGTTTCACCATCTCGCCTCCTTTCATTTTCAGATTATACCACAAAGTAAAAAGGCAACTTTTGCGGCAAATTGCAAATTGATATTGAGTCTCGTATCAATTTACTAGTTACTAGCTGATAATGAGCAGCACCGCATCATGTTGTTATTGCAGCTAACATGTCCTTGCAATTACCAGTTTACACTAAAGGTTTAAAAGGGGCAAATTGAATCACCTAATGTGTAACCGAAGAGGAGATAGTTGAATCATGTAAAAAGTAACCCAAATTGTTTAAGATACAGCCTGGCTAATACTCGAGGCTGTTTAAAAATCAGCTTTGAAGAGTTAGCGATCTTGGAGCAAAAATGAAGCTGAGAGCGACAATTTGAATTGGGGGTGAAGATAGCTAGCAATTGAGCAATGGTGTAGCCACTAATAGGGCAATCTCACTGAGCTTGTTAGCCTGGAGGAAATTGGCACAAAACAAGGAATGCGTATTGGAGCAGTCCCCCCTCTGAAGGCGATTGCAGAACGGATCGGTTTAGCAAAGGCACTTGGCAATCATCGGCAGGGACGGCTAGTTCTATGGCAAGTGCTGGCCCGGTGCATTGATCAGGATTCTCGTCTGAGCGCTGTCCGACTTGCCGAAAGTCATGCGGCCTCTGATCTTCTTGGATTGGACGCTTTCAATGAGGATCATCTTTACAGCCCTCTGGCGTGACTATGCCAACAACAGGAAGCCATTGAAAAACGATTGTTTCGGCAGCGTTATGGTAGTGCAACTCCACAGCTTTTTCTGTGTGAGGTGACCAGCTCGTACCTTGAGGGTATCCACAACGTCTTGGTGGCCTTTGGGTATAACCGAGATGAGAAGAGGTTTCACTATATCACCGCGATCACCAAAGCCAAGATTAGGACATCACCGCGAGAGGGTATGTCTCAGATGGAGCTGTTTGATGAGAAGCTTGGCGAAGTGGAGGCGGACGGGGTGCGTTATATCTTGCGCCGCAATCCTGAGCGGGCAAAGGAACTGGCCCGCAATCGGGAAGAGAAGTTGACCAGAATAAGAAAGCTATTGGACGGGAGGAACCTCTACCTGAGTTGAGCACTCCCGTGCCAAGGTGGAAGTGGCCCAAAGAGAGATTGAAGGAAAAGGCAGCAGACTGAAGATAGAGGAACGGGTCAAGGTCGTCACCAATGGACGCACCTTGGAGCTGGTGATTGAGGAAGAGATCAAAGCAGATTTGCCAAGCCCCTGAGCCCGACACCTTGTGGGCAATTCTTAACCAGCTATTGCCAAGAATCTATTGAGGAGCTAAACTGAAAGGGCGATGACAGGGGAGAAAATTTTATGTGAGGGGAATGAGGCAGTAGGCCGAGGAGCTATCTATGCCGGCTGCAAATATTTCTTTGGCTACCCCATCACTCCTCAGAATGAGATTGCAGAGTTTATGGCCCGAGAGTTGCCCCAGATAGGCGGGGTCTATGTTCAGCCGGAGGGTGAGGGGGCGGTGGCCTATATGCTCTTTGGAGGTGCTCTAACCGGACAAAGGGTGATGACTGCCACCTCTAGCCCTGGTTTCAGCTTGATGCAGGAGGCCATCTCTCACCTGGCAGCAGTTGAAGCCCCGGCAGTAATTGTTGAGGTGATGCGACTGGGCCCTGGAGCGGGGACCGGTGGACAACAAGGTCAAACTGACTATCGCCAGGTTACTAAAGGTGGGGGACATGGGGCCTATCGCTGCCTCGTCATTGCCCCTTATTCTGCCCAAGAGATCTTCGACTTTGTACAACTTGCCTTTTATCTGGCTGATAAGTATCGTATAGTAGTCATCGTACTTACTGATTTCATCCTTGGTAGGGTGGCAGAGCTTATAGAGCTAAGGAGACTAGACTTTGAGCCGTTGCCGCAGAAAGATTGGGCACTTAAGGGTAAGGCTCAAAAGGAAGGGAGACGAAGTTGCCACCTCTCTGGCTTGGTCTGGGGAGGGGTTACCGGCTACTTCAGTCGGCAACTAGACAAGTATCAAGAAATAGTAGCTAGCGAGACAAGGTACCAAACTTATAAAACTGAGGGAGCACAACTTCTCTTGGTGGCTTATGGCTCTATGGCTAGGGTAGCTCGAGATGCGGTGGATAGAGCCCAGGCTCAGGGGATGAAGGTGGGGCTGTTGCGGCCGATAACTTTGTGGCCCTTCCCCAAGCGAGCGATTAGGGAGGCGGGGTTAGCAGCGGGAAAGGTTTTAGTAGTAGAGGATAGCCCCGGGGAGTTGGTGGAGGATGTTGAGGTAGCAGTTGGCGGGCAAGTTCCGGTACACCTGTTGAATATTCTGGCGCGTCATATCCCCGGACCATCAGGTTTGATTTACCCCGAAAGGGTGCTGCAAGAGGTAAAGGCTCTGATATGAGGGCAGAGGACGTGGTTAAGCAGGTAGTTTGTGCCCCGCCTAAGCTGAAGCTTCCCGGCCCGCACCACCATTGCCCCGGGTGTCATTATGGCATCATCCTTCGCCTGCTCTGTGAAGTGATTGAAGAGTTGGGCATTGAAGGTCAAGCTATCGGAATAACCGGAGGAGGTTGCTCGGCAAGGTGGGTTGCCTATCTGGATGTAGACATGGCTGGGGGCATCCATGGCCCTGGTGTAGCTATCGCTACTGCCATCAAACGTATCTATCCTGAGACAATAGTATTCACAATACAGGGTGACGGGGAGTTAGGGGCTATCGGACTGGGATCGTTTATGGCTGCATTGCTTCGTGGCGAAAAGCTCACTACCATCTATTTAAATAATGCCTGCTATGGAACTACCGGGGGACAGATGGCACCGACTACTTTGCTGGGTATGCGTACTACCACTACTCCACAAGGACGAGACCCCCGGACTACAGGCTTCCCCTTTCATGGCGCTGAGCTGGCAGCAAGTATGAGGGGAACGGCTTACTCTGGCCGAGTCAGTGTCCATACCCCGGCCAACCGCCAGCGGGCCAAGAAGGCACTTAGGGCAGCCTTTCAACGGCAGATAGAAGGGGTGGGGTATACTCTGGTCGAATTCCTTTCCCCTTGCCCACCTAATTGGCAACTGAGCCCCTCTGATTGTTTGACATTTATTGAGGAGAAGATGATAGCCGAATACCCACTGGGTGAGTTCAAGAATGTAGCCCAGATCGATTACTGATTTCAAGCTGATAGCTAACAGCTAAAATAGCTCGAGATTAAGGGGGCGTTCGTTATTGTAGAGCAAAAGGAGGTGAGTCAATTCCAAGTAGCCGTAGCTGGGGTTGGTGGTCAGGGGGCTTTACTATTCGGCCGGCTACTGGCCGAGGCAGGCAGATCAAGGTATGAGCATGTGAGCTATTTCCCCCACTATGCCACCATTATGAGAGGAGGTCAGAGTGAATGCACCGTCATTATTTCTCACCAGGAGATTAGCTCGCCAATCACCTTTGAGTTACAAGCGGTGATCATCATGCACCCCCAATTTGTGGAACAATATCAGAACAGGGTGCAACCCGGAGGCAGGCTATTTTTGGATAGCTCAGTGGTACCCCATAAGATCACCAGAGAGGATATCGAGGTATTCTATATTCCCGCAACCAAAAGCGCTATAGAATTAGGTGATGATCGGGTAGCTAACCTGGTTCTTCTGGGAGCATATCTGGAAGCAACCAAAGCAGTACCCCTCGAGCTTGTGGAGAAAGCTCTGGAGGGTCGGCTGCGCGGGGGGAGGGGGGAGGCCTTGCTGCCCCTTAACAAAGAGGCATTAAGACAAGGGGCAAGACTAATAACGAACTATGGAGGTTGGAAAGATGACCAGAGGCGAAATAGTTATTGAGGAGCAGCTTTGCAAGGGATGTGGGCTGTGTGCCAAATTCTGCGCCAGAGGATGCATCGCTCCACCTAAGGATAAGCTTAGTCCTCAGGGATACTTGCTACCTATTTTTGCTAATCCGGAAAAGTGTAACGCTTGTGGCGTCTGTGGTTGGATGTGCCCTGACTTTGCCATTACCGTGTATAAATATATAGAAATAGAGGAAGCCGCCGCAACTTAGGAGGAAATTGGCCAACAAAATAACTATCCTGGGTACAGCCCATGTGTTCGACCTGAGGGATAAGGTGAGAGAGTTTGTCGCCCAAAGATCACCCCAGGTGGTATGTGTGGAGCTTGATGAGGAGAGATACCACAGCCTAATAAGTTCCGCTAACCCCCTCACCTATCAGGAGATTATAGCGCGACTTCGTGGGGCACACGCCGGCGATGACATGAGAGGAGCTATCGATGCAGCTAAAGAAACAGGTGCCCAGTTGATGATGATGGACAAAAATTTTCGCCATGAGATACTCCCTCAAATCGTGGAGGGGCAAGCTAAAGACCTGTTGGACCTGCGGGTGTGGCTGAGGAGAATAATTGGCCTGCCGTTTATAACCTCAGCCATCTTAGCCAGACTTACCAGCTTGTGGCTCACCATTGATGGGCTCGATCCGGCTTGGGTGTTTATCAAGGCGGTTGAGCTAGAGCCGCAGTTTTGGCGCAATATAGAGGGCTGGATGAGCCCTCACTTTAAACAAGCAATATGCGATCAGCGGGAAGATCACATGGCCAACATCCTCAGCGAGTGCGCCAGGGAACATAATAATATCATTGCTGTTACCGGGCTGCTGCACCTGGCTGCCTTAAAGGGGAAATTATCCAAGAGGGGTTTCCAGATAGAGGCTGCCTCGGCAACCAAATTATGATCGCCATTTCATCTGGTAAGCCAGACAAAAACGGTTGTCCCCAAAAGGATAAGACAAGCCCCCACAAAAAACACCGAATTTATTCCCCAGGAGTCGTAAACCTGTCCACTTATAATTGGCCCCACAGCCATGCCTAAGCTCATCGCCATAGTAAATATTCCCATAGCCGAGCCCATACCATATTTTCGCCCCTCCCCCACCATTAACGCTGAGGCTGCTGGCATAGACAGAGCTCCTCCAAGGCTACCAACCAAACATAAAGCCAACAGTTGCCAGAAGCTCTGCATTAGAGGAATCAAAGCTATGAAGCTGAGGTTGATTAGATTTCCTATCACGATCAATCGCTTTTTGTTGAATCTATCGGCAATCCCACCACCCACTATCTGAAGTAGTGCCAGCAGTAACATGTCAGCCGCCAACACCGCCCCTATCTGGGCAGCAGCTAATCCTAGATAGGAAGCAGCAAATATGGGCAGGAAGCAGGAAAAAGCTGCTCTTCCCATGGCGTACACTAATCGGAAGCTAACTAGCCCTTTTATTACCCCACTCTCCATCATCTGGGTAAAAGAAGTCTGAGGATCTGTGGCCACTTCCTTCTTTAGCCGCACTTCGGGAAGCCAGAGCAGAGCTAAGCTAAAAGCCAACAGGTTAAGTGCTCCCATAGTATAAAAGGCGGTGTTCATGTCGAAATGATCAGTTAACATCCCTCCCATAAGCGGCCCGAAACCAAAACCGGCGAAGAAAGCGGCATTGAAATATCCCATCCAGGTTCCCTCCTCGCCTTCTGGAGAGAGATCACCCACATAGGCCTGAGCAATGGGAATCACCATGCCAGCGGCAGAACCGTGGAGTAATCTTACCAAGGTCAACTCCGAGACCTGAGTGGCCCAAACATAGCCCAAGGAAATTAAGCTGTAGGCAAAAAGCCCAATACAAAGAAATATCTTCCTCTTTCCTCTTCGGTCGGAGATTCTGCCGATGAGGGGCATAAATATGGTGCGAGAGATAGAGAAGCCAGCAAAGATCACCCCGATCCAGATGCCAGTAGCTCCTAAGCTCTCAGCATAGATGGGCAAAAGGGGGGCGATAATCCCCACCCCAAGCATAGAGGAGAAAACTGATATAGACAATATGGGGAAGACTCTTCTCATCATCATAGGCATTTTCTAGAGGCAGTTTCGGATGACCCCCCTTAGGCATATTTTGGATAACTTGGCTGCCCTCAGAAAGCAAAAACTGGGGGTTAGATGGCCCTGGTCATCTATGTCGCGGGGGGAAGGCGCGTCCCAGGATTTTTACCTAGTGAGCATTTTCCTCTCAATTAGCTGCAACATAGGCTAACCCCAGGAGAGAGGAGAAGGCGGGGGTGGTCTATTTGTTAATAAGATGTTCATGGAAAGCTATCCGGCAAAAGTCATCCAGCTCCCGTTTTGTTGGGCTCCCTCTGGTTTCCAGCCTGGTAGCTTTGAAGGCAGCAGCACAGTTGGACCATTCTATACTCTCTAAGTCATCGTGCCCCATCGCTTTGGAAGCGGCAAAGGCTCCGATAAACGAGTCTCCACAGCCTACCGTATTCGTCGCTCTCATCCCCAGGCTTTGTAGCGAGATAGCTGCTATGGATGTTATCTCCTCTCCCCCCCGATCGATTAATAGCGCACCTTTGGAGCCCTGCTTGACAATAAGTTTTATTTTTGGATTTGTCCGGGACAGCTTTGCCCCCATAAGCTTGGGGGTCTCGGTTTCGGTTAGCCCTTCCATCTCCAACTGGTTTAGAATAAAGTAGTCTACATTCCTCAATGCCGGAGCTAGACTTGCCAGCCCTCGCGCCACATAAACTCCCGGGTCCCACAGGATGGGGACATTTGCCTTGTTGGCTAGGCTGGAAGCCTCCTCGGCCACATCAAAGGGGGGATCAGTTATCACCAATACTTTGGACTTGGTTATAACTCTTTGATTTGCTTGAACATCATGGCGGGAAAGAAGACTATTGGCCCCGAGGTAGGCATGGATCTCGTTCTCACCGTTATCATCTATGACAATATAGGCCCGTCCCGACTCCCCGGCTACCCGTTTAACCCCAGACACCTCAACACCTTCAGCTATCAAGTTAGCTATCTGATGCTCAGCTATCTCATCCCCCCCCAGAGCTCCGATGAACGCCACCCTCCCCGGCCCCAAAATTCTCGCTGCTGCCACTGCCACATTAGCCCCAGTTCCACCAGGAACCCTGGTGATCTTTACTACCTCTACCTCTTCTCCGGGAGAGGGAAGCCTCTTGGTGAACAGGTTTATATCCCAATTGATGGCTCCTATGCTAACTACTTCCACGCTCCTCATATATAACTCTCCTCATTATCAAACTCAAAAACTTCGGGCCATCAACGTCGACACATATATTTATCAGGTTTAAATCCTGAGCCCCCCTATCCCTTTTATCGGCGATAGTCTGCCCCCGAGCTAACTCGTGGTGAAGCTTCACCTCTACGGGATATTTTTTGGTTTTCAGCCAAGAAGGATTGATAACATAGCAGGTAGCCAAGGGGTCATGAAGGGGAATCAATTTAGCTGAACTCATGAGATGACCGAACATCTGAGTGAAAAGTTTTGCCGTGGGTGTGTTAACAGAGGCGATTTGCTGATAAAGGCTCTCATTGATAGCAGCTTCAGGATTCATAGTTACATCTAAACCTACGGCACTAACCTCTATCCCAGAATGATAAACGATGTTTGCTGCCAGGGGATCGGTGAAAATATTAAATTCGGCAGCCGGGGTGACATTGCCAAATCTATAGGGGATTACTCCAAAGGTTCCACCCATAGAGACTATCCCGCCCACTTGGCTCATAATTTCAGGTTCCTTGAGGATGGCCATGGCGATATTGGTCAGCGGGCCGGTGGCGATAATAGTCAATTGTTCTTTCAGGGAATTTACCTGATCGACAATGAAATCTATTGCGTGCCCGGCTTGGGGCTTAAGGGTTGGCTCGGGGAGATTTGCCCCCCCCAGTCCGCTTTCTCCGTGAATATCGGTAGCGGCCTCGAGCTTGCCCATCAGTGGCCTTGCCATGCCCTTGACAACCGGGATATTGCTACCTAGAAACTCAATTATCTGCAGAGAATTTCTGGTAGTCTCTATCACCTCGGCGTTGCCGGCTACCGTGGTGATCCCGATGACTTCTAACTCTGGTGACCTAGCAGCTAGAATAATAGCCACTGCATCATCAATGCCGGTATCAACATCAAGGATAACCTTTGCTACCCCCATCTTCCCCCTCTGCTATTTATCTCGTTGGACTCAAAGCCAACCCCCAGAACCGACTATAGGGATAATGTACTCATTAGTTGCCCCCACCAGCCACCATTAGAAAGCTGTGCAAGGATGGTGGCTTTCCCTATAAAAGGGTATCACCACCTCCTCTCTATCTCCGGCATAGGTATTGTTTCCACTGCGGCATCCTGGCTGATATAGGGGATATTAACCGTTTTCACAATGTTAAATAGTTAGTTAAATTGGCAGGGATAAGCCTTATCAGCAATAATCCCACTTTCCATAGCTACTATTAGTATCTCCTCCATAGAGAGATAAGACCTCTATCCAAGGTGAAAACAGTAAGAGCAGTAATGAACAGACTTCTCAGGATTGTTTATAGCCTGTTAAAGAAAGGACAAAACTCCAAGCCTGTCCAACTTTACTAAATTCCACCTAGGACCGTGGCACTTATTCAAGCAAATTGCTTCGGGGAAATCAGCAATCACTCTTACCTTCTGAGGGAAACTGCGCTCTCTACCTTTAAGGGCATCTCTTCAGCTTCTTTTTGCTCCGTAATAGGCCTCCTTCAAAATTACTTGATTGATAACCATCCTCTGTTACCATGTCAGCTAAGCCTGTCTATCAACCTCTGTATTGGAACTGCAATCTGATCTTCCTGAACATGCGGTGAATAGCAGCTGTCAATCTGCACGAGTTTAGAAAGTGGCATTCTAGCCGCAATGGCCACGGCAAGCTTATCAACTGACCCTGATACTATCTCCTCAGAGATTATCTGCGCCCCTATGAGCGTCTTGGTCTTTCGGTCGGCAATAAGCTTATAATGAGCCGGCTTGCCATCAAAGCTTTGCCGAAGCCAAGGAGTGTCAACCCTGACCGAGACCACTTCTAATCCCTTCTCTTCGGCTTCCCTCTCGGTAAAACCTACAGCTCCTATTTGGTGACCAAATATTTTGGTGACAAAGGGCATAGCCGTGCCTTCATAAGCGAGGGAATTGTTTAACACCGCATTCCTGCCTGCTATATAGCCAGTTCGAATTGCATTGGTGGCCAGTTGATGCCGCCTCTTGGAACCTACAATGACATCCCAGTTCTCCATGCAGTCTCCTACAGCATAAATATCAGGGTCACTGGTCTGAAGGCACTGGCTCACAGCTATAGCGCCTGTTTCACCTATTTGCAGCCCAGCATTTCGAGCCAGCTCAACATTGGGTTCAGCTCCTGTAGCAAAGAAAACGAAATCCACCTCCAGTTCTCGGCCAGAGAGGATCACACGCTTTGCCTCTCCATGACTGCTTATGGCTTCTATTTTGGCGGGCAGAATCAGCTCAACCCCATTTTCCATAACCACATCTTCTAACTTTTCGGCCATGTCTTTATCGAAGTGGGCACGTAGAATATCCCGTCTAACTAACAGATAGACTTTGCTGTAGCCCCTTGATTTCAGAGCCGCAGCTATCTCTAAGCCGATGAAACTACCCCCGACGATAGCCGCTTTGGCACTTTTTGTAATAACATTCCCCAGGGCTACACCGTCAGCCATGTCGGTGCTCAAGGCGAATTCATTTTTGCCATCGAGTCCTGGGAATGGAGGGATAGATGGAATAGCACCTAGAGCTAAAATCGCTTTGTCATAGTTATACTTTTCACCTCCAGCAATGAGGCACTTTTTCTGGCTCAGGAGATCAGTGACTTCCGTATTTAAATGGATATTTATATTCCTCTTTTCATAAAACGATTTAGTGCGTAAGCCACGAACTAGTTCATCCCAGCTGGCAATGGTTCCGTTGAGTACTAAAGGCATCTCGCAGGGTGGACACCCAAGCTGTGTTCTTTTGTTAAAAACATCAATCTCGGCATTGCTATCTAAGCGGCGGATCTGTAGTGCCGCTATAGCACCACCATCCCCGGCACCGACGATGCATACTTTCATGATCCCTCCTTGTCTAGTTCAACCTACATCTTAAACCTCTGCCCCAACCCAGCTCTCTGCCGCCTCCTAGACCCCACCTTGACCAAATCCTCTTCCCACTCCGTCAGGAATTTGGTAACTCGCTGAGGCCTCCAGGCATTGGCCCTTCGTTCCTCAACTGATGGCGAAAAGCTTTTCCCCATTCTCGCTTCCGCATTTGGGACACTTCACATTGCTATTGAGATCGGCATGAAAATTTCTGACCCCTCTCCGCATTCTCACCACCTGAAGTCATAAATAGGCATTATTCCTCCTTTTCATCCTTGGGCTGGATATACTTAGTTAATTTGGGCTCCAACATTGTCCTTGGCCTCGCCCCTATTTTTCTGGTCAACAGGCTGACCGTTTTTGAATATCAACAACATAGGGATGGGCATAAGAGGAATTCAACATCTAGTGCACTGCACCCTTATGTTAAGACAGAAAAGGTCAGAACAGTCTGGCGAGGTAGCACTGTATTTGCTTTGTGAACAGCAACTCCTCAAACTCATTTGCCAGGCAGTAGTCCGTGCCGAATGAACTCTTTTTACATTATAGACCTCATCGATAAAATGGGGAAGTCGGCCAAAAGAAATTTGTTCTAAGCGAGGATACATGGGGTTCGAAAGGCAGTGATCACTACCGCGCGCTGCGGCATCAGGTTCCTGCCTATCACCAAGTCCCAGCTCAAGGAGATGCTGCCCCTTGTGGATAAACCGCTTATTCAACACAGCGTAGAGGAAGTACTCACCGGCGGCGTTGAACTANNTAGTAACCATAGTAACCGCACAGGGTAAAAGGGCTATCGAGGATCACTTCGGCCGTTCCTTTGAGCTAAAGCACTTCTTGGGGCGGAGGGCGAGAACAAGCTGCGGAGGAGATGCATCGCCTGGGCAACATGGTCAGCATCTGTTACCTTTTCCAGAAGGAGTAGCTAAGAATAGGGCACGCCGTGCTTGCTACCAAGAGAGTGGTGGGTGGGAGCCATTTGTTTACTGCGGGGCGACTTGTTAGCCACTCTTCCCAGGTCTTCGCGCAAAGGCGGCAAGACGGTTCAGCAGATATTCTCCTTTGATTTCGAACAGAATTCGCCCCTCGTTTTCTCCTGTTCTGACAAAACCTAGTTTTTGGTGCAGGGTAATAAAATGAGTTCCATACGTCTTTGATCTGGCACATGAATCGCGGAACCAGAGATGTACCGCTTTCTCTCCTCAACAACACGAAACCCCAATCTCTCATACAGTTCTTGGGCGCGAGGATTCGTAACAGCAACATCCAAAGCGCAAATGCAACGGTTCTTATTCCGGGCTATGTCGATCTGCCTTTCCAGCAGAGCTGTACCGATGCCCTTGCCTTGCATATCTTCTGCAACGCCTAAATTCTGGATGAATTCCGCATCCTTTTTTGGCGGAGGTATCAGCTTTTGCAGTTGCAACCCTTTCTCCATTACACTCCAACACTTGATGGGGCCATAGAACTTTACTATTCGCCAGGCTGTTTGCCGATTTAGCCTGCTGAACTCCACACCACTATAGAACCCACCAATACCCATAACACGATCATCTACAAGTGCAACGACGTGATTTTTGTAGCCGAGTGTACCTGATCCAGCAACGAACGCAGCTTTAAGAAAATCAAGGGCCGTGTTAATTTTAGTAGCAAAGACATAATCAAACTCATGTGGGCCAGCGCTGTAAATCAACGGGACACCTTGTTCTACATCTCTAGGCTCAGCGCATCGAAATTGTATGTTCACAGTCCCCACTCCCGGATTGCGTCTGATCACAATTGGATTCAAGGCTACTTCGATGGCCTACTCTATACGTGCTTGTGGACTGCTCCCCCCTAACGCCCGAGTTCAGCCGCGTTGCGGAGCGCAGCAGAGCAACGTCGGCTGCAATGAGTGGTTATATGACGCGTTTCGCTCTAAGTCCACCTCTCTATCTCTTTAGTTTCAGCGACTTGCTATATTTTCTAGCGTTTCTGCATCAGACAAACCCAGGATCTGGGTGGGTTTGGACGATTTGATCCAAAATGACTTGAGGTGAGCGAAAGAATTTCAAAATACGGCTCTACTGCGGTAACTATTTCTCTTGCAGTATGCCGAGGTGGTCCAAAGTCGCGAGGCTGGTCATCGGCGCTACTGATAATACTCAACCACAGCCCACCTTTCTCCAGATGATGTGCCACATTGTTTGCAAACTTAGTTCGCTCCGCATTGGAGGCATAGGAATGAAAACATCCTCGATCGAACACAAACTCATAAGGCGCGCCCGGGATTTCGTGATTTGGGAAATCAGTCACAACAAAGGTGCATTTGACCTCAGCTTTGGAAGCCTTTTCTATAGCCTTCTGTATCGCGATTTCGGAGGTATCACATCCTGTCACTATAAAGTTTTGCTGAGCAAGCCACACAGCATTATCCCCGGTTCCACAGCCGATGCCTAATGCTCTACAATTTGGGATCGGTCTCCTGGTTACAATGTCGGTTAGGTTAAAATCCGGCTTGCCCACATCCCAGGGAGTATCACCTGCTCTATATCGCTCTTCGAAGCGGTTTTGTACGGACATTATATTTCCCCCTGGCAGAAGGCCGTATAACGGCCAAGCTCAGCTGCCGCCAGAGCGATATGCCGACAAGCCCTTGCCCACTGTGAGACCCTAGATAGCAAATGAATACCCGTAAATTGCCGACACTCTGGTGGTCAGGTACAGTACCTTGTTGGGCAGCCAAGAAAAAGCTCCCTGACCACAGTTGATTCACTTTTCATGACCGGAGTGCGAGTATGAAGAGAATGCCTTCTTCCCGTTGAATTACTGGAAATGTGTACAGCTTGGCAAGTCCCAATGCTTTTTGCAGGCCATTCTTTATGCTCTCGATCCTGTCGCTTTTCAACTCTGACGCTGGAATGGGAGCCAATGTTCCATTATCCTCAACGCCAACGATATACATCTTGCAAGGGGATCGTTTGAGCTTGTTCTCAAGGTCTTGGCTCAGCTTTTCTACGACCTCTTCATTTCCTCCGGCAAGAGAATCTCGCGATTTATATTCAATGACTTCATCCTCCAGCTTGCTTAGTTTTTCTTCGAGTGAAAGTCCTCTCACGATCTCCTGAGATAGTGACCGGAAAACATAGGCGATCGGCAAGTTGGTATTGGCCTGCTCCATTATTTTGAGACCGGCACATTTCACAAGTATGTCAAGATTCCTGTCCTGAAGATTGGTCTCATTGTGATAGCGTGCTATCCATTGAGTTAGAGTATCCAACTGAAGTTCATTATAGATTTCCAGGCTTCCAAATACGAAGGGAGATGCTCTAAACCTCAGACCTGCATGGAAGATATTCACTGCTTCGCCGTTAATGAATCTTCTGGATATGTCTGCAAGGTAGCTTGCCCTAAGCTGTATGTTTTCGTTTGCAAAGAGAATGTCAAAATGAGGTGTAGATTTTGCAACTTCGACAGTTACTTCGTCTCCCTCTTTTCTTACGACCTGTGTTTTCTCGTCATAATATTTCATCAGAAGTGGCAGGAACTTTGCATTTATCCTCTCATACTCTTTCTGGTACTGAGGAACACCATACCTTTGTGATTCGTAGTCTTGGATGAAATCCTCGGCGTTCTGATACCGTTTTGTGCCTGCCCTTATCTCGCTTACATTAAGAAATTGAACCGGACGCGACAACTGTATCTTGCCGTCCTTGAATTCTGAGTGCTCCTTCATCCAACGTTCCATTTCCTGTTCGGTCAGTTGAAGCTCAGTAGTGATGCCGTCTATCTCGGAGCAGATCTTGTATCTGGGCCCGAATAAAAACCCTTGCTTACGTGGCAAGCCTAACCACTCAATAAAGGAACTCGTCGCTTCTCTTTCCCAGAATTTGAGGAAGACTATGCCCTTTTGGTCGACGAAACACACGTATCTCAGAACATTGTCTGTATCAAGCATACGCGGAATGATTCTCCACTCAGGAGTTATTGTTTCTTCTCCAGAAATGCTATGACAGAGGACCAATCCTTTCTCCGTGAGAAGCCCAATTACATATTTGCTCTCTTCTCTCATCCTTGTTTGCATTGTATCCGTGAAATCGAACAAGAGGTTCTCCATCTCGACCGGATTCACATTATGCGGATAGCTCTTTACCAAGGAGACTACCCATTTCTTAGGATTTGTCTTTAGACCTATTTCATCCAGGTTTGAGCTTGTCACTCTAGGGAGGGTCTCAAGCTTCTGTATAACTTCATGTACCTTGGATATGTCCGCAGGATCAGCTATGTGACCATGAACTACTGTCTCCCCCTTGATCTTCTTGGTGAAAGTATATACCGGATTCATTTTATCATCGCCAGAGCAGGTTGTCGGTAACACCAGCTCTGGTGTAGCCTAGATCATTGCCCCGTTGTGCCGCCCATCGGCCAAGCTCACCCGCACGATGATTACAGAATATGCCTGATCCTGGCGAAACGCAACTTGGCTGCTGAACCCAGGACAATCGAGCCAGGCAGTGCGGTCGGCTGCAATGAGTTATTGTGACTGTCGAAAAACCCCTGACAACCTCTTTTTCAAAGCTGGGAGCCTGACCACTCCAAAGCTGAGCCTCTACTTTTTCGACAGTCTCGTTGGGCTGTTGAACACCGATCGCCGAAGAGCCGCGGGACTAGAGAAACTTCAATAGAGGTTCGGTAGTTATCTCAACATAACTGCCATCGGGCAGGTCACCAGCATCGATCATATAGCACTCAGCCGCAACATGTTTGCCTATTCCTCGTTCTCGACGGCCAGTGGTATGGGTATGCCCCAAGACGACACAGCAATTGTTGTCGAGGGCGTGTTGGGAGGCCCCTGCCCAGATTATCCTAGTTAGCCTGGTGATCCTTTCTGTCTCCTTACCGGTGGGAGCTTGCGGGGGAGGATCACTGGCCAGAAACCCCACCTGTCGGCAGAACTTGTACCATAAGCCGGGGGCACGATCCACCATGGTCTCAACAACCCAAGGTGCTATGTGCCTCAGTCCTAGCCAACCCCAGTCAAGGGCCCACCTATGACCGTGGGTGACGAAGTACTTTCTTCTCTCCTGTTCTAGCGGTAACCGCTTGTGCACGGTGATGTTGGGGTAGGGCGCCATTAGCTTCACCATGGTCTTATAAGGATCGTGGTTCCCAGCCACATAGTCGAAGGGGTAATCACCCAGCTTTGCTGCGAATTGCTTAATGGAGTCAGCATCGCCAAACTGTTCCTTTCCCAGAGGAAGAATGTCAAACAGGTCCCCATTTCCAATCAGGCGGTGCTTTCCCTCCTTGCCAAGGGTAATCCATTCCTCCACAGGCTGTTTTAATGTGTTCTGGTCACAATGCCAATCGCTGGAAACCCATATTGCCATGTCAGCCTCCCAAGTGTGGCAACTTCCGATGTACTTCTTGAATGCCACGTCACCTATCTCCTGATTCAAGTGTTCCCACCAATCCCAGAAAGTTTTGCCCGCGTAAAGCGTCGGATCTGCGAATTGAGATTGCCGGCGTCTGGTCCAGTCGTCCCATATCGCTGGGTTGAGGTGCTCGCGCATCAAGTATTCCATGTGGAGAAGCTCAAAATATCGTCGGAATGTGTTCTCTGCATGCGCAGAGCATCCCTGTCCCTCTAACTTCTCAATCTCCGTTATGAGTCCTTGCCAACGGTCAAAAAACGATAGCTGAATCTCAGTCCGACGCGCCAGAGTGTTTTGCCGGCGCTCAACCAGCAATGCCCCAACGCCGATCATTGCTGCAATAAGCAACCAGAAGATTTCGTCACAAACATTAAAGGACCACCCATAGAAGGAGCCAAGACTACCCACCGTCAAGGCAATCAGCAAGAGAACTGCTAAGATGATGAGCGGGCGCTGGGTCATCTGGTGCACACTTTCCTCCATCCCTCTGACAACCAAGGCCAGCAGCATGTTTTTTTGTGCTGTGGGCACTTTTGACGGAAAAGTGACGCCGCTCCCTCTGTTTGTTTTTGCCCCTTAGTGGGATCGAAGCCTAGCCAAGTGGGCTTGGATGACACGGCCGCGCCGAACCTCCTCTACAGTTCAATCGCACTCTCGTGTATGTTACTTCGGTATTTTGGGCATTCTGGCGAGTGCACCACGCATTACCCCCTCCCCCTCGTTGAGAACAGCCCAACACTCGAAATCAGCTGCCCAAAGCGCGCCAAGCGGGGTACCGCTCGATTGACTTGCTAGCCTTTTCTAAAGGATTTTACCTCAAAACATTTGAAGAAGTAATACCTCGAATTGAATCACCTAAAATGTAACCAAAGGGGAGATTGTTAAATCATATAAAAAGTAACCGAAATCGTTTAAGATACAGCCTAGCTAATACTCTTGAGAGGAGGTTAAGCCAGGCTACATGGAAAGGATGGACATGCACTCAAGGAATGAATATCTGAAGGTATTGAGGGAAAGATACTTAAAAGCCAAGACCAAGAAGGAGAAATCCCAGATACTCGATGAGTATTGTCGCAATACTGCTCAGACGAGGAAGTATGTCATCAGGAACATGCAACCAAGGGTAGATATGAGGCCAAAGCAGAGGAAGAAGAGAAACCAGACCTATGATGGTGAAGTTAAGGCTCCCCTAGCTAAAGTATGGGAAATCTTTGATTATCCTTGTGGTCAAAGGCTCAAACCCCTGTTACAAACCGAGATGGAAAGATTGAGAGAGTTTGGGGAGCTAAATATCCCGGATGATGTCGCTTTGAAATTACGAGGGATTAGTCCAGCCACTATTGATAGAAAGCTGAAGCATCAACGGGAGGTGTTACATCTCGAGAGATCAAAGGGTGGTCCCAAGCCGGGTTCTCTATTAAAGCAGAAGATACCAATAAGGCTCACTCAATGGGATACCTCCGAGGTTGGCTATGTGGAAATGGATTTGGTTGTTCATTGTGGC
>DEIJ01000059.1:2495-3344 GCA_002352365.1 Dehalococcoidia bacterium UBA2777 | reverse complement strand
TCGGCGGTTGTGTAGGGCAGCGTGAAGTCGTCCAGCACATTGCCCCGAGTGTCTTTGGTAAGCACTTGAATTCCGTCATCGGTCAACTCGACTAGAGTGTAGCTTGGTCTTGCGGCTGCAGCTGCCGTGAAGTCTCTGATATCACAATCTCCACCTTTCAGGTAGGGTTCGGTTGGGGCACCCCAGCATCCTTGGACAATGTAGGTCACCCCATCTGAGCTATTGGTCTGCAATTCGTAGGTAGCCTTATAGCCTAAATCTGTCGAAGGCTTGTCTACGGGAACATCCTCGATCAACATAGTGCGTATTGGCCAGGAACGCATATAGTTATGTACGTGGCCATTGATTACAAGGTCAACTCCATAAGCCTGATCCTCAACTATAGGAGCCCAGTATTTCAGGAAAGGCTCGCTCGGGTATCCCGTCCCTGTAACGAAGCCGCTGTAGTAGGGGATGTGCCATACAACGACCGTCCAAGGCGCATTACCTCCGGCCAGGTCAGATTCAAGCCAATTGAGCTGCTTTTTTGCTTCTTGGAGAGCAGGTGCCCACCAGGTGCCAACACATCCTCCAGTAGCTGAAAGGGCAGTGACGTGGAGGTCAGGGAAGTCGAGCGAATACCACAGCTCATTTCCCGGGTTTGCGAAGACGCCCTTAAACCACTGGTAGGTCGACTCAACGTCTGGGTGTGCCCCCATGTCGTGGTTACCTATTACCGCAACTATCGGGATCATTCGACCATCCTCTGTGACCAAGTGCTCTTGCAGCGAGTCAAACCAGTTATTCCACTGTTCCTGGCTGTTGCCCTCAGCTACCATGTCGCCACAAAATATTACGAAATCTGGGCAT
>DEIJ01000059.1:1072-2396 GCA_002352365.1 Dehalococcoidia bacterium UBA2777 | reverse complement strand
TCACCGCCCACGGCGAAACTCACCTTTTCACGTAGCCCAATGGTCTTTAAGCTCCACTCTGCGGAATAACCTCCCAGGCCACCAACTCGGAAGTAGTAGGTCGTGCCCGGACTGAGACCAGTCAGCTCAGCCTCGTGGTACCAGCCATCAAATTTAGTCTCAATTGGATTCCCATGGCGGTCCTTGTCGGGCGAGACTTGGTGGGCAGCACCCACCTGGCTGAAGGCGTAGCCCTGTGGTGATTCGTGCGAAACCGTGTCATAGAGAACCAAGCTACCATTGGGCTTGAACTGGGTGAACCACATCACTGTCATCGTGTGATAAACGTCGTTCGTGGACCAGCTAAGGTGAACCTGTTTGGGTTCGTCAACGAGCGCGGTGGCGTGATCTGTCGACGGCGCACATGTCGCGAACGCCGATATCATTAGAATTGAGGTAAAGATTGCCGACAAGGTTACCCATTTGTTAATCTCTGCTATCTTATTTCTTCTCCATTCTCTCATTGTTCTTTCCTCCAGGTATCAATGCCAGGATATCTCAAAAGAGGGGCTTATTATTTTCCCACTATAAAATATGGCTTTCAGTATCCTAATCTCGGATCGTAGGGCTGCAACTTTCACTACCCTCGACCGCACCTGGCAAGGTATCTGGCTTGCTTTCCTACTTTAGCCTCCCCCTATCATGCTGTCAACCTTTCTGTGAGGCGATATGGGTCGCCGTGAATTCCCCCGAGCCTGTTCATGGATGGCAAAGTTCGAATATTTGAGGTGAAAGCAAGACTTCCCCCAGTGTGGGAATGTCGCTAGTTCTTGCATTTCGGTAACTGGGGAAGGTATTATGAAGGCGGATCAAGGCTTGAGGCCAGGCTAAAGAGGAATACTGTGATTATAGACTTTCATACTCATATCTTCCCACCCCAAATAAGAGAAAACCGCAGCGATTACCTAAAGTGCGATCCTTGCTTCGCTGAGCTTTATTCTTCACCTAAAGCCAAGCTGGCTACCGCTGAGGAACTTATCGCCAGCATGGACGAGGCAGGTATTGATGCTTCAGTGGTACTTAATATCGGCTGGATAACTCAAAAGCTATGCGTCAAGACCAATGACTATATTCTCGAGGCGGTGTCTCGCTATTCACATCGACTCATCGGTTTCTGCGCTATCCAACCCAAGTCAGGGGAGGAAGCAATAGCTGAGCTTGAGCGTTGCGCCCAAGGTGGAGCTAAGGGCATTGGAGAGCTGAGAACTGATATTCAGGAGATCGACCTGAGAGATGTGGAGATGTTAGCGCCCTTTTCGGAGATAGCCAGTAAGTACAACTTAAT
>DEIJ01000059.1:0-1013 GCA_002352365.1 Dehalococcoidia bacterium UBA2777 | reverse complement strand
AAACTGGTTATCGTCTGCGCTCACTGGGGAGGGGGACTACCCTTTTATGCCTTAATGCCTGAGGTAGCCTCTGCTTTAACCAATACTTTCTTTGATACCGCTGCCTCACCTTTACTCTACAGGCCTCAAATTTTTAAGCACGCTACTGAGATTGTCGGTGCTGATAAGATACTATTCGGTAGCGACTATCCCCTAATGAGCCAGGGCAGAGTTACCAGGGACATCGAGTTGGCTGAGTTACCTCAAGAGGTGGGAAAGATGATATTGGGGGGCAACGCCCAGAGGATATTGGGATGGAACAAATCCGCTCCTTCATCGCCATTGAACTGCCCCGGGAAGTAAAGCAGGGGCTTGGCATGCTGGTGGAAAGATTACGGGGAGGGGGATACCCTGTGGTGAAGTGGGTTGAGCCTGAGGGCATTCATCTAACCTTAAAGTTTCTGGGCGATATAGCCTCAGATAAGTTGCCGGAGATTATTAGGGCCACTGGCGAGGCAGCACAAGGAATATCTCCTTTCGCTGTGGAGATCAGTGGGTTAGGTACCTTCCCCAGTTGGCAACAGCCACGGGTGGTTTGGCTGGGGGTGAAGGGTGAAGCTAACCAGCTAGCTGATTTACAAAAGAACATCGATGCTGCCTTAGCACCTCTCGGCTTCCCCCCAGAGTCCCGCTCCTTCACTCCTCATCTGACCCTAGCTCGAGTTCGGGAGAGGGCCAAAGCTGGGGAGAGGCAGGAATTTGGCAATTGGCTTCGTTCGGCTAAGTTCGATTCTCGTTTGGATTTCACTGTCAACGCCATCAGCTTGATGAAAAGTGAACTCACTCTCCAAGGTGCCATATACACTCGCCTCGCCTGTATAGACCTAATCCAAATAGGCTAAGACAGCAGACTTTTGGCAAAGACTATATTCGCCTCTTTACAGACCAAAAAGATGGTATGCCTCGGAGAGGGTCTGGGGGAATACCTGACCCATCTCCGTTTCCTGAGTTAAAACGGATGTTCCACCCCATTT
>DEIJ01000040.1:14699-18185 GCA_002352365.1 Dehalococcoidia bacterium UBA2777 | reverse complement strand
GAGCAATACATTGCTGAGTTTAAGGAGTTTAAGCAGAGGCGAGACCAGAGGAGGCTCAAAGAAGTGTTAGCGGATCTGTGCCGTGCTGCTGAGCGGCCAGATGAGAACTTATTACCATATACCTTCAGTGCCCTCGAAGCTGGGGCTACTTTCGAGGAAATAAGTGGAGTATTGAGGATGATCGATGGGCTAGAATATGATTGGGCTGGGGAGAGGGAGTATCCCTTCTAGCAGAAAATATGGTATATGAGCCAAGAACTTATCGCCGGTGGATTAAGGATAATGATCTAGTCTCCTTTACTATAGCCGTGAAGGAGACAGATTTATATATCCGGGCGCGAAGAAATTTGCAGAGAAAGGCGTTAAAGGCACTCCTTAAGCACCGTGCTCCGGTGGAAAATTATATCAAGCGACATCCAGCATTTCTCGCCGCTCTTACGCCCTTCCCTATCCAGGATGATGCTCCTCAAATTGTCAAGCAGATGGCAGAGGCAGCCGAGAAGGTCGGCGTTGGCCCTATGGCAGCAGTAGCCGGGGCAATAGCCGAATGTGTCGGCAGGGAATTATTGACTTTTTCCCCAGAAGTTATTGTAGAGAATGGGGGGGATTTATTCCTCAAAATCTCCAAGCAGCGAGTGGTAGGAGTATATGCTGGAATGTCCTACTTTACTGGGAGGATCGCTTTGGAGATAAATCCGGAACAGACACCTTTAGGTGTGTGTACTTCTTCGCGGACAGTGGGACATTCCCTAAGTTTCGGCCAGGCTGATGCAGTCATTGTCCTCTCCCGATCTTGTGCTCTGGCAGATGCTGCTGCCACCGCTATAGGTAACCTTATCGATGGACCAGATGACATATCGTCAGCAATTGAATTCGCCCAACATGTTGATGGACTAGTTGGAGTGGCAATTATTACGGATGAGAAAATGGGTCTATGGGGTGAGATGAAGATTTGTGCTGTTTGAAGGGATATAATTTGTAGATGGGGAGAGAATTATAATGGCGTCAGTTTCTATCAGTCGCGAGACTAAGGAGACCAGCGTATCTGTGGAGCTCTGTATTGATGGCAAAGGTGATTTTAGGATAAGCACCGGGATCAGGATGTTTGATCACCTGCTGGAGCAACTAGCCCAGCACGGAGTGTTCGACTTAAAGGTGTCATCATCAGGCTTTGATACCCATCATGTAGTGGAGGATGTGGCCATCTGCCTGGGCCGAGCCTTCTGCCAAGCATTGCGGGAAAGGCAGGGCATGGTGAGGATGGCTCATGCTCTGGTGCCTATGGATGATGCCTTAGCCTTGGTAGCCATAGATATCGGTGGGAGGGGCTATGGAGTGGTAGATCTTTCTCTGACTAAAGAAAGCATCGGGGAGCTTCCCAGTGAGTTAATTGGCCACTTCCTTGACTCCTTCGCCAGGGAAGCTCACCTCAACCTTCATGCTAAGGTGCTTTATGGAATCAATGACCACCATAAAGCCGAGGCTCTATTTAAAGCCTTGGGCCGCGCTTTGGATATGGCCAGCCAAATTGACGAGCGGCGCACCGATATAACCCCGAGCACTAAAGGGATAATCGATCCTTAAGGGGGTATCTCCTCTAATTCGAATCTGAACTCCTCAATCACCGGGTTAGCAAGAAGCTGGTTGGACATTTGCTTCACTTGGGCCGCAGCGTTCAGTTGATCCTTCGCATCCAACTGAATCTCCAGATATTTCCCAGCTCGCACACTGCTAACTTGAGCAAAGCCCAGCGTATGTAGTCCCTGCTTAATGGTTAGCCCCTGAGGATCATTCACCATAGGCTTGAGACTGATATAGACCTTTGCTAAAAACATCTATTCCACCATCGCCGTATCTTCATCGCTACTCTCCATTGCCTTTAAAGCGTCTTGCCCGTAAGCCTGCGATATGCCTCCTTGTATCTTTGGCTGGTCTCTTCGACAATCTCTTGAGGCAAGGAGGGCGCGGGTGGCTCCTTGTTCCAACCAGACTGGATGAGCCAATCCCGGAGGGGTTGCTTATCAAAACAATAGTGAGGGCGACCAGGGGCATAAGAATCTTGTTCCCAAAAGCGGCTTGAATCTGGGGTCAGCAGTTCATCGATCAGGATAAGCTTGCCATCGAGGAGACCAAATTCCAGTTTGGTATCGGCAATGAGGATGCCTCGCCCTCGAGCATACTCGGCAGCATAACAGTAAATCATCACACTCAGGTCAACTATCTTTTGGGTTAGCTCTTCTCCCAATAAAGTCTGTATTTGGCTGAGCTCAAGTGGCTGGTCATGTCCGCTAGCTTCTTTGGTGGTAGGGGTGAATAAAGGTTGAGGAAGCTTGTCGCCTCGTTTGAGACCCATGGGTAAGGTAACACCAGCCACAGTGCCGTAGCCGAGATACTCCGCCCAAGCCGAGCCGGCAAGATAGCCACGAACTACACATTCTATTTTAATCGGCTCAGCTTTAGCCACTATCATCGAGCGCTGGGCTATATAGGAGGGGAAGGAATAGTAGGAGATGCAAACGGGCTCCCCATAGAGGGCATTGAGCCATCTAGTATCGTCTACTACCTGAATAAGGTGATTGGGTATAATATGCGCTGTCTTCTCAAACCAGAAGGCCGATAACTGATTGAGTACTACCCCTTTGTCGGGGATGCCCTCGGGCAGGACAACATCAAAGGCTGAAACCCGGTCGGTGGCTACCATAAGAAGCTCCTGGCCTAGGTCATAGACATCCCGCACCTTCCCCCGGCGAAAGAGATTGGGCAGATTGGTTTCAAGTAAAGGTTCCATGATCTCCTCTTAATGGGTCAGTTTCACAACTGTAAATATAGTTCCTCCAAGAACTCTGTCATTTGTTTTAGTGCTCCCTCGCAATACGGTATTATTTCTATATCCGAGTTCCCTTTCTCTGGTTAATCTGGGTTTTGAAATAAGTATACTTTGACTTTCTCAGCTTCAGAACTAGCTACAAAGCCCCATTGGAATAGCCGCCGATGTGTTGCAACATTGCGATAGTTATTAATCCTCCAAAACCAGGTACTATCGTCGCTCCGTTTGACCTGAATTTTCTCGACTTGCTCTTTGGCATTCTGGGGTATATTCAAGGAAAGCAACTTACCTTCGGATACCTCTTTGCTTTTCAACCACGAGTTGAATTTTCTGTTTACCTCCTGTAAAAAGAAGTCCTTAGCGCTAATAAGTTCGAAGAAGAATCCATCCAGATTGGCATCCGCTTCAATCCGCTTGGAGCTTCCAATATGAGCAAAACTTCCAGCCTCATCTGCCAAACTTTTGAGGTTGTTAAGAAAATACCGCGCCATTTCTAACTTTTTACTTACTGAACCAAACATACTGGAAATCCCACATGCAGAACTTGCCTGTATATACTCTGACTTCCCTTCCCCAGCCCCAGGCGCTCGAAGACGGCATCCACATGGCGCAGGAAGTAGCCTAGCCCTTCTCCCCATTTATTCCGAAAATAGATTCCC
>DEIJ01000040.1:0-14630 GCA_002352365.1 Dehalococcoidia bacterium UBA2777 | reverse complement strand
TCGCTGGTGGGCAACCGCCCATGAGGGTTCAGTTGTGCCGCTCGCATTTTCTCCACGATTTCAATCTTCTTGGCAAGGGGTAGGTTCCGCAACTGCTTCCTCCTCGCCTCACGCTCTTCACTGAAGACTTTCCAAAATTCTTCCGAGTCTGTTATCGAGAGGAGCTTTCTCATCGCCAAACCTCCCCAAAATTTCATTTAACAGTCGCATGTCTGCTTGCTCTAAGAGGTGAGGAATAACCATCTTATCCTTTGGTCTAAAAGCCGTGAGCAAGGTTGCTATCAGGTATTCCACGGTGAGAACCTTGCTCGGGATGCCCTTCACCCTAATCCTTTTGGCTCGTCTGACAGCCCCATCAATGAGGGGGCTGATAAAGCTCGGCAAGAACTGGACGGGCATCCCCTCTATGATGATATAGACATTTTCTATCTGATATTTGCGACTTCTGAAATACTGGTATAGCGCTGAATATTCCTTATCTGTAGTCATTAAGACAAAAATGTCCAGGCCGTAAGTGAGTATCGGTTCCAAGTAGTAGTTTACCGCATATCCTCCACCTATGGCGTAATCTTTTATCACACCTTCTCTCTTGAGTTGATTCAGTGTCCTCAGAGCTTCAATCATGCTTCTCTTTATCCCAGCCCCAGGCGCTCGAAGATGGCGTCCACATGGCGCAGGAAGTAGCCATAATCGAATAGCCCCTCAAGCTCAGATTTGGGAAGGTGCTTGACGACATCGGGGTCGCCACTGAGAAGATCGAAAAAGCTCACCCGCTCCCCCCATGCTTTCATCGCATTGCGCTGGATAAGCTCGTAGGCAACCTCTCGGCTTAATCCTTTATTGATGAGTGCCAACAAAGCCCTTTGGGAGAAGATAAGCCCCTTGGTTATCTCAAGGTTTTCCTTCATCCGTTCGGGGTAAATTTGAAGCTTTGCCATGATGTAGGTAAATAGGCTCAGGATATAGTCAAGCACCAGGCAAGAATCAGGCAAGATGATACGCTCAGTTGAGGAATGACTGATATCTCTTTCGTGCCACAAAGCAATATTCTCTAAGGAAGTTAAGGCATGTCCGCGGATGAGCCGGGAAAGCCCACAGATGCGTTCACAGAGTTCAGGGTTTCGCTTATGCGGCATGGCAGAGGAGCCGGTTTGCCCCGCCTCGAAAGGCTCTTCAACTTCCATGATCTCGCTGCGTTGCAGGCTTCTGATCTCAGTGGCGAATTTCTCCACTGAGCTAGCGATAATAGCCAGAGTAGTAACAAACTGGGCATGACGATCGCGCTGTAAAATTTGGCTAGATATAGGTGCAGGGATAATTCCCAGCTCAGCACAGGCACTCTCCTCAACCTCAGGAGGTATAGTGGCATGAGTACCCACCGCGCCAGAGATTTTGCCCACCGAAATCACCTTTTTAGCCTCGGCGAGCCGGTGGCTATTTCGGTTCATTTCCTCGACCCAAAGGGCGAGCTTAAGCCCCAAGGTAGTAGGTTCAGCATGAACTCCATGGGTGCGTCCCATCATGATGGTAGATTTATGCTCGATGGCTTTTTCCCTTAAAGTAGCAATTAGCCCAGCTACATCCTCGGCTAGAATATTGGCTGCTTCCATAAGCTGAAGAGAGAGGGCGGTGTCCATTACATCGGAGGAGGTAAGTCCTAGATGGACAAATCTGCTCTCAGCATCAAGACTTTCCCCCACCGAGCCTAAAAAGGCGGTCATATCATGGTGAGTTACTTTGAGAATCTCCTCCATGCGCTTGGGGTCATAACGCGCTTTTTCGATTTTGGGGATAGCTTCTCCAGGAATAGCCCCGTACTTGGCCCAGGCTCTGCATACTGCAATCTCCACCTGAAGCCACTTATCGAATTTATTCTGCTCCGACCAGACTTTTTTCATCTGTGGCCTAGAGTAACGCTCAATCACCTTTTACCTTCCCCCTTACCGCAAAGACCTGCACTACATCTCTAACGGCCGATGTGGAGCTTATGACTCAGCCAGGCTTTGCCGATAGGCTCGTAGAGATTTTCCGATTTCCTGGTACTTTAATCCCAAAATCTCAGCGGCAAGATAGGCAGCATTCTCCGCCGAACCAACGGCAACACAAGCCAGTGGCACTCCTTTGGGCATCTGAACTATAGACAGAAGAGCATCAATTCCTCTAAATTCACCTATCGCCAGGGGAACACCGATAACTGGCAAGGTAGTCCAACTGGCTAAAACCCCAGGAAGATGAGCGGCCTTTCCTGCCCCAGCGATGATAACTTCAATCCCCCGGTCTCTCGCCCCGAGCCCATATTCTCGCGCCTTCTCCGGGGTGCGATGTGCTGAGATAACCTCAACCTCATATTCGATGCCAAGTTCTGCCAGCACATCCAGTGTTGGCTGCATAAGCTCCCTATCTGACTTACTGCCCATAATTACGCCAACTAGCGGCATATAAAAGCTCCTAGTGAGCGGCAGCCCGCAGCAACCGATCCATTATGGCTACCCCAATCCCCTTTTGTTCGACCTCCTCTACGATGATGCAGTCCACCCCCTCCTCATCCAATTCTCGAAGAGCGGCAAACATTTCCTTAGCATATTCTCCAAGACCTCGGGGCATAACTTTAATAATGACCCGACTGCTATCGAAGTGGGGATAGTATAAGCGGGTAATTAGGCCTATCTTCTTACCCATAGCTATATATTGGTCAATAAGTTTGCCAATCTCATACCAGGCATTTTGTTTAACTAAACTGACCTCTGCTTTAGGACTATAATGCCGATAGCGAGTGCCTGGGGAGCGTGTCACTGGCTGACATTGTTTACCCAGTGCAACTTCGCCAATAGTCCCCCTCAATTCCTCCGTGGTGATTGCCCCTGGTCTGAGTATAGTCGGTGGCTGGGTAGATAGATCTAATACGGTAGATTCAACCCCTACCTCCACTGGACCAGCATCCAAAATAAGATCAATCTCCCCATTAAGGTCATAAAAGACATGCCTCGCTGTGGTACCACTAGGGCGCCCTGAGAGGTTAGCACTGGGAGCAGCGATGGGCCTCCCCAATGCCCGAATCAGCGCTAAGGCTACCTTACCCCTTGGCATCCTGACGGCGACGGTATCTTGCCCTCCCGTGACCACCGGAGGAACTTTCTCCGAACGGGGATAAATCAGCGTCAGCGGGCCAGGCCAAAATCTTTTCATAACTTCGGAAGCCCGGGGGGAAACATAGTTGGTTAGGATTTCTAGCTGCTTCAAGTCACCTAGGTGAACTATTATCGGGTTATCAGCAGGTCTTCCTTTAGCCTGGAAGATTCTTTCCACGGCTCTGGGGTTTAAGGCATCTGCCCCCAAGCCGTAGACTGTTTCGGTGGGGAAAGCAACCAGCCCTCCCCTCATTATGACCTCGGCTGCCTTAGCCATAACCTCTTTTTCAGGCTTTTGAGGATGAACCTTTATCACTTGTGTCAACAGCTTCAACATTTACTTACTTTATCCCTGTTGAGCAATGTCCTGCCGGTAATAGCCACCCTCAAAGCGGATGGCAGAAAGTTGGGAGTAAACTTTAGCTCTTGCCTCAGCAATTGTCTTCCCCCCAGCTACTACGGTGAGCACCCTCCCTCCATCGGTATATATCTTCCCTCCTTGAGCCTTAGTCCCGGCATGAAAGACGGTGATCTCTTTATCTAACCTATCCAGACCAGTAATCGGGAAGCCCGTTTTGTAGTCGCCAGGGTAACCAGCAGAGGCTATCACCACCCCCACAAAACATTCCTCGCTCCACAGAATTTCCATTTGATCAAGTGTGCCATCAATTGCTGCCATCAAGATGTCTACCAAGTCAGTCTTGAGGCGGGGAAGAGCAACTTGGGTTTCAGGATCACCAAATCGAGCATTGAATTCTAACGTCTTCACCCCATTTGGGGTGAGCATAAGTCCAGCATAAAGCACTCCTTGGTATGGTTCCCCCTCCTGAGCCATGGCTGATACTGCGGGCTTGAGTATATTCTTTCTTGCCAACTCTATTTGATGGGGACCAAAAAAGCCTGGGGGGCTATAGCTTCCCATGCCACCAGTATTTGGGCCAACATCCCCATCGAAGGCTCGTTTATAATCACAAACCGGCACCATCCCGGCAACAGTTTTGCCGTCGGTGAAGGCGAGCAAGCTCACTTCCCTGCCGCTCAAGTATTCGTCAATAATCACCTTATCGCCAGCAGAGCCAAAGATTTGCCTTTCCATTATTTCAGCTACCGCCTCAGTGGCTTGTTTTCGAGAAGTAGCCACTATAGTTCCTTTCCCGGCTGCCAGCCCATCTGCCTTAATAACTATTGGCGGCGGCTGAGATTGAATATATTCTTTAGCAGCAGCGCTAGAGGTGAATACCCGCCCCCGGGCACTGGGGAGACCATATTTTTGCATTAGCTCTTTAGCAAAGACCTTGCTGGACTCAATTAGTGCTGCCGCTCCCCTTGGGCCAAAAATAGCCAGCCCTCGGCTTTGAAACAGGTCGACTATCCCTAAAGTCAGAGGCATCTCAGGGCCCACAACGGTCAAATCGATTTTATATTGCCGAGCCGCTTCGGCGAGGGCTTCGATATTCACCGGGGAGATTGCCAGATTGTGGGCAATAAGCTCTATACCACCATTTCCTGGAGCAACATAGACCTCAGCCACCTTTGGGCTTTGGATAAGCTTCCATACCAAGGCATGCTCCCGAGCTCCTCCCCCAATAACCATCACCCTCAATGCCTCTCGCCACCTTACTTCTTTTTCTTGCTATGTTTTCCTCTGGTTCTCTTTACACCCTTAAGTTGTGGTCTATGAGCCATTCATCACCCACCATTAGATTATTTGCTTTTAAACGCTTGGCACTCGACCCGCTCAATCTGATAGCGCAATTTACCGGAAGGTACAGCGATCTCGACCACTTCACCCTCCTTCCGATGCAACAGCGCTTTGCCTATAGGTGAGGCAATAGAGAGTTTGCCTCGTGTCGGATCGGATTGGTAAGGATCGACCAAGGTATAGCTCAACTGCTCCTCAGAGCTAAGATCACGCAGCACCACTGTGCTACTAAGTCCTATCTCTAAAGTATCTTCTTGCCCTTCCGAAATCACCTCTGCTGCCTTTAAAGCAGTTTCGATTTCCCCAATCCGAGATTCTACCTGTTCCCTATGCTCTCTAGCCGCCTCCAGTGGGGCATTCTCCCGAAAGTCCTTGTCGGCAGCAGCTTGACGCAACTCCTCAGCAAGGTGAGGGCGCTCCTTTTTCAGGGCACCAAGCTTCACTTCTAACCGGGCGTAACCGGATGAAGTTAAGACGAGCGGTTTGCCCCGCCGTTGTTTAGCCGGAGGGACTGCCTTAGGCAATCCCTTTTTCACCCTGAGGTGAACAGTAAGGTTGGTCTTGATCCACCCCTCTTTTTGGGCATAGGCTAAAAAGGCTCTTATTGGGGTAAGTTTCTTGGCCACATCAGCTACTGATGTGGCCATCCACTCGGCATAGCTTGCTATCTCAGGAGCAGTAAGCTCAGCAATGAGTCGCTCCCTCCCATACCACAAAACAAATTTGTTAATCTCTTGCTGATTCCCCCCTCTTTCTTCAGGTGATAAGCAGGCTAAAAAAGAAAGTGCCGCCTCCTCTAGGCCCATGCCTTGCTTTCGCTTATCCATCTTCCTCCCCGCCTAAACCACCTAGCGAGTAATATGCCATTCTCGCTGGGTAGAAAAGCCGATTTAGTCGACAAGTCTATTTTAGCCATTGGAGCCAGCTCCCGTCAATATTGTTGGCCTCTCACGCTAAAAAGGACTAAAATAGGTTATAGCGAAATGAAGGTCTCTCGAGACTGCTACCAATGTCTACAAAAGTTAGTTTACCAGACAGCCAGATTAGCTACCACCGATGAGGAGATTAGAGCAGCAGCTATTCGAAGGGGGATGAAGGTGCTTAAGGAGGGCTTCTCACCTCATAGGGTGCCCGCCGACTTGGGTAGTGAAGTTCAGCGAGCTATAAGGGAGGTGAGTGGGAATGAAGATCCGTATAAGGGGGTGAAAGGCGAGGAGATAATGATGGCCAGGAAAATATATGACCAAGTGAAAGGTAATTATCTACCGGATTTTTACTCCGATCTTCGGCTCTCAGCCTTGGGGAATGCCATAGATTTCTTTCGCACTCTGGCAGAGGTTGGCCAAGACGCCAACAGAGGGGTCGAGTTCGCCATAGACGATACCAGCAAGGTGCTAAACATTCTCCAAACAGGGAAAGTAGCCAAGGTGCTATATTTGGCAGATAATGCTGGTGAGATATTCTTCGATCTCCCGCTTATTACCGAAATAGAAAAGTTCAGTCAAGTTATCTATGTAGTTAAGGGCTCACCAATTCAAAATGATATCACCCGGGAAGATCTGCGCCGGGCCAAAGTAGAAATAAAAAATGTTATAACTACCGGCTCAGATAGTGTAGGGATAGATTTTTGTTTAGCTTCTGATGAATTTAAGCGAGAGTTCGAGCAAGCCAATTTAGTATTAGCCAAGGGGATGGGTCATTACGAAACTCTATCTGAAATATCTATTTGTGGCAAAATATTCTTTATCTTCATGGCTAAGTGCAAGCCTGTAGCCAATTCATTAGATGTTCCTTTAGGAAGCTATGTGGCCATGCTTCCCTAAACTTGGGCAATGAATGAAAAAATAATCCGGCAAGCATTATTGCATGAACAAGTTGACGGAAAACTCAGATGCAATACCTGTGAAAGAAATTGTGAAATACCTCCGGGTAAATTGGGATTTTGCCAAACCAGGAAAAACATTGGGGGAAAACTCTACACCTTGGAATATGGTGACATCTCCTCTCTGAGCGTAAATCCTATTGAAAAGAAGCCGTTTTTCCATTTCTGGCCAGGAAGCAGAGCATTAACAGCGGGAAGCTGGTCATGCAATTTCACCTGCCCTTGGTGCCAGAATCATGATATCTCGAAGTCGCCGCAGAAGATTGGCAGAGGCAAGTATATAAGCCCGATAACATTCATAGAAATGGTGCAAAGGTGCAATTGTCAAGGAACCAGCCTCTCGTTTAATGAACCCACTTTGCTGATGGAATATGCTATAGATGTTTTTGACCTGGCCAAGGAAGAAGGATACTATAATACCTATGTCACCAATGGCTACATGACGCTGCCGGCCCTGAAGCTTTTGGTAGATCATGGATTGGACGCCATGAACATTGATGTGAAAGGCGAGGCTGAGACTGTAGCCGAATTCTGTAATGCGGATGTAGACAAGGTATGGAGGAATGCTATCAAGGCAAAAGAGCTAGGGGTTTGGGTGGAGATAACTACCTTAGTTATACCCGGCATCAATGATAGCCAGGAATGCTTGAAGGGGATCGCCCAAAGGATCAAAAATGAATTGGGAGATGTCACCCCATGGCATGTCACTGCCTATTATCCAGCATATAAATTCAGAGACGAAGTTTATCCCTCTCCCACCCCGGTAAGCACTTTGGAGAAGGCCCAAGATATCGGCAAGGAGGAAGGTCTAAAGTATGTTTATGTGGGGAACGTGCCTGGACACCCTTACGAAAACACCTATTGTCCCGGTTGCGGCAAGATTCTCATCGAGCGTTATGGATTTAGCCTAACTAGATATGAAATCACCCCAGATAAACGCTGCCCCACTTGTCACCAGGAAATCGCGCTGATTAGGGGGGCTTCATCCGTGAGAGTTCAAACAGGCAAATCAGAAACAGGAGGTAGGAAAAATGACTTATCAGCACTTGGCTAAAATTCCTGTGGAGAAATTGCAGGAGCTGCTTTCGCGAAGTGCCCTGACTTTAGATGGCTTGTGGTTTCTGGCTGCAGAGGAGAAGTATGGACTTGAGGCCGCCATTGAATTGGATACCAAGGTTTGGGAAAGATTCATGCCGATACATGCTAAGAGAGTAGCCAGAACTTTCGGAGTGACTGAAAGCGGTATCTCTGGCCTGGCCAAGGTGTTTGAACTTGATCCGCTGTGGGTGTCCTTCAAACCAGAGGTGGAAAGATTAGCTGATAATGGGGTTGTGTTACGCATGACTGATTGCCCTCCTCAGAGAGCGAGGGTACGAGATGGAAGAGGAGAATTCCCCTGTAAACCGGTAGGGATAGCCTGTTTTGCTGGCCTGCTCCAAGCCTTCGCTCCTGAAGCAAAAGTCTCTTGCCTAGTATGTCCCCCCGACCCTCATCCTGCGGAGGTGTGGTGCGCCTGGAAGTTTGAGATTTAAGACGAGATTCATCTTAGTGATAAAGAGGTACATCTCATTGAGCAACCCAGCGATCAGAGATTCGAGAAAGAGATTGAGTACAGGCTTAAGGGATGACATAAGAAAACAAAATAAAGGGGATGCTCATTCCCATCGGTCATCCTGAGGAAGCTCCCCGGAAAACCGGAGCTAGATCAGCTCACTTTCCAGGTATAGTGTGCTGTTAATGCGTTACAAAGTCCCCCTTTTCTAAAGGGGGACTAAGGGGGGTTTGACATCCCCAACGGCAAGGAGGATTATAAAGAATTTTGCGGATGACTATAATTGGTAGCACCTCATCTCGCCGCAAGTATTAAGGCTCCCCCGCTGATGCCAAGGAGCATGCCTACAATAAGGCCACCACCACTGAACAGGCTCAGAAGTGAGCCAATAATGGCCATCATGCCTCCAAGGATTTTCCTCTCTCTATACCGAGCCAATATTGCCCCCACTATCACTAAAATCCCCAGTACTATTCCTAAGATACCCACTGTGGAGAGTGCCTGCTGAGTCAATTCTTCCTCTAATTGTTGTTCCCCTAGTTTCTCCACCAGCTCAGATGACATGGCAACAAAGACAATGCCACAGAGGAGTATGATGATTCCCCCTATCAAAGCAAGGGCAAAACCGAGCCTTAACCTTGGTATAGCGGCATACCATCCCACCATATCACCTCATAAAAAGATTACAGAATCTACCTGAGCTTGGGGGCAAAACAATAACTATAGAGTACTCCGCTCACTTCTGCGTTCAATGAACTTAGCCCGAACCAGTGACCACTGTTGGGAGGTGATCATGAAATATCTTCTTAACTCCCTCGCTTGAGGGTATACGGTAAATGAATAAAGCTTGTTAGGATCTTGATTATCAGCAGCATAGACTCCGATATGCTGTACTGATAACCATTCGTGATGCCGTTGCACCCACCCTTCCTGCGAGCGTAACGGGATGCCCAGATATTCTTGGAATGCCGGGACCACTAGTCCATAGTCATGGTCTCCACCATACTTTCCACGCAACTCATAAAGTTCCTCTATCCTCTTGAAGGCTTCATCATCGCAGCGGCAGCTCAAGTTGATGAAGAACCCCTTCCCTCCTTTCTCCAAGTATAAGTCAACCTCACTTTGCTCCGCCACTTGGTAACCTTTATCTTGGAGGAGATGACTGATTGCGAGCTTTAGGTAAGCTTTAACTTCTTCATCAGTTTCAAAGGTAAGCCGCTCCCGCTGAGGAAGCATCTCTGATTTTAAGGGTTTAATCGGGCTAGCTACGGTAACTACCTTCTTAGACTCCTTTCGCCCTTGACAGAAGAAGATATCAGAGACTTCTTGGCCCTGCTCATCAATAAATTTCACATTTAGTAGCACTCCGACACCGCCAGGCCAGGTGCGTTTCTCTAAAATCTCCACTTTTTTTACTACACGATCATCCGGCAATGGCAGCTCAATATGTAACCCCTTGTCGAGGAAAGCTTTATTGACCTCAGCTACAGTTATCATAATCATCCCCTAAGAGAACTCACCCCGCCTTCCAAGGCCTACTTATCTGTGCAACTCTATAGCACCAGTGGGGCATTTGTCCTCGCATGCCCTACATTCTTTACAGGCATCCATATCTGCGTTTACTACTTGGACTACCCCATCAACTATTCCCAGCACCACAGCGGTGGACTTTGTAGCTGTATGTCCAAGCGCCTTGCGCATCCAGATGTCACTTCGCTTCCGGATCGGGGGGGGCTGTTTGTCAGCAGCAGTAGGTGTAACCCTCCGGGTACAATAGACAACACAATCCCCACAACCAATGCATTTTTCAACGTCTATGAGATGACCAGTGACCTTTTCAAAAACCAACCTTCGCCCGAAGTCCTCGCTTAGCCGTTTATAAGCGGCACGATAAGCTGGTGTCTGAAGCTCAGGACAATCGTCAACAGTTTTCTCCCTAGATGCCAGAGCTATGGCAAAGGCATAGCAACTCACGCATCCGCAAAGCTTGCAATCAGTACGGGGCAAGAAGCGTAATATGTGCATTGGTAGAAGATGCTGCCTCTTAGGCAATTACCAACCTCCCAAATCAACCCCAAAGGTTGTAGAACTTTTTGGCGGCCCCTTTTAAGTTTTTAGAAATTCAACCGGGTTGGTTTAGATTTCGCACTCATAAGGGGTGAGCTTAAGTAGCCCAGATGGTGATATCTTCGTCACTGGGCTCGACTTGCACCTCTATTCGTTTGAAATTTGGCAACTTTGCTTTAGTGGGATCATAGCTAATTAGTTCACTAGTATACCGACTTACCGGCATGTAACCGAATCCAGGCTTCGAGCTGCGGTCTAGCCTTGCCTCTACAACTACAATGCCAACATCACTTCTAAGCTTGACCCTACCATACTCCTCTACCCCCAACGCTTTCAAATCACCTGGGGATAATCGTATCACTGCGGCACGCTCTTGACTTTCCACGCTTTGCCCCTTTTTCTCAGCCGCCTTCTGAAGAGCATCACGGTAGGTTACAATAACAATGGAGACTGGTGGATTCATCCGCTCACCTTTTCTGCCAGTCGCTTGAGGATCTCTTCATCGCTAGGATAACCAGATGACTTTGCCACAGGTAGGGGTATTTCATCCCCATCCATTCGTATCGCTCTACCACCAACTTCTAGACCGGAGATCGCCGTTCCAAACACTACCTGGGCAGCCTTAGTCGTTGGGGTGATAAAGGGGTCAAAGCAAATGATGGGTACACCCTCAAGCTCCCTCAAAACATGGTGAGGCAAACTCGAGAAGGGATCTGAACCTATGACTAACACACAATCGGCCAAGTGACTTCTCACTTGCTCCAAAAATCCAAACTCCTCCCCATGAGAGATGCCGCTGGCGAAGCTCACCTTATTAATATAGCCGGTCTTTTTATATAACGATTCATTAAACCCCCGCATATTAAAATGTCCCACCATGGGGATCACCACCAACCGGGTCCACTGACTCAACTTTTGTACCATCTCAGCAAATAAACTATAATCCCCATCAAGCGAATAGGTTAAGCCCAAGCCAGCAAATATTACCCCAAAATGGGACCTTTTTATTAACTCAACGAATGTCTTCGCCTCCGGGGTTCCTTCACCACCCCCGCTTATATTCAGTACTTGAGCGATGAAATCCCTATCTCCCCCCGGCAGTAATTTAAACACTGGCTCACATACGGAACTTGTCTCACTATCTCTAACTTCAACACAACAAAGCTGGGCTTTCTGTACCCAGCCTGCTTCCTCCAGCTCAGTATAGAAGGGGAGAAAAAACTTGGCAAGGTGCCTGGGATGTGATTGATGAGCATTAGACCCCCAATAGATGAATAGGTCAGCGGTATCCTTGATTTGAGAAAGCGAGCCAGAGGGGAGAGCACCAGTGAGTATGCTCTCGATCAAAGGCCCATGACAAAAAGAAGAGCTGTCATCAATCACCGCACCCAGGGCTTGGGCAAGCTCCATTCCTGCTGCCTGCGCCTCCAAGGTGGAATTATCCAGGCCAAATATCAGCCGCCGCGGGGCCTGTTGAAGCAAGCGGCTTGCCTCCTCAACTGCCTCAGCTAAAGAAGTCTCTTGGCCATTCACCGAACAGGGGGCGCGCCGCTGGGGATTATCAGCGGCAGAAAGTAGTGCCGCCCCTCTGACACAAGCATTGTTAATCTTTTTGATTTGAGTTCCTTCAACCTCTATCTCAGTATCATCGCATAAACAACTACAACCAGTACAAACAAACTTGACCAAGCTCATTACTCACCACTCCAAAGAGTTTGCCAGTTATTCTTCTTCCATCAGCTGCTCAAATTCCTTTTTGCCCAGCCGCCACTTGATAATCTCGCCGAAGTTCATTGGGAGTTTAACCGATACAAAGTGCTGATTAAAGCGCCGATCGCGTGGCCCGCCAAGGAAGCACCACACAGTCCTCTCTTCGGGGTTGCACAGCCAGATAGAAATCTTCTCCCGCTCTATATCAAAATAGTACTTGCCCCGATCCTGGGTAAAAAACTCAAGCAGCAATGTCTCATTGACTGGAGGGAGAGCAATAGTATAATCAGCAGCATCTCCCAGGCTGGCTTTCATCTGCTTAATATCGGCGCACTTTTCAGGCACAGCGTCCAAGTGCCGGGCTACCATGCCAACAATTTCAAAAGTTATCCTCTCCGTTTTCCGCTTGGCATGAAAATCGGGGCGAACAGAGCCAAAATTTGCTGGCGGCTCCAGCTCATAGCCCACGCGCTGAAGGAACTCATTAGTCTGGACCAGCAGCTCCTCAGGAGTAAACGACCACTCGCGGAACGGCCCCTCCTCCCTTATATGACTACTATCCATTTTCATTAACTCCCCAAAGCTTGAACCAGCTCTTCTAAGCGTTGCTGATAGTGGCGCAAAGACGGAGAATCATGCAAAGAATAGGTGGCGTAGTCGGCATATACATGGCCAAGCACCACTGTCTCCCCATCTTTCACCGTGGAGGCCAAGCTATTGCCTACTTCGGGGGGATAGCCAATAAATACCAAAACTTCTGGCTTTTCTTTGATTATAGGTTCTCGCCACGGAGACCAGCGCATATAGTCTACCATCTCAGCCACCAGCTTCTTCGCCGTATTTGTCACCCCGCGAGCCTTTAATCCCTTCACCGTATTCGCCGTAGCAGCAACTGGCACATCCAATTTTTTGGCAATATCCGCTGCATAATCCAACAGCATCTTACCATCATCAAAATCAATCTCATCACATAACGAACCAGTCAACAGCAACACATTCTTCTTCCCCTTAAGATAGGTTGCTAACTCCTTGGGTTCCTTAACTGCCATCTCTTAGTCCTCCTTCTTTCTAAAAGTTTTTACATCCTGGGCAAGTAGCCTGGGAAGCCTGGTTACATTGGCACTTATTGCGCCGCCATATTGTTTGGTGTACTCTGTCAACAGCAACATCCTTCCGTCCGGATGCCTGGCCTTATTTATCCTCGTCCGTTCAATATCCCACCCCCACTTTTCCCGTAACACTTTAAGCATAGCTATCTTGCGTGTCGCCGGTATTTCCCACTCCGATCTAACAACTAGCTGCCAATCGTCGGGCAGCTCACCAAACTCTCTATTATACAAGTCTATATAGGCATCCAGGCCCATCTGGGCTGATTCTCTTGCCTCAACCGCTTTACGAACCAAAAAGTATGCTGCAGTCACCACCTCCTCTTTAGTCTCCACGGGGATAATCAGATGCTTTGGCCCTGGCTCAGTGAAATATTTTTTGCCCCCATCGAAGGTATCATAGACCCACCACCTCTCCCACTCCCATTTGTTCCCCAACAAGTAGCGCTTCCAGCCAAATGCTGAACTTGGGCCAATGATAACCGGCATACCAGCCCGAGCCCAAGCGGCCACAATAGCTTGCATTCTCTCCGGAAGAGCACCCCAGACAATTAACATCGGGCCGAGGAAACCATTGTGATAATCATCTGCCACTATCTCGGCATAATTGGCGTAATGGGAGATGTCCCTCTTGAAGCGAGGCCGCTTAAGCGCCTGGTCAAGGATATGAGCGCAGGCCGAACAACCACCCTGATTTATCAAACACCTAGGTTGATATTCTGAACTAAATATCTCGAAGATGTATTTCCCCCAAGAAAATCGGGCGATTTCGGCAGCGCCACAGCCAGCAGTGAACACAATAGCCCCATGCATGAGCATCTCAAAAGCTATCCAGCTGATATCCTGTTGATATTTAGCATCACCACAGCCTAGAATATGAAACACACCTGGGAAACCACCTACTATCTGGCCAGTCGCCGCAGAAGAGATCTGAGAATTGGCTATCTCATCCTTAGAAGCTGGGCCTCTCCCCGCTCGCATCACAAACTTATCATCCGCCTGCCGCTTCCCCTGGGCAGCAATGATCAGATCAAGTATCCTGATGTTCTCCGGGCAAACCTCCTCACACTTACCACAAAAATAACACCCTTCCTCTACCTTGCTGAGTGCCCCCAGCCCCTCTTGGGCCACTTTCCTTAAGCCTCTGCCAATCATCAGACTATTCGGGCAGACATTAAAGCAAAGATCGCAGTCTTCACGACACTTCTTCGCCTCTTTTTTCGCCTCATCTTCAGAGAGAAGATAGCCACTTGCCGGCTTTCGCTTTATCCCCTGGGCTGCCTTTACCGCTACCTCCCCTGCCTTCTCACAATCCCTGATCCACGCCCCAGGCGCTCCAGCAATTAAGTCCTCGACAATTTTATCCACCGGGTCATCTGTCCTATCGGGTAAGCCCACATTCCTCTCTTTGCTTATCCAGATGAGTCGGCTGTCTACACTCTGGGCATCAGCCAGAATATCAAAACTTATACAGGAACTACTG
>DEIJ01000018.1 GCA_002352365.1 Dehalococcoidia bacterium UBA2777 | reverse complement strand
CTGTCCAAATATAAGGGTGCACTCTCCAGTGGCAAAATAGAAGTATCGGGTGTACAGCGCTTGGGGAAGGCTGTGCGTTCATAGGAGATAGCAAGATGGATTTCGGATTTTCCGAAGAGGAGGAAAGGTTCCGTCAGGAGGTTCGTGACTTCCTCCAAAATGAGGTAACCGAGGGGCTCATCAAGGAGTGCGACGCCAATGTAGGATATGGCCCTCATACTTGGGAATTTCTCCGCAAGTTGGGGGCAAGAGGATGGCTGGTTCCAGTGTTGCCTAAGGAATTGGGGGGCATAGGGGCAACACCTATGCAGCAGTTTATTCTCAATGATGAGGTACTGTATTATCGGGCAATACCTATTGGGCTAAGTGGTGTCATGATTACAAGCCTGTTAGAGGGTTACGGGAGCGAGGAGCAGAAGAGGGAATATATACCGAAGCTAGCCCGGGGTGAAATTGAGTTTGCTGCAGGATATACTGAGCCTGAAGCAGGGTCCGACCTAGCCTCACTGAAGCTGAGCGCCGTGGAGGATGGGAAAGATTTCATCCTCAATGGGCAGAAGATCTTCAATACTGGTTGCCACTATGCCCAATATGTGTTATTGGCGGTTAGGACTGATCCTAGCGCGCCCAAAAAGCATCAGGGCATCTCGCTGCTTATTGTGGACATGAAGACTCCGGGGATAACCCTTCAGCCTCTGTGGACAATGGATGGCGAAAGAACAAACGCTGTCTTCTATGATAATGTGCGGGTTCCCCAGAAGAACCTGATCGGCGAGAAAAACCGTGGCTGGTATGTTTTAACCACTGCCCTTGCCCTCGAGAGGAATTTCCCCACCGGCGGTGTTCGGCGCGTCTTTGAGGACTTGGTAGCCTATGCTAAGGAGACGAAACGCAGCGGCGAACCTCTTATCAAAAACCCCTTAGTTCGGCAGAGCTTGGCACAGCTAAAAGTTGAAGTTGAGGTGGCGCGTTTACTTGCCTACCGAGTGGCTTGGATGGCAAGCAAAGGGTTGATTCCTCAGTGGCAAGCGCCCATGCTAAAGTTGTTTGTCACTGAATTGATGTATCGACTAGGGAACGCCGGGGTCCAGATCATGGGTCTTTATGGGCAACTGGAGGAGCCCTCTAAATGGGTGCCCTTAAGAGGGTGGATTGAGCACCTGTACCGACACGGTGCCCGTCGTGCTATCACGGCAGGCACCAATGAGATCCAGAGAGACATTGTCGCCCTAAGAGGCCTGGGACTACCTAGGTAATATAGAATCAGTAGCTAAGGGGGGGTAACCAATTATGGATTATGAACTTGGCGAAGAGCAGCAGATGCTTAAAAAGACAGCTCGGGACTTTTTGGAAAAAGAATGCCCGAAATCGCTGGTGCGGGAGATGGAAGACGATGAGAGGGGATATCCCCCGGAGTTGTGGCGCAAGATGGCAGAACTAGGATGGATGAGGCTGGTCTTTCCCGAAGAGTACGGGGGGATGGGTGGAGATTTTCTGGATTTGACCGTTCTTCTCGAGGAGATGGGGAGAGCATTATTACCCGCTCCTTTCCTTTCCACTGTGGTCTGTTGTGGGCTGCCGATTTCGGATGCTGGGAGTGAGGAGCAGAAGCAGCAGTTTCTGCCCAAGATAGCCAAGGGGGAGATGATTCTTGCTCTTGCCTTGACTGAGCCCAGCGCAAGTTATGATGCATCTGGCGTCACAGTTAGTGCTCTCCCTGATGGGGAAGACTATATCATCAACGGGACTAAGCTCTTTGTTCCTGATGCTGCTATCGCTGACTACCTCCTCTGCGTCACTAGAACCAAAGATGGTAAGAGCAAGGAGGATGGAATTACTTCGTTTCTGGTGGATGGCAAGGACCCGGGATTAAACTATACCCCGTTAAGGACCATCGCCCTGGACAAGCAATATGAAATTGATTTTCGTAATGTTAGGGTTCCACGGAGGTACATGCTGGGGGAACTTGACCAGGGCTGGCCGGTGATAGCGAATGTCTTAGCACAAGCAGCAATTGCCGAGTGTGCTTTAATGGTCGGTGGTGCGCAGCAAGTTCTAGAGATGACTGTTGCTTATGCCAAGGAAAGAGTTCAGTTCGGCCGACCTATTGGGAGCTTCCAGGTGATACAACATAAGTGCGCTGATATGGCGACTGATGCCGATAGTGCCCGTTACATCACCTACTGGGCAGCTTGGAAGTTGAGCAAGGGTCTTCCCTTTGCCTTAGAAGCATCGATAGCTAAGGCTTGGGTCAGTGAAGCCTATCGTCGCATTTGTAGGCACGGGCAGCAAATTCATGGTGGTATCGGTATTATCAAGGACCACGACATGCAGCTTTATTTTCGGCGGGCTAAGGTAGCGGAATTAACTTTCGGTGATGCTATTTCTCATCGGGAGCTAATAGCGCGAGAAATGGGTTGGTGTTGAGTTTTGGGTAGGTATCTGATTTTTAGCGCATGTGATGTCTTCACGACCTGTTGAAAAAGCTCCCTTCTACCGGGGATAAGGTATAATGGAGGCGAAGTTAAAGCAAGGAGGTTGAGGGTGCTTGAGTGGCTAGATCGCTATCGTCGGGATTCTACCCTATTTCAGTTCACCACCAAGTCTTTACGAGATTTCATCAATCCTAACCACATCCTGCTCCAGATTGATGCGGAATTTCACTTCGACCATTTAGTGAAGCCCCTGGAGGGAAAGTATTGCCTGGATAATGGCAGCCCCGCTATTTATCCTGAGGTGCTGATAGGAGCACTGCTCATTTCTGCTATCTATAATATCGCTTCCTTTCGGCAGCTATGCTATGTCATTTCAGAGAACATTGCCTTCCGCTGGTTCCTGTTCATGACCATTGATGACGAGGTCTTTGACCACTCTACGATCACCCATTTTTATCGAGCGCATTGGCAGGGGAGGATTCGAAGCCATCTTTGCTGGCTTTAACCAAGAGCTTTTACGCCTTGGTCTTCTCTCTACCCCACTGTGTACTATGTATCATAGCATCACTCTTTGCTGCGGGATGCGTTGACAAGTTCCTTCGGCTGCGTTTACAATTGCCTCTGCAAATAACTATAGGGAGGGCAAAACAATGAGGCTCGGTCAAGTTGAGTATGAGAAGAAAGACGGTATTGTCATAATGACCCTTGACAACGAGGCCCAGC
>DEIJ01000067.1 GCA_002352365.1 Dehalococcoidia bacterium UBA2777 | reverse complement strand
CCTGCTGGGGGGTACTTGCTCCGTGAAGCTGTTGCCGCAACATCCAAATGTTCCAGTGGCACCAAGGCGCTGATGCGCAGGCCCTCCCTGGTCAGTGTAACTCTCAGCTTCAGGGCATCGTATACCTGACGGAGTGCGGTTATATCACCGATGAGAAGGCGCTCGTGGATCTGGTCGGCAACTTGCTCTATAGCTTGCATATCATGGGCGCCATCAATAGAGGTACTATAGGCTTTCTCCGCCTGCGCCTTCTCCAGTTGCACTCTCTCCAGCTCGACCTTCGCCTTGTCTCGCTCACGCTGATAGTCCTCATCCGTCCAGTCACCCCAGGCGTGCTGGCGTTTCAGGTTATGAAGGTAAGTTAGCCGTCGATCAATTTCTTTGTCCACCCTCGCCAAACGCTCCTTACACTCCCTGCTATCATCCGGCTTACGCTCATTCAGATAGGTTTTTAGCCAATCTGGATTTGTAAATAGGGGCAGAACTTTTGTCTTTGCTGCCGCCTCAGCGTAAATCTTATCGACATAGCGGCCACATTGCTGACACTCATAGCGGATGTAGAGATATTTCCCGCTTTTGTCTCGTCTGCCCCAAACTTTACCACCACACTCACAGAATACGTGTCTGGACAATTCGTAATCCTCGCGGGCATTGCGGCGTGCCTTTTCAATATTGACGGCAAGGAGTCTATCAATGTGCTCGCCTTCTTCGTCAGTAAAGATAGCAGGGCTGGCCTCAGTCGGCAGAGGGATGCCACCCCAGCTGGGTTTACCCCGAAGCCCCTTATTCTTGAGGATCCTAAATATGGTTTGTCGTTTCCACTTTTTACTTCTGGGCGGGGGCACCGGAGACTGGTTCATTTTCTCTGCTATTTCATTTCCTTTCATTTCCTGCTTTAGCCACTCGTACCATTGCCGGCACCACTGAGATCTCTCTGGGATAAGCTCCCTGACTGCTCCTCCCTTTTTCTTGCGGCTGGGGATATACCGATACGGCCATAGCCCGCCATCATAGGAAGGGAAACGCCCTTCTTCTTTAGCCCGCCGCAATTTCCCATCCCAAAGATTACCCACGATTGTGTTGCCATCAACCTCTGCTTTATACGCATGAAATGAGAGGAAAAGTTTTTTCTCCGGTGGGTCTTCGGTCGTGATGTCTTCCAAAACGAAGGACACCTCCATGCCTTCCTTACAGAGCCAGCCGATATAATACCCGAAGATAAGTTGCTTGCGTGCATCTCTGTCCACCCGGTCAAAAATCACCCACTTGACCCCCTCCGTGCGATGGCGCTGGATGCATTTTTCTACCACCGCGTCGAATCTATCTCGCTCCCACTTTCTGGCTGTTTCAACCACAAGCTCGGTGCCGACAATGCCAATACACCTTTTCGCCGCCCATGTTCTGGCCCTCCCTTCCTGTATTTCAGTGCCGCCTCCCTGGAGCAAATTTTCGTCACTCTCACGAAGCACTATTATCGCTGTCTCCATGTTTCGTCTCCTTTTCAGATTCTCCTCTGTTAGTTGTTGCCTCTCGCGTCAGGCGACCCAGAACTCTATTCAGGTCAGCAGCCGCCTTTTGGTCAATTTCCTGGAAATCCACCACGACCGGGATTTCTTTCGCTGCACCAGTCGTGTAGTGAAGCCAGAAGCGATAGGCTTCTATCTGTGTTGCGTAATTGTGCTTGAAGGCTAAAATTTCCTTGTCGGTGGGTGGCGTCTTACCTGGCTCCGGAATACTCTCCTTGAGCTTTGGCAGCTTCGTTTCATCAACAAGGCCAAGTTGGCTGCCCGCCCTTGCTATTGTCACTAGTGAAGCGCCCTCGTTCCGGCACGACTCAAGGCACCGCTTAAAAACGCTTGAGGGCATTAGGCGCAGTGACTTGTTCGTAACTACCATTGCATCCTCCAACCATTGTTCCATTTCCATCTTGTAACCCCCTCTTTTAAACAATTTTGCAATTTTGCTTCCCTCCTTATAAAATTAAAGAGGGATAGCCAAATACAGGTTGCTTAGCTGGCGCGTGTAATTTGGTCTATTCCGTAGGCGGTGAGCGTTCTGAGCGCCACCGCCTACCTATTTGCAGATTGCTCATCTCCTTCACCCCTTTCTTTTGTAACCATCTCCTCTGCTACGTGGTGCATGACCTCCCCGAGAAAGTGCACCCAATCAGGAGTCATGCTCTCCGGCATGTTTTTTAGAATCCATTGTGACAGATTCCCATCCAGTATAATTCTATCAGTTTGCTGTCTCGCTTTCTCGGATTCAAGGAAATGATAGAAGGAGTGGCAGTGAGCTAGTAACTCACGGATCAATGTCGACCTGGATATGCCACGGTGTGCAGCTACCTCATCCAGAGATTTAACGATGTCTGGTGTAACCCGAACAGCGATAAACTGATTCTTACTCAAGGCCACGCTCCTTTTGTTTGATAACCATATAATAACATATCGTTATTCTGCTGTCAAGAGCCGCGTGAGCTTTTTCGTTGTGAGTCATCGTAATTTTTGATTATAGACTTGATGTCACCCACGGTCAGTCTCACTGCAAGCGCCTGCCAGAAAACTGCATACCACCTGTAGGGTGGTATTTGAACAGGATGCCCAGGCTATGCGGTTTTCTGCATCCTTCAGCTATGCAGGCAGGCAATTCAGGGGGGTATATATAGCCTGGGGGTGGGTCACCCACCCCCAGGCTAGTCAGATAGCTGCTCGAAGGTGTAGCGTCTCAAGTAGGAGCATCTGCTTTTGCCTCGCCGTCAGCAGTGTCCGAGACTGCCGGCTCATCTGGTAGCTGGACCGGGGCCGGATCACTGCCAGCTTTACCAAGAGGGTACGGCGTGATTTTGGGAAAGCTTACCAACCGTCATCGCCGTGGATGTTCAGCTTTTGGACGGAGTAATTCTGACAACTCCTTGAGACTTGGCCAAAAGCTACATGCGTATTGATTTTGGTGTCTAGTTGTAATAGAATTGGATTCAGGACACCGAAGGACGATTCTAGACAGGAGGGCAATTCATAGAGGCTTTGTATTTCACCAGGCATGCCCGGAACCGGATGCACTGGCATGGCATTACGGAGCAGGATATTTCAACCTGCCTTAATTCACCTGATCTCACTGAGCGCACAGCTGGGAGTAGGAGCAATGCTTGGCTAAGAATGGGAGCGAAGTTCCTTCGTGTTACCTATCGACAGGAAGCAGGTCGCGCAGTGGTAATCACGGCAGTACTTAAACGAAAAGGGCCCAGGGGGTTAACATGAGAATCGAATATGATAGAGAAGCAGACGCGCTGTACATCCACCTCCGTCAAGTGCCGGTGGATGACAACATCGACATCGAGGAAGGGGTCACGGTTGACCTGGATGCCGAAAAGCATATTGTGGGTATTGAGATCCTCGATGCTAGCACCCGGCTGAGCACTGAGGAACTAAGCCGAATCTCCCTTGAAAACCTCATCCCGACTCCGGCTGCACCCGCCGCCTGACTGATTTCGCCTGATGGTTGGAGAGACGGAGTACGAGGCTAAGGGTGCTGCCTTCCGCCGCTCATCCAAATTGCACATTCTAGGATTTTGTTAGGTCACTTTCCGATGGATCGTTTAGTTATTCGGAGGAGCTATTAATACAAGCGCTAATGCAAACATGTCTACACCATTAAATCTTTGTTGGGAATATCGAGGGTTACCTTGGTGCCGCTATCTAATTTGGAGTGTATGGTCAAAGTACCTCCCAGAAGGCGACTTCGCTCTTTCATCCCGGCAAGCCCCAGTTTCCCAGTTTCGAGAAATCCCTGACTCTCCTCAGCATCAAATCCCTTTCCATCATCGCTGATTGTTACAGTGGTTCTTTCTTCGCCAACCTCTATAATGACTTCGGCTTTTGTTGCTTCAGAATGCCTCCATATATTCCGTAAGGCCTCTTGAACAATGCGATAGGTCAGAAGCTCATTTTCTGGGCTAAAATGCCGGTCTGTCCCCCTTGTCCTTAAATTTACCTTTATACTACATTGCTCCTGCAATTGAGCTATCAACTCCCTCAAAGCTGGGAGAAGTCCTAGATACTCTAAAGTGGGGGGACGGAGGTCTTCCATGAGGCGCCGCGTCCTCATTAAAGACTCATCAATGTCCCTTTGGAGTACTTCTAGAGGTTTCCGCAGGTTTTCGGATATTTCCTCCCCACTAGTCAGGCTATCTAGACGTCGAGAAGCAGCAACCATAGCCTGAACGGTATCATCATGAAGTTCCCTAGCGATGCGCTTGCGCTCCTCCTCGTGCGCTTTACTGATCTGATTAGCATAAAGGCGAAGATCTTCCTGAAGCTTCCTTTCTTCGGTGACATCCCGAGCGATATGCTGGAAAGCTGATGGCATCCCTTGATCCCCGAGCAGGCTGGTAGTTAAAAGAATTATCGCCTCTGTACCATCCTTCCTCACTATTCTCTGCTCATAGGGCTGCTTTATCTCTTTGCCAAAGAGTAAATTTTGTCGCACTTCCCCTGCCAGTTTAAGTGCTTGAGGAGTAAGAAATTCAGACACATCGCACCCAATCAACTCTCCCATTTCATATCCGGTAAGTCTTGAAGAAGCTTGATTAGCAGCAATGATTTTCCCCTGGAAATCTTGGATCCAAATAGCATCATGAGCCTTTTCAAACACTTCCTGAAACCTACTTCCAACTCTCTTCAACTCTTGACAAAAGTAGGCTTTCTGTGCAGCCACACCGAGTTCAAGACCAACGAGGGTCAAAAGCTCCCTTTCCTCCGGGGTAAATTGCCTCAGCGTACGAGTTGCAGCATATAGCGCACCAATCACTGTATCTTTGGATTTCAGGGGCGCAATAAATTGAGATTTTATCCCTTCGCACTTGATTACCTCCGGTGAAAGCCTGGACTGTAGTGCGGAATCCTCTAGCAAGAAAGAGGGTTCCCCAATTCGGGCTACCGATCCATTAAATCCTTCCCCTATTCCTAGCTCAGCCACTTGGGAAGCGAATTCTCCTGGAATCCCTCTATGGGCTTTAAGCTCCAGTCGTCCAGTTTCTTCGTTTAAGAAAAAGATTAAAACGGCATCTATGTCGATTGCTTCCCTGATCTTGTCGGCAGCAGCATCAAGCACTTCCTCCAATATCAGGGATTGATTGATCCTGGTGCAAATAGAATGGAGGGCCGAAAGGCGTTTTCCACTCTCCTTAATGACCTGGATATGAGATTCAAGCTGATGCCTGGCTGTTTCCAGACTTAGAAGAGCCTGCTCCCGGCGTCCACTCTCTCTACGCTGCGAGGCAAGCCACCAGTTAACCATGACTCCAACAGCAAGAACAGTAAGTGTTTCAAACAAAGCGTCTGCGGGGTAATGGGAGATGAAGAACACCCGAGGTAACATGGCAGCAGAGGCAGCCACAAGACTGACTATCCCTCCCCTTAACCCAAATATAAATCCAGCATAGATTATGGGGGCCAGGAACAAAACCGTCTCCACAGCGTGCCGAGATAAGCCCAGAAGAGAACTTAATCCCATCTCCCCTAAGAAGGGCATTTGCTGAGGATAGTGAAGGATAACGCAGACGGAGAAGACTATGAGAATGCCCCAAAAATGAGGATTACCCAAAAGCTTAATAGCACGCCTCATAATCCATCACCTTCGCTCTTCCCCTTGTTTCAGAGTAATCCAGCCCTTTTTTAAACAATCCACTACTGCCTCAGTTCGAGAACTAACTCCTAATTTATTAAAGATATTCCTCCAGTGAGTCTGGATGGTGCGCTCCCCCACAAAAAGTTCCTTAGCGATTTCCTTGTTAGCTAGTCCCTCAACTCCTAATTTAACTACCTCCAGTTCCCTCCCGCTTAGAATTGCTTTATTTTCTTGTATTGTGGTTCCCGCCTTGTTTTCAGGCTGTATGTGTCTGAAGACCTTCTTAGCAATCGTTGGATAAAGTACGGACTCACCCTCATATGTGGCGCGAATAGCGTTGAGCAACTCCTGACCTCGCACATTCTTGAGAAGATACCCCGCTACCCCTGCTTCCAAAAGGGCAAAGATGAATTCTTCATTATCGTAGGCCGTCAAAACAAGGATGCTAATGGAAGGGCAAGAGCTTTTTATTCGCCGGGTTGCCTCAATACCGTTTAGCTTGGGCATGGCAATATCCATAAGGATAATATCTGGCTTCAGTTGCTCCGCCAATTGGATAGCTTCCTCGCCATCTCCTGCCTCACCTACTACCTCCATATCCTCTTGGCGTTGAATACGCTCCCGGATGCCCTCTCGCACTACAATGTGATCCTCAGCTAAAAGAACTTTAATCTTTCCCATCTAGGCTTCCCACCTGCGATTACTCAGGGAAGGGGCGAGGATAAAGACCACTAGCCTGGCAAATTTGTGGCACGGCTTCTTCCCATTCAAGAGGCATAATATGGACACCTGCTATGCCTTCTATCTCCTTCGCTCTGTTTATAGTCTCAACAGCAATTTTTACCCCTTCTCTTGACACTTGCTCTTTAGTACGAACACTGCGAAGGCGCTCAATGACTTCATCTGGAATATCTATCCCGGGAATTTTCGCCTTCATATATCTTGCTGCTCCGGAAGATTTCAGCGGGGTGATGCCAGCAAGGATACTTACTTTGTGGTGCAGCCCCTTATCCCTGACCATTTGCATCCATTTCTCGAACTTCTCAATGTCATAAATGGCTTGAGTTTGGATAAATTCTGCTCCTGCTTCGACCTTCTTGGCGAGGCGAATTACCTGATTGTCAGGGTCAAGAAACGGGTTGGCTACAGCCCCTACGAAGAGTCGGGGTTCCCTCCCTGTTATTGGTTCCCCATTTTGAAACCTTTTCTCGTCCTGTAAGTCCCTGAGTATTTTGATAAGCTGAACAGAGTCAATGTCCAAGACAGACGTTGCTTCGGGGTTATTTCCAAAAGAGACAAGGTCTCCAGAGAGGCAAAGTATGTTATTTGCTCCAAGGGCAGCTATGCCCAAAATGTCCATTTGGAGAGCAATTCGATTTCTGTCACGGCAAGTCATATGCACAATGGGGTCGAGACCCTCCTGTTTCCCTATAATGCAGGCTGCCCAGCTTGCCATCGCCACTACCGCTGACTGTCCATCAGGAACATTAAAAGCATCGATATAGCCTTTAAGGATGCCGGCTTTTCTCCTTACTACCTCAGGGTCAGCATTTTGAGGGGGGCTGAGTTCGGCAGTCACAGCGAAATGACCTACCTCAACCACTCTCTCAAGATTGCTCTTTGTCTTCATTTTAAGTCCCTCCTTTTAGCCTTAGCCCAAACTTCCTCCTGCCTCCTGACATCGCTACGTTAAATTGTAGCATACTCCCCCTGTAATTGACCATCGGGAAAGAGCTTCTATAAGCGCTGGTTATACCCTCCTTTGAAAATTCCCTCAAAAATCGTACGCCTTTTGGCGCTTGTTAGCCATGAGATAGCGGCATAAAATGAAATTGTGGAATGGAAAGACTAAAGATTTTAGTGGTAGATAGGGACCCTCACTTCATTAGAATGGCGCAACAGGCTCTGGGGGATTCCTATGAAGTGAGCGTAGCCTTTACAAAAAGAGAAGGGCTGGGAAAAGTGAAAGGGGAATCTTCGAGTATGGTCATTCTTGGCTACCTTGAGCCACGAGGTGATGCTTTCAGGCTTCATAAAGAGCTTAGGGAAAATCTCAAGAATAACCGAGTCCCCCTGTTAGTGGTAGATGTTTGTCCCGAGGAGCATTTTCGGAAGGGGTGGAGAAGAGAAGAAGGGATGCAAATGGATGCCGAGGATTACGTCTCCCGACCAATTGAGCCTCATGAGCTAACGGAGCTGGTGGGAGAAATCTTTCAAAGAATTTCTGTGAAGCCGGTGGAGTTAAAAAGTATCTGGGAGCAGGTGGAAGGGGTTTTGAAACGGATGGAAAAGATAGAAAAAGTACTCGTTAAATAGAGGATAAAGATGGATTTTGTTGAAGGCATTTCAAGGATGTCCGACTTGTTTGGGGGGCTGAGCGATGATGACATTAGCAAGTTATTACCGCTCTGCCGAGAAAAGGTTTACCAGACTGGTACAGTTATTTTCTCTGAAGGTGATCCCTGCCATACTATGTATATCGTTGGGTCGGGCAAGGTGGCAGTGGAAATAAAACTTCACATTGGTCGGACTGAGGAGACAGCAACAATCGATACGATAACTCGAGGTGGCTGCTTGTGCTGTTCGGGGCTCATAGACCCTTATATTCTTACTGCAACAGGGCGTACTCTTGAGAGAACCGAGGCTATCACCTTAGACGTGGCGGAAGTCAGAGGCTTGCTTGAGGAAAACTGCGAAATAGGATATAAGATGATGGGTAACCTTGCTAAGGTAGTTTCTTCGAGATTCCAAAACGCGAGGGAGACGCTGAGCCATGTTCTATCCCTCATTTTCCATGACTTTAAAGCTCCCCTAGCCGCAGTTGACTCTGTTAATCGCCTTATACTCGGTGGCTATGTTGGAGAACTCAACGAGGAACAAAGAGATATGTTCCAAAGCAGCAGCAAGAGGATCTCAACCCTTCTAAATTTGGTAACTAATGTAATTGATGTGACTCGAGCCAGTGCCAAAGACCTAGCTATGAGCACGATTTCTTTAGAGCAAGTGATAATGGATTCCATTGAACTGATGCAGCCTTTAGCCAAAGAAAAAGGGTTGCAGATGAAAACTGAGCTTAATCACAGTCTTTCTCCTGTTTACGGGGCTCAAGACCGCCTTAAGCAGGTGCTCATCAATTTGCTATCAAATGCGATTAAGTTTACCCCTTCTGGAGGAATAGTGGCAGTCAAAGCAAAGGATGCTACCGATGATATTCAAGTAGAGGTTGTGGATACCGGACGTGGTATTCCTGCTGAGGAATTGCCGAAGATATTTGACGATTTTTACCGGGGTCTTGATCTGGATGAGAGGGGAGCCGGCTTGGGATTGTCCATAGCCAAGAGGATAATTGAAGCTCACCAAGGCAAGATATGGGCAGTAAGTCCTTGCCCAGGGAGTGACAAAGGGAGTCAATTTGTTTTTACCCTGCCCAAGGCTGAAAGATAGTTGGGCAAACTTAACATATAAGGAGGCAGAGATGGAAAAGCAAGTTAAGATCCTTGCCATTGATGATGACCCCAATATACACACCGTGGTGAAGAAGATATTTGAGAGTAAGCCTTACGAAGTCATCAGTGCATTTGATGGAGACGAAGGTTTGCAAAAGGTAGTTGAGGAAAAGCCCGATTTAATCATTTTAGATGTAATAATGCCAGGTAAGAGTGGATTTGACGTTTGTAGGGAACTAAAGACTCACCACAAATACCACCGGTTTTCCGAAATCCCTGTGTTGATGCTTACTGTCTATCCTGATGATAGAGAGAAAATGCACCTCTCTATGCGAGAAGGGATGACAATGGAGGCGGAGGAGTACCTGCATAAGCCCTTCGGTCCCGATGAGCTGCTCAAGATGGCAGAGAGATTGCTGGGGAAAAGGGAAATTTAAATTTGTTATTCGGAAGATAAAGATGATGAATAATTCTGTTCTGGTTATTGGTGGTGGTATAGCTGGAATAGCTTCAGCACTGGAATTAGCCAATAGCAACCGTCAAGTATACCTGATAGAGAGGGAAGCGACAGTGGGAGGACAAGCTGCTTCCTTTTGCTGCAAAGCTACGGAGGTTTGTACTAAATGCTCCGTTTGCTTGGTCCCTCAGAAAGTAAAGGAGGTAAAAACCCACCCAAAGATTTCCATTCTAACTAACTCAATAGCATCAGAGGTAAGCGGCAAGGCTGGCAATTTCCAGGTCGAGGTTTGGCAAAAGCCTCAATATATCCTCCCCGAAAGATGCATCGCTTGCGGAATATGCTTTGATATATGTCCTACCCAGCCTAAGGCAATCTACCTTCCCTCGCCTGAGGCGGTTCCCTATTCTTATGTTATCAATGAATCTCAATGCCTTCGCCTTAAGGGTCAGGAATGCAACCTCTGCCAGGAAATATGTCCCACAGATGCTATAAACTTTGAGCGTAAACCCGAAAGGCAAGAGTTGAGTGTCGGCACAATTATTGTCGCCACTGGCTTTGACGTTTTTGACGCCCGGGAGATTGGTCCTTTAGGTTATGGCAGATACCCTAATGTTCTAACCGGACTTGACCTTGAAAAGACCTTTAGCTACGAGGGTTCTCTT
>DEIJ01000005.1:10390-11476 GCA_002352365.1 Dehalococcoidia bacterium UBA2777 | reverse complement strand
CGCCAGAAAATTGGCCATAAGCTCGAATAAATCCATGATTGGCCATCTGTGGGGTGGTTCGGGGGCGGTGGAGGCTATCTTTACTATTTTTACCATTAAGCAAGGGATAATTCCTCCTACCATTAACTATGAGACTCCTGACCCAGAGTGTGACCTTGATTATGTGCCAAATAGGGCCAGAAAGGCTAAGGTAAAGACGGCTATTTCCAACTCCTTTGGCTTTGGTGGCACTAATGGGGTGCTAGTTTTTAAGGAATTTGATGGTGGATAGACAATGGACTTGGACCTAAGAGAGCACCATCTCGCCCTAAAGCGGATGGTGCGTGATTTCGCTGAAAGAGAGATTGCCCCCCAAGTTTTGGAGCTGAATGAAAAAGGGGAATTCCCTTACCAAATCATTAAAGCGATGGGGGAGATGGGACTGCTGGGCCTACCCTTCCCTGGGGAATATGGCGGAGGTGGGGCAGACACCTTATCCTATGTTATTGTCGTCGAAGAGATTACCCGAGTAGATTCCTCAATAGGGATAACCATGCAAGCCGATATCAGCCTGGGTGGTTATCCCTTAAGTAACTTCGGCACTGAAGAGCAAAAGCAAAAATGGCTAGTCCCTTTAGCTCAAGGGAGAATACTTGGCGCCTTCGGCTTAACTGAGCCTGGTGCCGGCTCTGATGCCGGGGCCACTGCTACTACTGCTGTACCCCAGGATGGCCATTGGGTTATCAATGGAACTAAATGCTTCATCACCAATGCTGGGACCAATATCAGCGGATTTGTGACCATTACTGCAGTAACAGGAAGACGGGAGGATGGCAGAAAGGAGATCAGCAATTTCATCATCCCTAAAGGCGCCCCGGGATACACCGTATCCCCACCATATAAGAAAATGGGTTGGCGGGCCTCTGACACCAGAGAACTTTCTTTTGTCAACTGCCGAGTGGGCGAAGAGAATCTTTTGGGAAAAAGAGGGGCTGGCTTTCGGCAGTTTCTCCAGACACTGGACGAAGGACGCCTTGGGGTGGCTGCCATGGGGGTTGGCTTAGCCCAGGGCTGCCTGGAGATGTCCTTAAGCTATGCTAGGCAGAG
>DEIJ01000005.1:2255-10341 GCA_002352365.1 Dehalococcoidia bacterium UBA2777 | reverse complement strand
GTAAATGTAGAGCTAGCTCGGCTGATATGTTATAAAACAGCCGCATTGAAGGATGCCGGGAGGCCCTACTCCGAGGAGTCGGCAATGGCTAAGCTTTTCTCCTCTGAAATGGCAATGAAAGCAGCCATAGACGGAGTGCAAATTCACGGCAGCTACGGCTTGACGGATGAGGCACCTATTTCCCGATTTTTTCGCGATGCTAAGTTCCTCACTATTGGTGAGGGGACCTCTGAGGTGCTGCGACTGGTGATTGCCCGGCATCTGTTGAGAGAGTAGTATGGCGATAAATAAAGTATATGAGAGTGCCGATTCAGCTATAGCCGATGTTGAGGATGAAGCAGTAGTTATGTTTGGTGGCTTTACTGCCCGGGGAACACCAACTGGGCTTATCTTGGCCTTAAAAAGAAAAGAGACAAGGAATATCACCGCCATAACCAACGACTGTTGTGGTGGCTGGAGGCTGGGAGATGTTGATGTCTCCCTCCTCATCGAGTCAAAGCAGGTTAAAAAGGTAATCGCCTCATATCCAGTGGCCGGCTCACCTTCAAGAGTATGCGCTTTAGAGCGCCAATACTTGGCCGGCGAGATCGAACTTGAGATGTTCCCCCAAGGAACATTGGCTGAGAAGATACGAGCGGGAGGGGCGGGAATTGGGGGGGTTTTTACCCCTACTGGTGTCGGCACGGTCTTTGCCCAAGGAAAGGAAAAAAGGGTTATTGACGGTAAAGAATATCTCCTTGAGCTCCCCCTAAAGGCAGACTTCGCCTTTATTAGGGCACATAAAGCGGACAAGATGGGGAACTTGGTTTATCGCCGCGCGGCGAGGAACTTTAACCCGCCCATGGCCACCGCTGCCCGAGTCACCATTGCCGAGGTCGATGAGATAGTCGAGCCGGGAGAATTAGACCCTGAAGCTATCGTAACCCCGGGTATATATGTGCATCGGATAGTGAAAAGAAATGAAACCGAGACTAGGTAGAGAGGTAATTGCCATGAGAGTGGCTAAAGAACTGCAGGATGGTTTTTATGTTAATTTGGGGATTGGCTTACCTACCCTGGTGGCTAACTTTATCCCCCCAGAGAAGACCATCATCTTTCAATCGGAGAATGGGATTTTGGGGGTAGGGCCGTTTCCTGAAGAAGGTGAGGAGGATGCTGACCTGGTCAACGCCGGCGGGCAATTGGTAACCCTCTCCCCAGGAGGCTGCTTTTTTCATCATGCTGATTCATTTGCTATGATCCGGGGGGGACACATTGATGTCGCCGTATTAGGCGGTTTACAGGTCTCTGAAAAAGGAGACTTGGCCAATTGGATGATCCCCCAAAGACGAGTGGGCCCTATAGGGGGGGCAGCAGATCTGGCTGCTAACGCTAAGCGGGTGATTATCCCTATGGAGCACACTACCAGGGATGGGGATGCCAAGATTGTTAAAAGCTGTAGCTATCCGCTTACTGCTAAAGAGTGTGTAGACCTTATTGTCACTGATCTGGCAGTTATTGAGGTAACTAAGGAAGGGCTGGTGCTCAAGGAGATTGCCCCCGAGTGGAGGGTAGAGGAAATTCAAGCCCTCACCGAGCCGAAGCTAATAGTAGATAAAGATTTGAGGGAGGTTGAGCTCTGACCCTCGGTCTCACCCCTGGATTCAAAGCCCAGCTGCTGCCAATATATCTGGAACCACTTCCTCCCTACCAATAGCCATAATGTGGACTCCATCACAAACAGAATCTTTTTGTAGGACGGCGATCATCCGACCAGCAATCTCGATACCTGTGTTGAGTGCCTCACCTTTGGGTGCTCTGGTTAGCTCATCAATTAGGTTTTGGGGTACAAATATCCCGGGAACGTTCTCGTTCATGTACTTCGCCATCCTGGCTGAGGTAAGTAGAACTATCCCCGCTAACACCTTGACTGGGAATTGACGAGCATACTGCATGAACTTGCTGAAGTTATCCAGATCGTAGATGGCTTGGGTTTGGAAGAATTCAGCTCCGGCCTCCACCTTGTTTTCAAACTTGATTAGTTGAGGCTCGATTGGTCGCGCCTCAGGGGTGACTATAGCTCCAGCACAGAACTCTACCGCCCCATTGAGATCATTTCCTCCCAAGTCTTTACCTGATTCAAGCTGCCGAACTGTTCTCACGAGTTGCACCGAATCAAGATCGAAGACGCCTTTGGCCTCCCTGTGATCACCAACCAGGATGGCGTCACCGGTAAGACAGAGCACATTCCTTATGCCCCTGGCGTGCGCCAACAGCAATTCAGCTTGAAGCGCAAGCCGGTTGCGGTCACGACAGGTCATTTGTAATATGGGTTCGCCTCCCTGCTCTTTGATAGCCAGACAGCCGCCGATGGAGGGAAAGCGCATCACTGAGCTTTGGTGATCGGTGACGTTGAGCCCATCCACCATATCTTTGAGAAGGTCTATATGATGGCACATCTTCTCAATATTTGTCCCCTTAGGTGGACCGATCTCGCTGGTCACTACAAACTTGCCGCTGTTAAGCGCTTCTTTGAAGCTGGGCACCATGGTCATTTCTCCTCTTTCATACAATTCTGGCCACTTTGGGCCTGGGTACCACCTGAAAATTCTTGGGAGGACGATATTTCCGCATTAGATCGAGACGGCCCTGCTCTTTCAGTCGCTGATAAATGAGGGTCCAAGCGCAGTCCTTTTCCTTGTCAACCTCGCACTTGCCATTGTTGGTGCCGCCGCAAGGTCCGTTTAGCAGGCCCTTGTGACATGCCGTGATGGGGCAGATACCAGCGGTTTCGCCCAGGACACACTGACCACACTGGGCACAAACCTCGTGAAAATCCCCCGGGCTATCTTCTATGCCTATGAACAGGGTATCCAGTGCCGGAATGACAGGCTTCCCAATGTATAAGCTCACCCGATGCACTCCCAAGGCACAGGCCATCACCAGGATGGAGTTCGCATCCTGAATAGCGCCATTATTTTCCCTGAAAGCCACTTCGGTCATCTCATCGCAAGCGGTGGGAATAACTATCCAGCCGGTGACCATCTTGCCCAGCCCTTGCAGACGGTTCTTCATCTCCAGAACCTCTTCCCTGCCCCCGGTCCTAGTCATAGTGGCGCAAGTGCCACAGCCAACAATAAAGATTCTGTCGAGGTCCTCCAATTGCTGCTCGATCTCATTAAAAGGCTTCTGCCTAGTAATGGACTTCATTATTCTCAACCCTCCCTATTGGCGGCATACCATTATCTCTCAAGATCACACCTCAAGCATCGCCTGGCCTCCTGCCTGGCTTTCTCCTCCGAGAAGCCCAGCTCTATCTCCACAAAGCCCTGTTTCCTTTCCTGAATGGGAAGCCGTGGTACCTCCAATCTGGGTTGCGTCTCCCAGGTTTCCTCTTCCCGATTCACCACCTCCTCCATCATTTCAGTCCTTAGGTCGTACATCTCCACCCGTGAGGTATCCCCCCGAAGGTACTTGTCTATGGCAATAGCCCCCCTCCTGCCGGCAGCAATGGCGTCAATAACCGTTCCGGGTCCGGTGACAAAATCTCCTCCAGCAAAGGCCCCGGGGACATTGGTAGCCAAGGTGTTGGTGTTGACAACCAGGGTCTCCCAGCGAGTGCGCTCTAGGGCGCTGTCTGGTGGTAGAAACGATAGATCTGGGGCCTGACCTACGGCAGCGACAACAGTGTCTGCCTCTACAAAGAATTCAGAGCCAGAAATGGGCACCGGCCGGCGACGTCCACCGGCATCAGGCTCTGCCAGCCTCATGCGGATACACTCGAGGCCTATCGCTTTCCAGCTATCGGTTACTACTCGGGTAGGGCTGACCAAGAAATTAACCTGGATACCTTCAGCAACAGCTTCGTTGTACTCTACCTCGGTAACCAGCATCTCGCCCCGCGACCGCCGGTAAAAGATGCTCACTTCATCAGCACCGAGGCGAAGGGCAGTGCGAGAAGCATCCAGAGCAACATTGCCACCTCCAATAACAGCTACATGATGCCCCACCCTGATCGGTCTGCCAACCTTCACATCCCTAAGGAATCTCAGCCCATAGTGGAAGCCTTGAATGTCCTCAAGCTCGCCGGGTATACCTATGCGCTGACTCCTCTGAGCACCGGCAGCGATGAAGACAGCCTCAAAGCCAGCTCTTCTGAGGTCTTCCACGGTGAAGTTTACGTTGATCGGTGTATTATATCTTATCTCCACCCCGCACTTGGCGATATAGTCTATCTCCTTTTCAATGACTTCCCCGGGTAAGCGGAAATTGGGTATAGCCACCGCTAGCATGCCCCCGCCTACCGGAAGCGCTTCAAAGACGGTGACTGGATAGCCCATCTGAGCCAAAAAGTAGGCGCAAGCCAGTCCGGTGGGTCCAGCCCCAACCACAGCTACCCTTTGGCCATGAGTTTGGGGGAATGGCTCAACTTGGGCTAATTCGGCCGCATGGTCAAAGTACCAGTCGGCGACAAAGCGCTTGAGTGACCTTATGGCTACTGGATCGTCAAGTTCGCCACGGCGGCACCTGCTCTCGCAGGGATGATGGCAGATGCGGCCACAAATAGCCGGGAAGGGGTTGCGCTCCCTGATGGTGTCAATAGCTTCCCTGTATTCTCCGGCGGCAATGTGGGCCACATATTTGGGGATGTTGATCCCTACTGGACAGGTGTGCTGGCACGGCGAAATCATCAAGGCATCACAGACGGCAGCCGGGCACTTTTTCTCCTTTATATGGGCATCATATTCCTCCCGGAAGTAATTGATGGTGGTAAGCACCGGGTTAGGGCAGGTCTGGCCAAGGCCACAGAGCGAGCACTCCTTAACAGTGGTGGCTATGGCGAGCAAGGTATCGATGTCACCATCACGCCCTCGGCCCTGAGTAATTCTGGTCAGGATTTCTAGCATCTGCCTGGTCCCCAGGCGGCAGGGGGTACATTTCCCACATGACTCAGCCTGGGTGAAGCTCAAGAAATACCGGGCTATCTCCACCATGCAGGTGCTGTCATCCATCACCACCATCCCGCCGGAGCCCATGATCGAGCCTACCTTGGTCAGGGACTCGTAGTCTACCGGGAGATCAAGGAACTGTGCTGGAATGCAACCACCCGAGGGGCCACCCGTCTGCACTGCCTTGAAGTGCTTGCCGCGCGGGATACCACCCCCGATATCGAAAATGATGGTGGATAGAGGGGTACTCATAGGCACCTCTACCAGGCCACTATTGGCAATCTTCCCGGTGAGGGCGAAGACAGCTGTGCCCTTACTTTTCTCGGTGCCCAGGTTAGCGAACCAACTAGCCCCTCGGTCGATGATGACCGGGACAGAGGCCAGCGTCTTTACGTTGTTTATATTGCTGGGCTTTCCATCCAGGCCCGATTGGGCCGGGAACGGAGGGCGAGGGCGAGGCATTCCTCTCCGGCTTTCGATGGAGGCTATTAAGGCCGTCTCTTCACCACAGACGAAGGCCCCGGCACCCTCTTTGATATGCACCACAAAATCAAAGCCCGAGCCAAGAATATCGCCCCCCAGGAATCCCCTCTGTTGCGCTTGTTCTAGGGCAATGCGAAATCGCCTCACTGCCAATGGATATTCGGCGCGGACATATATATAGCCCTCAGTCGCCCCTATGGCATATCCGGCGATAATCAGCCCTTCGATGACGGCATGAGGGTCAGCCTCTAGGATGGAGCGATCCATAAAGGCCCCGGGGTCGCCTTCATCAGCGTTGCAGATAACGTATTTCTGGCGACTGGTGGCATTGCGGCAGTACTCCCACTTGCGCCCGGTAGGGAATCCAGCGCCACCACGACCTCGAAGGCCGGACTTCTTGACCTCCTCAATAACCTCTGGTGGTGTCATCTCCAAAAGGGCTTTTCTGAGGGCACGGTAACCACCACTGGCAATGTAGTGATCAATCTTCTCGGGATTTATGCGCCCGCAGTTACGTAGGATGACGCGCTGCTGTTTATTGTAGAAATTTATCTCTGAGTAGTGGGGTATGGCCTGGCCAGTAACCGGGTCATGGTAGAAGAGGCGCTCCACTGGCCTGCCATCTCGAAGGTGGGAGCTCACAATCTCCGGCGCATCCTCAGCTTGAACTTGTGTATAGAAAATGCCCTCGGGTTCGATGACCACGTTGGGGCCCTGTTCGCAGAAACCGTGACAGCCAGTGAAATCCACCTCGGCGTTTGTCACACCCTGCCGCTCCACCTCCACCTTGAGTGCCTCATAGGCAGCATCCGACCTTCCTGAGAGGCACCCCGTCCCCTGGCAAACGAAGATGGTGCGATGGTTTTGCATGTTATCCCTCGCCTTTTCTCTCCCCGAATAGTTGAGCTACCTTTTTGGGGTTCATGCGGCCGTAGGTAGTTCCCCCAATGACCATGTTGGGTGCCAAGGCACAAACGCCTATGCAGGCAACGGTCTCTAGGGTGTATTCGAAGTCGGGGGTGGTCTGCCCCTCATCGATACCCAGATGCCGTTTCACCAATTTCAGAATTGTCTTTCCACCTCTCACATGGCAGGCTGTTCCCCGACACACCCTGACAACCATTTTCCCCCGGGGGGTGGTATAGAGTTGGGTATAAAAGGTAATCACCCCTTGCACTTGGCTGGGGAACAAGTCCAGGGCTTTGGCTATGGGCTGTATAGCTTCTGGAGGGATATACCCCAACTCCTCCTGGATTTTCTGTAGGAGCGGGATCAAGGCCCACTTCTGATCCCGGTACTCAGCAACAATGTTCTCTATCCGTGTCGAGGCGGTTTCCAGAGTTACCCTTGATTTATCCATGGGAACCAATCCTTTCCAGCCTTACGGCACATGCTTTGAGAGAAGGGGTTTTTGCCCGAGGATCCAAGATGATGCTAAATAGCCCACTAGTGGGGCTGGTTGGGAACGACAGGGGCATGAAAAGCATCCCCTCAGGGAGTGTGTCAGTAATTCTAGCCATAGCGGTCACTTCACCCACAGGCGAGATGACCTTAACCTCGTCGCCATGATTGATTCCAAGCTGTTCGGCATCAGAGTGGCCAATCTCCACAAAAGCCTCTAGTGACAGTTTGCTCAACCGCCGAGACCTTGAGCTTCTGGAGCCAGTACCAAACTGATACAGAATCGTACCGGCCAGCAGAGTGAAGGGGTATCCATCTGGTGGTGTCTGGGCCAGTGGGATATATTGGACGGGGCTGAAGCGGGCAAATCCGCTCAAGAATTGCCCTTTGTAGATACGTCTAGCTCTTAACGGCCTGCTGCCCAACTCATCCCGGCCCATCATCTCCGAGTCGGCACAAGATATGCCCTGATACAAGGGAACTAATTCCTCGATCTCATCCATAACCTGCTGGGGAGAGGAATATGGCATCGGACAATACATCCTACGAGCTAACTCCAGGATTATCTCCCAGTCTGGCAGGCTCGAGCCGAGGGGTTCGATGGCCTGGCGCACTCTCTGGACCCTCCCCTCGAAGTTGGTGAATGTACCTTCCTTTTCGGCGAAACTTGCCGCAGGCAGAACCACCGTCGCCAGTTTGGCTGTTTCAGTGAGGAACATGTCCTGTACCACCAGGAGATCAAGAGATGCAAGAGCCTCTCTAACCAGGCTCAGGTGTGGAAAACTCGAGGCGGGATTTTCTCCCACAATGTACATGGCCTTGATCTTTCCCTCTTTCGCCCCCTCAATCATTTCCACAGCGGTTAGCCCCCCATCAGTGGGCAGGCAAACTCCCCAGCGTTCTTCGAATTTCTTCCTGACTTGGGCATCCTCCACACTTTGGTATCCAGGGAGGAAATCGGGCAGGGCCCCCATGTCACAGGCACCTTGCCCATCGTTTTCCCTTTGCAGTGCATAGATGCCACCCCCCCGGCGGCCAATGTTTCCGGTCAACATCGCCAGATTCGCTACAGCCATTACGCCGTCCGTTCCGCTGACATGCTGAGTTATTCCATTGCCATAGACGATTGCAGCCTGACTCGCCACGGCGAAGAGTCGAGCGGTGCGACGCACCTCTTGGCTGGAAACACCGGTAATCTCCGCCACATACTCAGGAGTATATATCGCCAAACTCTTAGTCAATGCCTCGAAGTTATCTGTTCTTCTAGCTACATA
>DEIJ01000005.1:0-2229 GCA_002352365.1 Dehalococcoidia bacterium UBA2777 | reverse complement strand
CAACTTTGGGCCTCAACCAGAGATGTGCAAATGAACAAAGCCCCGTTTGTTGGGGGTCCACAAGCAGTAGCTTGGCACCCTTATATCTAACTGCCCGCTTTATGGCATACCCGACAACTGGTGCTGAGGAGGTGGGATTAGCCCCGATAACCAATATCACCTCCGACTGTTCCAGGTCGTCGAGAGAGTTTGTAGTGCCGGGAAAGCCGACAGTCCATCCCAGGCCTACACGGCTAGCAGAGCTGTACAACTGACTACCATTATCTATGTTGTTGGTATCCAGTGCAGTCCTGGCGAATCTCTCTAGCAGGTAATTCTCTTCATTGGTGCACTTGGAGGAGCCGAGGACAGCTAGGCTGCCGGGACCACAAGCTTCCTTTATTCGCTCCAGTTCAGCGGCCACCAGCTCCAAAGCCTGCCCCCACGATACTCCCTCAAAACTGCCATTCACCTTAACCAGGGGACTGGTCAACCGATCTTTGCTATGAATGAAATCGATGCCATAACTCCCCTTGACACAAAGCGTGCCATGGTTTACCGGACCCTCTTTGTCTGGTCTGGCCTGCACTATATAATTGTCCTTCACATCCAAGTAAATGCTGCAGCCACAGCCACAAAAGGGACAGATCGTATGGATAGCAGTTGTGGTCGTCCCTCGATATGACACCTCTTTTTCCCTTAGTGCCCCCGTAGGACACAGTGCCACGCATGTCCCGCAAAAGGTGCACTCGGACTTTTCCAGTGGTAAGTCGTTTAATGTTGCCGGTTTAGTGGCGAACCCACGGTGAATGTAGTCGATAGCGCCCTCGACGACTAGCTCTTGGCATGCCCGGATGCACTTGGCACACAGGATGCACTTGCTCAGATCCCTTTCGATGAACGGGTTGACATCGTCAATGGTAGCTGGTTGAGGAATCCTTTGGAACTCCACCAGCCCGATGCCCATATCCGAGGCGATTTGGCGTAGCTGACAACGGTTCCCCTTGTCACACACCAGGCAGGAATCAGGATGGCTAGCCAGCATGAGCTCAACTACCATCTTGCGGCGCTCCAGTACCCGAGGGGAGACGGTGTTGATTACCATCCCTGATGTTATGGGGGTAACACAAGATGCCAGGAGTGCGCCTGAACGTTCGTCTTCCACTAAGCAGATGCGACAGGCGCCAATCGGGCTCAGACCAGGGTCATGACAGAGCGTGGGAATCTCTACGCCTGATTCCCGTGCCAAGTCCAAAACTGTCATTCCTGAATGGCCGCTTACCTCGCGTCCATCAAGTGTAATCGTGATCGTCTCCAGCTCAAAAACCCTTCCCATGCCGATGAGCGGCGCTTTACTCCCCCGCCAAGCAACGGCAAAGAGCTAGTTTTGGCCCGCCTTCTCTTTTGGCTATGCAGCGACAGGATGTGTGAAGCGCGTCCCCTGGCTCACCGACCTGATGCCAGCTAGAAGCTGGGAACTGGCACTTCTCTTAGGGATGAAGCCCCAGGCTCCCACTTGGCTGCTGGCAAGCATATTCTCTTCATCATCGTACTGCGTCAAGATCAAAACTTTGGTTTGCTCGCATTCCCGGCAGATATGTTTGGTGGCTTCCAAACCATTCATCACCGGCATGACTATGTCCATCAGCACCACATCAGGCGAAAGCTGAAGCACCTTCTCCAGCGCGTCCCTTCCATCCGCAGCTTCTCCGATCACCTGCATATCCTTTTGCAGGCTCAGCACGGCGCGAATACCTTCCCTCACCATGGCATGATCATCTGCCACCAGCACTCTGATTCGCCTAGCTGTCTTGTCCAGCACCTTCTCGATTAGAGGTAGCAGTGAGGCTGGCTCGATGGGTTTGGTTAGGTAATCATCAGCTTCCATCTGCGCCCCCTCATCACTTCTCCACCCCTTAATCAGGCGTTTCTCCGGCGGGGCATCGATCACCATGAGGGGGAGCTCTCTAAACTGCAGTGTCTGTCTCAGCCACTGATGCAGCAGGAATGCGTCCCCCCGGGGCATCATTGTGCCCAGGATAACCAAGTCAGGCCTTTCAGGTCGGACCATTTCCAGTGCTTGCACTTTACTTGTGGCAGTGACCACCTGGTATGTCTTGGCCTCTAATGTCGCCTTTAGAGCTGTGGTGAAATCGGGTTCATCATCTACAATCAGGATTTTTGGATTGCTGCCCATCTCTGTCCTCCCCTTGGTAGCACTATGCTCAGCAGGTCACTTAGTGTAACCTC
>DEIJ01000023.1 GCA_002352365.1 Dehalococcoidia bacterium UBA2777 | reverse complement strand
TGAGCAATGGTAGGCTTGGCCAAATTAAATATATATTCCCATCTTCGGCTGCGGCGGCGCTCCGCCTCTAGCAACCTCTTGGTGGAGAGACGGCCTCCCCTCTCAGGAAGCAATACCTCTGAGGTCCCCAGCCCAGTCAAGTCCTGTCCCACGCTAAAACATTTCCCTGCCCCCTTTATTACCACCACCTTCACCTCAAGATCGGGTTCTGCGGCGGCCAGCGCCTGGTCCAATTCCTCCAAAAGGCAATCGTTTATAGCATTTAGCTTCTCAGGACGATTTAAGATGATCCAGCCTATTTTATCCTTCTTCTCATAGATAATGGTGCTCATCATTTGTTCTCCTTGGGGGTTTTGGGTTGGGGGAAATATTTCCTGAACGGGGCATCCCTCGCCTCTATGGCTGCTTTTAATCCCCGCTTATCTCTAACCTCATAGAAATCGAACTCGCCCCGGTCTATTATACTGCGGCCCGGCCGCTGGATAGCGCTTAGGGTGTGAAGATTAGATGCCAGTCTCCACGCTGCGGATAGCCCCGAGAGGTCATAGGTTGCCCGATCAAAGGCCCAAAAGCCTGCCTGGCCATCAAAGCCACCAATGGTGCCAAACTTGGCACAGCTCTCAGCAGCTAAATTTGTCTCCTCCTCCAGCTTATCCGGGGGGATCGCTTTCATCACCAGCCCAATTCGCTCTGCTTCCCTGCCATCGATATATTTGCCGGTAAAGAGCATTTCTTTGGTCTTTTTCAACCCCACTCGCCAAGTCCACAACGGATTAGGGGAGGCAAGGCCCATCCTTATCGAAGGGTCACCAAACACCGCATCCTCAGCAGCCATAACCATGCGGCATGCCATGGCTAGGTCGCAGCCAGCCCCCAGACAATATCCATGCACCTCGGCGATAGTCCACCTGGGGAAATCAAAGATTGCCTGCCATCTGAGGCAGTTGCGCATAGCAGTCTCAAACATATCACCTAGGTAAGCCTTGGCCCGAGGCTGAGGGGGCATTACCTCAGAGGTTCCCACTCCGCTGAGGTCTTGTCCGACGCTAAACGCTTCCCCTGCCCCTTTAATGACCACCACCCAGATATCAGGGTCTTGCTGCATCTGGTCGAGTGCTGCTTCCAAATCTCGCATCATAGCATCGTTTATCGCATTCAGCTTCTCAGGGCGGTTTAGGGTAATCTTGCCCACTTGATCTACTTTTTCCACGGTGACAGTTTCTAAGCTCATAGTGTGCTCCTTAGTTTTCGCCATGATGCTCCCATTATTGGGCAGTTTCCTCCCATTGTCAAATCGTGTGTTCAAATAATCCCGAGGCCCAGTAAACCACGGCAGTAACAGCGCCACCGGTGAAGAAAATGATGCTAAACGATATGGTTGACATAGATTTCAATCAAGAAGCACCTATGGCAGTACCTGGGTGGAATTCCAGCGTAGGTATTGCCACTTTATCCATTATAGTTCTCCTCTCTCACGGAATGAGGGTAAGTGCTTCGTTATCCGGAATTGGGGCAGCTTGTGGGGAATGCACCGGCGTCCTTTGATTACAGGAAGAGGTAATGTCTCCCTAGGCTGTTATGGCTCAACGCCCGGTGTTGGTCTTGGGGGAACTACTCTTGGCCTTTTCCGTAACTCCGGTCGAAATCTGCTAAAATGAGAGATGGGAGAAAGATGATGGAAAAGGTTGAGATTCCTCTGGGGGAATGGGATATCATTCATCCTGGGCTGGCAGTTTATTTAGTCTCCACCGTAGATGGGAGAGGGATTTTTAATATTGCCCCTTATGGGATGGTGATGCCTATATCATATCATCCTCTAATATATGCTCTTTCCTCAGCTAAAGATCGTGATACATACCATAATACCCGAGAAACGGGGGAATTTACCCTAAATCTTGCTAGCTGTGAGTTACTGCACCAGATAAACATAACCGCTACTAAGTTTCCCCCCGAAGTGGATGAGTTTAAGGAAGCAGGCCTTACCCCTATTGAAGGTATAAAGCTAAAGGTTCCTCGAATTAAGGAATGTAGAGGGCATATAGAGTGCAAATTAAATCAGCTAATTGATGTAGATGAAAGGGTAATCATTGTGGGAGATGTGGTTTCTCTCTCTGTGGATAGGGAAGTCTATATGATGGATTCTTTGAAGCAAAAAGAATCGCTCGCTCCAATATTTTACTGCCACCGAAATTACTTCAGCCTGGGCAAATACATTGGAGATAGGAGAGCATAACTTTTTGGAGGGGATTGTCTATGAGAGAATGTAGCATTGAAGAAAACAAAGCAAAGTGCAACTGCACCTATGAACCCTGTGACAAGAAAGGCATTTGCTGTGAGTGCATAAAGTATCACTGGCACCTGGGCGAACTGCCGGCGTGCTTTTTCCCCGATGATGTAGAGAAGACCTATGATCGCTCAATCAAGAGGTTTATCAAGACCTACCAGGAAAGGGGACGGTGGTGGTAAAGGTGCCTTCGCACAGAGAGGTTATCGGAGGTAAAAACAGAATTACCCAGGCTTGTAGGAAAGAAGGCCTTGGGGTTCCAGAAGGATGGAGATTTCCACTGGCAACGGGGTGATCAGAAGTAACGAGCCCAGGTCTGTTTAAGGATGGGATCAGGAAGCTCCACCCACTCTATATCACCACTAACTGGCACTATCTTGCCTTGCTGAACCTGATGTATTTGCTGGGCACTCCCGTAATAAGGCTTATCATCACTCATAGTCACCGGGGCCATTGATCCAGAGTCCCATCCTGAGAAGTCTTTTATACTCGCCATACCATCTCTAACAACCCGCCCGGTCAAATTCTCATACCCCACCTTTT
>DEIJ01000020.1 GCA_002352365.1 Dehalococcoidia bacterium UBA2777 | reverse complement strand
GAAAATGGTGGTCAGGCTGGTATTGAGTGAGCGCCCTAAGGTCTGGACAATGCTAAAGTTAACCGTAGTCTCGAAATCAGGGCTTACACCCTTACTTATATTCTCCCGAATACGGTCGAAAGCAACCACAGTGTCGTTGACACTATAGCCGATGACAGCTAAGATGCCAGTAACAAACAGAGCATCAATCTCCACATTGGCTAGTTTCCCTAAAATGGCGAAAATTCCCAGTACCACCAGTGCATCATGCACCAAAGCTATAATNNGCGCAGGTGCCATAACGGAAGGGTTGAGGCATGTTGCGGAAAGCCCAAGCAAGGTAAAGCAGGATGCCCACCGCGGCGGCAGCTACAGCGATAGCTGCATTGCGCCCAATCTCGGTGGCAATAATAGGGGAAACAGAGGCAAAGTCAAATATGCCGAAAGGGCCGAATCTCTTGTTCATCGCCTCAGTTAATCGCTCCTTCTCTGAAGGGGCAATTATGTTGCCTTGCTTATCCTTTATCGGGTCTTGCCCTATAGTTCGACTTCGAATCAAAAAGGCTTCTTTTTCAGTAGGTTTGACCTGGGTTAACCCAACACCCTGTGGTTCGAGCACCTCAAGCAACTTGGCCTGCTCCACTGGATGGGCAAAGATAATGGTCAGGACAGTGCCCTCGCTCATCTTTGCGGTGGAAAGAAATACGCCCTGGGCACTAAATTCATCTTCTAAGACTTGCCTAATAGCTTGCTCATCTGGCGAGCCCTGGGTTTTGACCACAAAGCCTGGTTTATGGGTACCTTGAATAATAGTTTCTTCATGCTCCTCGCTGGCTAAGAACTGGCGTAGCTCAGCTTGGCTGGTAGGCTGGCTGAATACCAAGGTCATGGTCGTGCCGCTCTTGAAATCAATCCCCAGGTTAAACCCGAAGAGAGCCAGGAAGATAATACCGGGGATAATAACCAAAGTTGAAGCTAGAAAATACCAATATCTTCTACTTGCTAAATTGAGCATTTTCATCCTGCCTTAAATAGCCATAACTTCTTGGCCATCTGGGTGCCCGAAAAGAGACGCAAGAAAGTTCGGGTAATAATGATGGCAGTGAACATGCTTATTCCCACCCCGATGAATAAGGTGAGAGCAAAGCCCATCACTTGGCTGGCGGCAAACCTACTCCCGAACCAATAAAGGATAGCACAGACAATAAAGGTAGTGATATTGCTATCTCGGATAGCTGTCCAGGCACGATTGAAGCCGGCTTCCACTGCTGCCCCCAAGGTTCGCCCACCGGCTAATTCCTCCTTCATCCGCTCAAAGATAAGCACATTGGCATCTACTGCCATGCCTAAGGAGATGATGAACCCAGCCATTCCAGCTAGAGTTAAAGTAAATGCCGGTAGCAGCTTGAATGTGGCTAGCACCAAAGTACCGTAGATAACTAGGGAGAGACAGGCTAATACTCCAAGCAGGCGGTAGTACAGCATCATGAATAACAAAATCAGTCCCAGCCCAATTGCCCCAGCTAAGATGCTCTTTTTGATTGAGTCGGCACCAAGAGTAGGATCGACATCCTGCTGCTGCAGCACGAAAAGGGGGACCGGCAGGGCACCGAAATTAAGCTGGATGGCCAAATTTTTCGCCTCATCCCAAGTCTTTATGCCGGTGATACGACCCTTTACACCAATCACCGCTTGAACCTCGGGTGAGGAAATTTCTTTATTATCAAGGAAGATGCCCAAACTTTTCTCCCAGTGAGCGAAGGGGGTAGTCGTTTTTCTCTCCTCATAGAGATGTGTGGTGATTTGCTCAAAGAGCTTTGCCCCTTCATCATTCCATTCAAACAGAACATCAAAGGTAGGTTCATTCTCGGGAATGTAAGCTTCAGCACTTACTAGATATTTTCCGGTGAGCTGCTTTGTTTCTCCATTGATGACTCCAGTGGCAGGAACCCACTTGGGCTCCTTTTTTTCGCTATCAGCAAACACCGGATTACCTTGTTCGTCTAGTTCTACCCAGCGAAAATCAAGCAGTGCTGTCTGGCCTATAAGCTTGATAGCCTCATCGATGTTCTTAACCCCGGGTAGCTGCACCAAGATACGGTCATCCCCCTGCTGTTGGATGGTGGGTTCGCTGACCCCATAGGCATTGACCCGCCGCTCAATAATGCCCAGAGCGCCACTCATGGCGTCCGCTTCGCTCCCTTTGACCCTGGAAAGGTCAGCCTTATAGACCAGTTGAGTTCCTCCTTTAAGATCTAAACCCAGGCGCAAGTTTTGCCCCAGCCTGGCATCATCAAGCGGATAAACCACCCACGAGGCGAAGGCAAACAGAGCTACTATCACCAATAGTAGCCAGATATTCTCTCGGGATATGCCTCTTCTCTTAGTTGGCCTGCGTCTTTGATTCATTTTCAATAATCATTTCCACCCAGGCTAAGGCTTCTTCTCTGGTATTGATTTCCCTTGCCCCTTGTGCTTCACGCACCAGTTCCAAAAGCTCACCAATTTGCCTTCCTGGCTTCATACCGAAGAGATTGATTAAATCATGCCCGTCAATTAGCTTGGGCGGTGCTATGATGCTCTCCTCTTTCCGGGATAATATATATCCTACCAGTTTGGTATGCTCTTCCCAAGCATCAAGGTCCAGGTTGGGGCCCCGGGTGGCGAGGTGGTCAGCAAGGCCCAAGAGCAAGGTGTCGATGGCTACCTCACCAGCATCACGGAAGTAGCGATAAATGGCCCGCCGAGTGGGTAATCCTTCATTACTCATCTGTCCGGGACGAAGATGATACTCTATCATCTTTTGCACTATCTTTATCTCCCGGCCGCTAAACCTTAATCGGGTCAAAATATCCCCAGCTATAATCGCTCCTTCCTTAGCATGGCCAAAGAAGTGAGTTCTACCGTCCTCACCAATACTCTTTGTCTTTGGCTTGGCAATATCATGGAGGAGGGCAGCCAACTTGGCTAAACTACTTCTCTTCATTCCGCCAATCTCTTCCTCAAAATGGGGGGCAAGGGTTTTAAGATAAGGGGCCGAATTCAGTATTTCATCTGTTGACTTCTCAAAGTCGAGCAAGCGCTCTAAAGCAACCACTGTTTCCATGGAGTGATCGAAAACATCCCAGAAATGCTCTTTAGGTTGCCTCACCCCCTTCGTCTGGGCTAACTCAGGGAATATCTTCTCCAGCAAACTCAATTGATCAAGATAGCGCAGGAAGTAAGCTGCACTGGGAACCGAGAGCAGGCGGCGCAATTCCTCCCTTATTCTTTCCCCAGCCACTGTGGTGATAAGGTGGGCTGAGGAGCAAATCGAAGCTTCGGTTTTCTCCTCAATAGCCAAGCTATACTCTGCAGCTAATCGAACTGCCCGAAGCAGGCGAGCTGGATCATCATAGAACACCCCGCTACTTATTTGCCTGATCAGTCCCTTCCTCAGGTCGCTTTGCCCCCCAAAGGGGTCAATAAGCTCCAGTTTGGACCAGTCCTCTGCCACCTCATCAAGCCGCACTGCCATAGCATCTATAGTGAAGTCACGCTGGGCTAGGTCTTGGGTGATATCACCCCGCAGGGTGGAGAAATCGAGATAGCATCGGCAGGCATAAGGCGAGTCACCCTCAAGCATAACTACTCGAGCCACTTTATTTCGTTCATCCAGCAACACATACCTGCCACCCAAAAAGCTGGCCACCTGCTGAGCCACCTCTAGGGCACTTGCCTGAACAGCAATGTCGATATCCTTAGTAGCTCGCCCCAGAAGAGCATCACGCACATAGCCGCCGATGAGATAGGAATCGACTCTCTGCTGGGCAAGGAAATCCCTCACCTCGAGCACTAATAAGTTTAAATCTGTGTTGGGAACCTTCATCATAAACCAGCTTGTTCCCAGTGAATCTTGTATAATTTATCTGGGCTCTCCAGATAGTCGATATATAATACCCCATTCAGGTGGTCTATTTCATGCTCCAACGCCTGAGCGAGGAGTTCTTTCCCTCTCAGCCGAATCTCTTTCCCCTGCCGATTATACCCCTTTGCAGTGACTGAAACTGAACGCTTAATCTCCCCCCTATATCCAGGAATACTCAGGCATCCCTCCTCAACCACTCGCTCTCCCCCCTTCTTCACCACCTCAGGGTTAATTAGAGTTTTGACCTCTTCTCCAGGTAACTCGATCACAATTATCCGCCACAATTTCCCCACCTGGGGAGCTGCTAACCCCACTCCATAGGCATCGCGCATGGTTTCAATCATCTCATCGATAAGCCGCTGTGTTGGGCCATCAAGACCCCGTACTCGCTTGGCCTTGCGTCGTAGTACTGGATCAGGGACAAGTCGAATAGGCAAAACTTGCATTTCTAAAATTATAAATCGGCACAGGCAGCCCTGTAAAGCTAAAGGAGGCTTATAGGGTCGATGTCCACTGTCCAGCCTGAGGGGAGAGGTAGCTTGGCTAACAGGCAGGCGGGGTCAGCGCCACGAACAATGATTTGCCAACGGAATTTGCCCCGTACCTTGGAGATAAAAACAGGGGAGGGGCCAATCAAGGCTGTGTTTGGCATTCCTCGCCGGTCTATTTCCTGCTCAAGCTGGTGAAGCACTCTCTCCGCCTCTCTTTGGCACTGGGTAGCATTGGGGTGGGCATAACGGAGGCAAGCCAGTCGACCGAAGGGAGGGTTATCATACTCACGCCGGTAATTGATTTCACGCTGGTAGAGAGCGGCATAATCGTGCTTTGCTGCCGCACTAATAGCGTAATGCTCCGGGGTATAGGTCTGGATAATAACCTTCCCTGGCCACTGCCCTCGTCCTGCTCTCCCCACCACCTGGCTGAGGAGCTGGAAGGTGCGCTCACCAGCTCGCAGGTCGGGGAGGTAAAGGCTGGTGTCAGCGGAGATTACTCCTACCAGAGTAACTAAAGGGAGATCAAGCCCTTTGGCTATCATTTGGGTGCCAATGAGAATGTCAGCTTCATGATTGAGGAACTTGCTCAGAATCTCCTCATGAGAATGTTTTCCTGAGGTAGTATCCCGGTCCCAACGCATGAGCCTCGCCTGGGAGAAAAGGCGAGCTACCTCCTGCTCCACCTTTTGAGTGCCCACACCAAGAAATCTGATTTGCAAACTTGAACACTCAGGGCAAACCATAGGCACCTTCCTCCTCCAGTTACATTGATGACATACTAATTCCTCTCCCACAGCATGGTAGGTAAGCGGGAGATCACATCGCCGACATTTAAGCACAAAGCCGCAATTCCGACACTGAACGGAAGTAGCCGCCCCACGACGATTAAGGAAGAGAATTGTTTGCTCCCCAGCGGCTAAAGTTTTCTCGATCGCTCGACTTAGTGACCGGCTGAAAATGCTCCTGTTCCCTGCCTTAAGCTCCTGGCGCAGATCCACCACCTCGATTTCGGGGAGGTGTCCTTCCTGGGTAACCCGCTGAGGGAGTGGTAGCAGTTCAAGTTTTCCAGTTTGAGCCCGATAAAAACTCTCTACATCAGGGGTGGCACTGCCTAATATCACCACTGCTCCACTAAGCTCCCCGAGTTTGAGTGCCACCTCTCGGGCTTGGTAGCGAGGTGATTGATCCTGTTGCTTGTAGGCCCACTCATGCTCTTCATCAATAACGATGAGCCCCAGGTCAGGCTGAGGGGCAAAGATGGCCCCTCTCGAGCCAACGACTACTTTGAAATCCCCATCCCTTATCCCTTGCCACTGGTCAAACTGCTCGCCCAGAGAGAGTTTGCTGTGGAATACTGCCACCTGCCGGGGAAAGCGAGAGGCAAAGCAGCAAATAGTCTGTGGGGTAAGGGCAATCTCAGGGACCAAAGCGATGCCTCGCTTACCCAAGGCGATAGCGAATTCCAAGGCACGCAAATAGACCTCCGTCTTACCACTACCGGTGATACCGTGAAGGAGAAAGCTTGAGGTGCCATTCTGTCCGAAGCAGGCTTGAATCCTGCGCAAAGCTTCTTCTTGGCTAGGGGTAGGGATAGGCGGGGTAGAGGGAGAGAAAGTATGAGCTAACAATGGGTCACGTGGCACCCGAACCCTCTCGATGGAAATCAAACCCTTCTTCTCTAGCGTCCAAGCGGCAGCAAGCGAGCATTGAGCATAGCGCGTGGCTTGTGAAACAGGGATGGGCTCTAGTTTATCAGCTAAAAGTTTAAGTAGTGCAGCCTGCTTGGGGGCACGAGGGAGAAGATGCTTTGCCTCTTGCTTTGCCTGTTCAACATCAATAGCCAGGCTAGCTTCATAAGTCGACTTCGGCCTCACCTTCACCCCCTCTAATTCTTGGACTTCAACCACCAGACCTTTGCGGCAGAGTTGAGTCAAGATTTGCCTTGCTCGCCTTTTGCCCCATCCCTTTTCTATATCTTTTTGGGCGATTTTCCCCTTCTTGCGGAGAAAATTTAACGCTTTACTTTGCTCCAAAGTAAGCGAGGCGAGAGCAATTTCCGAAGCATCGGGGGAAGGGTAGAAAAAGGTGAGTAGCCTTCGCTCAAAACCGGGGGGAAGCATTAGGGCGGCGGCATCGAAGAGAGAGGCAAGATAGTGCTCACTTATCCAATAAGCTAACTTAACCTGGATGGCAGAGAGCATAGGGCGGGGATCAATAACCCCAGCTATTTCTCTGGTTTCCTCCACAGCGGGATAATCGCTTAACCCCAAAACGACGCCCTGAAGTACTTTAGCCCCGAAGGGGACCCATACTGCTTGCCCGATAGTAAGCGACATCTCAGGGGGTATAGTATAACTGAAGGTTTGGCGCTGGGCTATGGGTGAGTTAACCGCCACCTCAGCATAACTCATAAACTTTGCTTATTCCCCCCTTTTTCTGGCGTCTTAGC
>DEIJ01000030.1 GCA_002352365.1 Dehalococcoidia bacterium UBA2777 | reverse complement strand
AAGAGTCTGTTAGAAAATACATTGCTGGTGGTATTCCCGCTCCCTTTAATAAAACATCGAGATATATAGGAGCACCGAGAAGTTCAAAGTGAAGGGACGAACTCTTGAAAATGAAACACCACGGTCGAAGGAGACGACCGAGCCATGAAAATAGGCTGTTATTCTGGGCGAGCAAAGCGACCGAAGAATCTCTGCCTGGTGAGATTCTTCGCCTTTGGCTCAGAATGACACGACAATAGGGGCATTCTATTTTCATACCAGAGGTAACTTGACAGTGTTAGAATTACCCTTTTCATATCCAAGAAAGCTCCTTTCTTTGTACTTTCTCAGATTTAATTTAACATTGTCGAGGTAAATATGACCTAAAATTGGTTTAAGATATGGAGGTGATCGGCCTGGGGCTAATGGAAAAGGTAATGAAACAATGTAGAAAGCCAGCAGGGAGATTTGGCAGGCTCATGGCCAGATCGATGAATTACGGTCACAGAAAATGTACCCGGTGGGGCTTAAGTCATGTATCAGTAAATAGGGATGATACGATCCTTGATGTCGGTTGTGGGGGAGGCAAAACCATCAACACTTTAGCTGAAAGAGCCACAGGAGGGAAAGTATATGGCATCGATTACTCAGAAGATTGTGTAGCAGTAGCCAGTAAAATCAATAAGAAACTTATCAAGTCAGGGCGAGTTGAGATCATTCACGCTTCGGTAGAATGCTTGCCCTTCCCCGATGATTACTTTGATCTGGTAACGGCTGTGGAAACCTATTATTTCTGGCCGGATTTGATCAGTAACCTTGAAGAGATACGCCGGGTATTGAAGCCTGGAGGCTCGGTGATACTTATCAATGAATGTTACCGGCATGATAAGTTTGAGAAAAGGAATGCGAAGTGGGCAAAACTGGGCGGGTTCACTTATCACTTGCCCGAGGAGCTTAGAGGATTCCTGAGAGATGCGGGCTATTCTTCAATACAGATTGATGTGCTTGAAAGTAAAAACTGGATCGCCGCCATGGGGACAAAGGAATGAACCATAAAAATTCTGTTACAGGTCATGTGCTGGGGTTAAAGAATCAAAGCTAATGGGGAAGGACACCACAGCGGTGCGTTTGAGGGGGAGGAAGGTGATTGCTGATTGCTTGTGATATGACAATGAAGATGCAACCAATGCCGTTGGGAATGACTAAGCCATTGGGACCATATCGGTTCGGTGGCAGAACTAAAGGCTTTGACGAGCGCGAAGCTTGCCATCCACCGAAAGGGAAAGGATTGGGTAGAAAAGAAGGAGTCAAAAGCGATAAGACCACCGCCAGCTACAATTCTCTGGGGAAGCCTTATGCGAGTAATGGTTATCCCGTTCTTGCCGATGATTTCCTATTCCAGGACGGCTGATCCTACAAAGTGAGGACGGCAGCTGGCCAGATCCACATTATTCGGTGGTGGAAACGACCGTCGCTGCGTTGCGGCTATTGCATGACTATGGAAGGATGCCAGTCAGTGAGGGTGAAGGTTGACCCTGTGGGCCGCGGAGGTTCGCCCATCGCTTAACCAGGGTATGTTTTAGGAGTCACGGAACCAAGGTTGACAAGGCAAAGGCCTCAGTACATAATTAAGTATACACTAATATACTTAATAAATTGTGGAAAAATGCTTGAAGGGAAGACCGATGAGCAGGCAGCCATCTTCGCAGTACTTTCCGATCCCACACGTCTCAGGCTGGTGAAGCTTCTTTGTCGCCGGCGTGCTCCCGATGCCCTGTGCGTCAATGCCCTGGCGGCATTTCTTGGGGTTACCCAGTCCGCTGTGTCCCAGCACCTGCGTATCCTTAAGAGCATCGGGTTGGTTAAGAGTGAGAGGCGGGGTTACTACATTCATTACTTCATAGACCGCGAGGCTCTGAAACGTTGCCAAGGCCTCGTCTCAGCAGCGCTGACAATAGAGGAGCCGAGCAAAGAGGAAGAATCGTGCCAAGGTTTTTGTCCTATAAGGAGGGATCAGGATGTGTCGTCAAAATGAACATCGCTGCGGGGACCCCGGTCGTCACACTCCCTGGAGCGGCTGGCACCATCCTTGGGGCTACTGCAGAGGAGCACATCGCCGAACTCAAGAAGAAAGAGGCATGGCTTTATCGGCGGTCTCGCGCCTTCCTTTCGGTGGATAGATGAATGAGAGCCTTGCTGTAGAAGTAGCCAACCTGACCAAGTACTATGGTGAGCTCCTCGCCGTTGACCACATAACCTTCAGCGTCCGGGAAGGTGAAATCTTTGGCCTCCTGGGACCCAACGGCGCGGGCAAGACGACCACCGTCCGCATACTAGCTGGTGTTATCAAGGCAGATGGAGGTAGTGCTCACATAATGAGACATCCTGCCAGGAGCCTGCAAGCTAAGCAAATGACTGGAGTTGTCCCGGAGCTAACAAATGCATACCCTGACTTGTCAGCCAGGAATAACCTTATGTTTATGACTGAGTTGTACGGTATTTCCGCATCGAGAGGAAAGAAGAGGGCTGATCAGCTTTTGAAAGAGCTGGATCTGTATGAGAGGAAAGATCAGTTGGTGAGGACATTCTCGCGGGGAATGAAGCAACGTCTGATCCTGTGCATGGCCCTGGTAAACGATCCTCAGGTTCTTTTCTTGGATGAGCCGACCTCTGGCCTTGATGTTCGAAGCACACGACTTATCAGAGATATGCTTCGGGAGTTTAACAAGAATGGCAGAACCGTTTTTCTCACCACGCATGATATGGAAGAAGCAAATCAATTGTGCGACAGGGTTGCCATCATGAATCATGGGAAGATTGCTGTTATAGACACGCCTATGAAGCTTAGAAGTGCAGTCAGTGGGCTCCACTCAGTAGAGGTAAGTTTCGACAAGCACATAGGCACTGAAGCACTATCTGGGCTCGCCGGTGTTAATGCAGTAAGGAAGGAAGGAGATAGGCTCAGACTCTACGCCAGCGAGCCCTCTGTAGTAGTAGCCTCAGTTGTGGACTATGCCCGCTCCACGGGCCTCAGGATAATAGCCTTGAACATCCTTACTCCTTCGCTAGAGGAGGCCTTTGTTGAGCTGACGGAGAAGGGAGAGATCCATGGCAACTAGTCAGGTGTATCTGGAGCAGCTTCGGCGCTCCTTTGCCATTGCCAAAAAAGACATTCGCGTATATTACTCGAAAGGCCCTGTGGTAATCTCTGGCATACTATTCCCAGCTTCCCTCTTCTTGGCCTTCTGCATGGGCAGGCATATGTCGATGAGCTTCCTCATACCGGGCCTGTTAGCAATAACCCTCCTCTTCACTGCTACTGCTGTCTCACCAGTGGTGGCTCCCTGGGAGACCATGATGCGGACGTTGGAAAGACTAGTATCTTGTCCCGTTGTTGTGTCAACAATTATTTTTGGCGATATGCTCGCCTCTTCTATCTTTGGAGTTGCCATCTCCATCGTTCCCATCTTAGTCGGCCTAGTTGCCGGTGTAAATATGCTCCACCCCTTCATTCTCGCTCTGGGAATTATTCTGTCTGCTTCCTGCTTTTCCTCGCTGGGACTCATATTCTCCTCCCCCCCCACCAGCATGCCTGCTACCATCCAAATGCTCTCCTCCATAGTGAAGTTCTCCTTAGTCTTCATCAGCGGCATTTTCATTCCGCTCGATGAGCTGCCAGCCTGGGGAAAAGGCATCGCCTCGATCTCTCCCCTTACGTACTTCACCGACCTCGCTAGATATTGTGTTCAAGGAAATAGTCAGTATCCTGTTTTTATAGACCTGGTTGTTATTCTTGCATTCACGGTTCTGTTTCTGGTTGTGGCAATAAAGCTTCACGAGCGGAATTTGCCAAAGAGGTTCTGATAGGCACATAAATCTCTGACCCGTTTTGTCATGCTCTCTTTCGTGGGTGGGGTAGAGGACGCTTCCCTTAGAACCACGCTTGTGGGTGGGATGAAGATCGCAAGCGTCAACTTTCGCTTTTCTCTCCTTCCCCTCCAGCCGCAAAGGGGGCGAATGAGTAACATAGACATGTCTTAAGGTATGGGCGGAGAAAGTCCGCCCCATTGCGGTGTTTTTCGGCTGGATGCCGGTGGAGTCTCCACAATGCGCTGGACTTGCCTTGACCCAGGTGGAATTCTATTTGGGATGACTGTCATAGTACCCAGATCGGCCCTGCCACTTCAATGATTTTAAATTGGCTCTACCCTGATTAAGGATGCTGTCTCTCGACCTATGGCTTTGGTAGAATTGTTGACTTCAATAGTCAATGGGCCACCAAAGGGCGCTATGTCCGCGATTTTCACCCTTGTCCCCGGGAGCAGACCCAGGCTAGTCAGATAGCGCAGGAATTCCGAGTTGCTCTCAATGACAACTTTGCTTATCTTACCAACTCGCCCCAACTCAAGGTCAACTAACGGGATGTCGGATACCTTGGGCAATTTGAAGTCCCTGTTGGGAATATGACTGCCATGAGGACAAAACTCTGGCCTACCAAGAAACTCATCCAGCTTCTCGGCAACTAGGTCAGACGTGCAATGTTCCAAGCTACAGGCGTGCTCATAGACATCTTCCCAGCCTATCCCGAGATACTTGTTGAGGAATACCTCCCACAGGCGATGGCGACGTGTCAGCTTAAGAAAGCGACCTCTGCCCTTTTCGGTCAGGCTGGCTCCTCCATACGGAGTGTAGTTAACCAGCCCCTTTTTTGATAGTCGTTGTAGCATCTCGCTGACCGAGGTTAAAGACAACCCCAAAGTATTTGCTATAGAGGAAGTACTAACCGGATACTCCCGTTCTTCAAGTGTGCCGATCGCTTCTACGTATTCCTCTGCTGTCCGCTCGCTCAACGCATACCTCCATCAGAGAGGCGACTATCCTACGCCTCTATTCTACTATGTTTACTTGGATGGCACAACTAAATACTACGCTTATCCGAATAAAGATATGCGGATAGCCTTGACACAGAACCATTCGATGTGCTAAATTATACTGGGAGTTTGGGAGGAGGCTGGGGCTGCTGCTGGTTCTCTACCAGCTGGCGGTTAATGAAGGGGGAGATGTGTGCCCAAAATTTGAAGAATGGAAGCTACGAGTAAGCCAGTTGCCTGAGGCTGTAGCCGACTTTGAGAAGTGGCTGTTTTCTAATGTCGCCGCCGTACTTCTTGCCGGCAAAGCTGGTGAGTTGTTGATGCTCAGCGCTGAAGGTTCCGAGTTGAGTATCGATCAGCGTATTTGTCATATAGCAGCGCTTTCGCAATCATGGGGCCTTTCGTATCTAGTACTTTGCTGCAGTGAAATATGCGCTAGAGTTATCATGTATGACCTGATAGAGGTGCAAAAAACGCTCTCAAGTGTGCCGCGGCAGGTTTTGGATAAATTGGGCTACTCATATGACATCAGTCCAACCGAGTTCTTGGAAGAGGTTGGGCGGCGATGGCAAGAGGAAAGAGAGATACCACATGAGATTGGGTTAGCGCTTGGCTATCCCATCAAGGACGTTTTGGGATACATGGGGTTAGTTCCATTGCAATGCACGGGGAGGTGTGGCTGGAGAATCTATGGGGACCCTCTCCCCTCCCTCCACAGGAGCCGCGAGTTCGAGGAGGCCAGAGGGCAAGCTACTACCTTTGCATATAGCAGGCAGGCAGGCTAATCCGCTTTAGCCGGACGTCTGCTCCGTGTCCTTGTCAAGCCTTTACAATTGCACCCACGGGGCAATGTGGCACGCAGTGAACAAGAGGCAGGTTGGCGCAATCATTACATAGTTTAGCATCGATAATGTAGGTTTTCTCGGTCGCTGCATTGCTGATTGCATTCCTGGGACACATAAGGCGACAGGCGTCACAGGAAACGCATTTCTCATTGATTTTGTAGGCCATCGGTTCACCTCCTATTTCAGATTTTTGCAAACACGACCATAACTTGCCCCCGCTCCTTCAGTTGAGTTTAACTCTACTCATGCGGGTTCGTAAATCTCCATAAAAAAGATTCGCCAAACCACACTTTTTGGTCTTGCAGGCCTCAGAGTATGGTTTATGTCACCACAACTTTGCATCAATATAACGCGATAATCCTAACTTGCTGAGCTTCTTGAGCAATTGGCTGCTGAATGTGCAATAGACGTTTTTACCGCATTTCGACCCATTTTGCATCATGGATTGGGAATAATGTCTCGCATAAGCTAATGGCTAGCTTAAAGTTGACTTGAGGTAGTGCAACTACTGCTTGAACATATCGGCCCAAGTCTTAGAAAAGTATACTGCGCCTTGCCCCAATATCAAACATCTTTTCCTCAAGGGCTTTGTCCTTAACATATTCCTTCAGCATGGCGAAGGTTGGAGGGTCGGCATTGACATAGGAATGCATTCCATCCCGGCCTCTCCCGTCAAGGGAGAGGAGTTTGTGCGAAGATTTTTGCAAGATACTATAAATGGGAGATTACCTTCGCCTTTGCTTAGGTACAATTGTCTCTCCTCGGAAGACCTTCGGGCAGATTTTGAGTCTGCAAAGCCTCAAATATAGCTGGGGGACAGTGCTTTTATATTGCCTCCTGTACTACATCACCATCATCTTCCTGATTACTAATAATTTGCGCCCAACTATGCTGCCTCTTCTGCCCATCAGCGAGGAAAGCTATTACTTGTGGCAATTATTCTTCGGCCTCCCTGTGGGGCTGCTAGGCTGGTTAGTAATGGGAAGTATGGTTTGGGGAGGTTTATCTGTATTTAGGTAGTGCCTGGGCTTTTGGTCTAAGCATTATTGCGTTGAAGGAGGCTGAGAGGATTTCTTGGACCAAGGCTGCCTTCGTTGCTTTAGTCTCCTTGGCAGGGGGACTTTCCCCTATGATAGCAGTGATACGGTGAGCAAAGAAGAGCACAACAATTCAAGCGGGCGAATTGACAGCCGAACCTAAATGCGATAGCATGAAGGCGCTTGAGGCTATTTGGGTAAACAATAAAGCCGGTCAAAGTAGGGAGATTGAAGGTGGTGGTCAAGTATAACCCGCAACAAATTGAGCCGAAGTGGCAGCAGAGGTGGGCTCAAGATCAAATCTATGCCACAAGAGAAGATAACCCCCGACCTAAATGGTATGAGATGACTATGTTCCCCTACACCTCAGGGAATCTTCATATTGGTCACTGGTATGCCATGGCCCCTTCTGATGTCCATGCCCGTTTTAAGCGGATGCAAGGCTATAATGTACTTCACCCCATGGGATTTGATGCCTTTGGATTGCCAGCCGAGAATGCGGCCATCAGCCATGGTATTCATCCCTTCATCTGGACGATGCAAAACATAGAGAATATGCGTCGCCAGCTTAAAAGCATGGGCACCATCTACGATTGGAACCGCGAAGTAACCACTTGCCTTCCTGAATACTATAAGTGGACACAATGGTTTTTCCTCAAGCTTCACGAGGCAGGACTAGCCTACCGAGCCAAATCAGCGGTCAACTGGTGCCCCCGCTGCCAAACAGTGCTGGCTAACGAGCAAGTAGTGGAGGGGGGTTTTTGTGAGCGCTGCGGCACTCCAGTGATCAGAAAGGACCTCGAACAATGGTTTTTCAGAATCACCAGTTACGCTGAGGAATTATTAGATATGAGCAAGATAGACTGGCCAGAGCGAGTAAAGATGATGCAACGGAACTGGATCGGCAAGAGTGAGGGGATAGAGATTTCCTTCGGCATTGACTATCAGAATATTGCCGAGAAAGAGATAAGGGTATTCACTACCCGGCCTGATACCATCTTTGGGGCAACTTTTCTAGTTCTTGCCCCAGAGCACCCCTTGGTCTTGAGCCTCACTACACCGGAACACCGCGAGGAGGTTGAGGAATATATCTTGAGAGCGCGACGGCAAACCGAGATTGAGAGATTATCTACTGAGAGGGAGAAAAGCGGGGTATTTATCGGCGCCTATGTCCAAAATAAGCTCAATGGGGAACGAGTACCCCTGTGGATTGCTGATTATGTTCTGCTTACCTATGGCACCGGGGCGGTAATGGGTGTGCCAGCCCATGATGAGAGGGACTTCGATTTCGCTAAAAGGTTTGGGCTGCCAATACGGTTGGTTATTGCCCCCCCCGGCTGGTCAGGGGATGAGTTAAGCCAAGCTTATGTTGAGCCAGGAATTATGGCAAACTCTGGCCAATTCGATGGCTTGCCATCTAATGTGGGTAAGGAGGCCATCGCCGACTTCATGGAGAATCAGGGATATGGTAAGCGCACCACCAGTTATCGGCTTCGCGACTGGCTTATCTCTCGCCAGCGCTACTGGGGGGCACCTATCCCAATGATCTATTGTGATCACTGTGGCATTGTCCCAGTGCCTGAATGTGACCTGCCGGTGTTTCTGCCTCCAGATGCTGAGTTTAAGCCCAGCGGTGAATCCCCACTTAAATATTGCCCCTCGTTTGTCAACACCACCTGCCCTCGCTGTGAGGCCAAAGCTCAACGAGAGACCGATACTATGGACACCTTTATGTGCTCTTCATGGTATTTCTTGCGCTATACTAGCCCTGGCTATCACCAGGGGCCCTTCGACCCGGAGAAGCTAAAATATTGGCTGCCGGTAGACCAGTATACTGGAGGGGCAGAACATGCTGTAATGCATTTGCTCTACTCCCGCTTCTTTATCAAAGCGCTTCGGGATATGGGCATAGTTGACTTCGACGAGCCTTTTATCCGCCTATTTAACCAGGGAACCATTGTTGTCCAGAGGCAAAAGATGAGTAAATCTCGGGGGAATGTGATTACTCCCGATGAATATGTGGCTGACTTGGGAGCAGATGCAGTGCGCGCCTACCTCATGTTCATCGGGCCATGGGATCAGGGAGGGGAGTGGGATGATAGCGGCATCATTGGCATCTCTCGGTGGCTGAATCGGGTGTGGAATCTGGTGCTGCGTGGACAGGAGACTACCTTCCCCGAGCATAGCGCTGACCCAGGGGCAACAAAAGAGCTTCCTAGATTCACTCACAAGACTATCAAGAAGACAACTTCGGATATGGAGAGGTTTCGTTTCAATACCCAGCTTTCAGCATTGATGGAGTTCACCAACTACCTAACTAAGGTATTAGAAGCAAGGGCAGTGGACCAGTCCTATTGGCATGAGGCCAGAGACTGTCTCCTCTTACTTCTTGCCCCTACCGCCCCTCATTTAGCCGAGGAATTGTGGATCAGAACAGGGCACCCCTACAGCATTCACCAGTCATCCTGGCCCGAATGGGATGAGGAGTTGACCTTGGAGGAACAAATCACCTTGGTAGTCCAGATAGATGGCAAGGTCAGGGATAAGGTGGTTGTTCCTGCCTCCATCACTGAAGCTGAAGCGCAACAGTTAGTGTTGAGTCGAGACAGAGTGAAATCTTTCCTTAAGGATAAGGAGGTTACCAAGACAATATTTGCGCCCAAGAAATTGGTGAACTTAGTAACAAAATAAAGGGAGGAAGCATGAATTATAAGTATGTTATCTATAAAAAAGAAGGTGAAGTAGCTAGGCTTACCTTTAATCGGCCCGATAAGTTAAACGTCATGGACTTTCCTGGAGATGGCGGCATCATGGACGACTTTAATGCCGCCTTGGATGAAGCTTGGGAGGATGATGAGCTTAAGGTGCTCATAATAGAGGGGGCAGGTCGCGGTTTCTGTGCTGGACATGATCTGGAGCGGATCTACAAAGTATACGAGGGGTGGGATAAAGAGCCTGGTAAAAGGCGCCCCAGTCAAAGATCAAGGCTTCATACCGATAGACGCTGGCTGGATACACATCAGAAAATACTGTTTAATCCTAGGGTGACTATAGCACAGGTACATGGTCATTGTATCGGTGAAGGAGCCACCATTGCCGAAATGTGTGACATAACTGTGGTTGCTGAAGATGCTCATATATCGCATGCCGAGCAAAGATTAGGGTTTGCCGGAAGTGGCTTGAATTTAATACCTTTATTTCAAATGGTGGGCTATAAGAAGGCAAGGGGGATGTGCTTACTCGGTGAAGCTATGGACGGGGTGGAAGCTGAAAGGATTGGCTGGGCTACAAAAGTTGTGCCGGCTGAAAAGTTACAACAAGAAGTGGAAAAGATAGCCAAGCAGGTTTGCCTCCTTCCCAGAGATGGCATAGCAATTGGCAAAGCATCTAACCAGTGGATTTGTGATATCCTCGGCCTAACCGCAGGAGCAACTCAAGGCTATGTAACTCATACTCTGTTTACCAATTTACGATATGAACCAGGGGAATGGGTGTTCGTAAAAGACAGAAAAGATAAAGGGGCAAAAGCAGGCTTTCACAAAAGGGACGAGCGCTATATGGAGATTAAATAAATTGTGAACTTTAGGCAAATCTTTGACCTAGAAATCCCCCCAGGGAAGGTGGCTGTCGGGTGGTTTAATTCCTACTCCGGGATTATAGTTAAGACCTCAAAGGCAACTTTGATTTTTGACCCGGTAAAGATTAACTTAGATGAGTGTATTCAGGCAGAGGCAATTGTAATCACCCATGAACATCTCGACCACTTTGATCCAGAGTTAGTGGCGAGATTACAAAGAAAGACCCAGGCTCAGGTTTTAACTACCCCTTTTGTGGCTCGGCATCTTACTTGTGGAAGAGTTAACGCCTTAAGAGTAAATGATCATATTGCGGTTGGGGATGTAGAACTTCATGCCCACGCCTCTCTCCATCCAGCTAATCAGCCGCTATCCTTTCTCATATCAACTGAAAGCGGCATAGCAATCTATCACTCAGATGATAGTGAACCTTTCCCTGAGATGAGGGAACTGGGGGAAAAATATAAGCCACAAATATTATTGTTTTCAGGCACATCTTTGGAAGATGGTGTTCAGATAGCAAAATTGATCGAACCAAAAGTTGTGGTTTCATATTACACTAGTGAAGAGCTAGCCAAGAGATTCGAACAAGAGATAAGAAAAGAGCTACCACAATCAGAAACCAAGATAATCAAACGATTTGAGATTTACCAGTATCCATAGAAATTGGTGTGGGATTGATGCCAGCCCGTTGGCTTATTTGTGTGGGGATTCTTGCAACATAAAAGGAAAAGAGGGCTGAATGCAACAAGAGACTATCCTCTATGAGAAGGACACCAAAGATAAGATTGCCACCATCACCGTGAATCGACCGGAGAAGTTGAACGCACTGACCTTGGCGATGTGGGACAGAATCAACCAGATAGTAGCTGAAGCAGATACCGATGAAGATGTTAAGGTAGTGATATTTAAAGGGGTGGGGAGAGCCTTTTGCTCTGGGCACGATGTGGGTGAACTTGGCGTAATGCATGGAAATATACCCGGCGAGCGCCGCCCCAGCCAGAGGCAGAGGCTATTTGTGGACGGAAATCACTTTTGGGGCCGCCGTGGAGTGTGCCAGACTATCCTTAATTGTAAAAAGTCGACTTTGACTTTGGTGCAGGGATATTGCTATGGTGGTGGACTACAGATCGCTTTGGAGACTGATGTAACCATCGCCGCTGAGGAT
>DEIJ01000002.1 GCA_002352365.1 Dehalococcoidia bacterium UBA2777 | reverse complement strand
ATTTTTATGATTCGCTGGTGGGCAGCCGCCCATGAGTGTTTACTTCCTAAATTGTTTCGCCCCCACAATTTCTTCAGGATTTCCAATCCTTCCCAAAACAGCGCTGACAGCAGCTATGGCAGGATTAGCTAGATAAACCTCGCTCTTTGGACTCCCCATCCTGCCCAAAAAGTTGCGATTGGTGGTAGAAAGGCAACGTTCCCCACTGGCCAAGACACCCATATGACCGCCCAGGCAGGGACCACAAGTCGGCGGGCTCACCACAGCCCTGGCCTCGATAAAGATTTCTATCAGCCCCTCCCGCAATGCCTCAAGATAGACCTGCTGAGAGCCGGGTATAATAATACAGCGCAGTCGAGGATGCACTTGCCTTCCCTTAAGCACCTCAGCCGCCAGCCGTAGGTCCTCTAGCCGACCATTGGTGCAACTACCGATGACTACCTGGTCAAGCTCGATTTTGCCAACTTGGCTGATTGGTTTGGTGTTAGAGGGTAGATGGGGGAGGGCAACCTGGGGCTCAATCTCGGAGACATCATATTCAAAAACCTTGGTGTATTCGGCTTCATCGTCTGGCTCGTAGATGTGGTAAGAATGAGCGGCCCGATGTCGTATATATTCTAAGGTTTGACTATCCACGGCGAACATGCCCGCTTTAGCCCCTGCCTCAACTGCCATATTGGCCATAGTAAAACGTCCATCCACAGAGAGTGCTTCTATTGCTTCACCAGAGAACTCCATGACGGCATAAAGAGCACCATCCACTCCGATATTGCCAATAGTATACAGGATGAGGTCTTTGCCCCCCACCCATCTTGGCAGCTTACCGTGGTATATGAACTTAATTGTAGAGGGGACTTTCATCCATATTTCACCGCAGGCCATAGCTGAGGCGATGTCAGTTGAGCCCATGCCAGTGGCAAAAGCGCCCAGTGCCCCATAGGTGCAGGTATGTGAGTCGGCGCCGATGACCACATCCCCGGGAAGCACCAAGCCTTGCTCTGGCAACAACACATGTTCGATGCCAGCCGCCTCGAAATAGATTAAGCCTTGCTCTTGGGCAAACTGCCGAACCACCTTTATTTGTTCCGCCGACAGGATGTCCTTACTGGGGGTGAAATGGTCGCAAATTAACACCACTTTTCGGCGGTCGAAAACATGTTTTACCCCAATGCGCTGAAATTCCCTGATAGCAATAGGGGCGGTGATATCGTTGGCCAGAACAAGGTCAACCCTAATATTAAGAAATTCCCCAGGGGTGACCTTATCCCTGCCAGCATGGGCAGCCAAGATTTTTTCAGCTAAGGTCATGGGGAATTCCTAGGCGGATAATATTGTTAGCCATCCCATCGTATGAATCTCTCAATGTGAATATAATAATTTGGTAATCATTGGCCAGCTGCTCGAAAAAAGCTAATGTTCTGGCTAAGCGAACTTGATCAAAATTTATAAAGGGATCATCCAACATTAGGGGCGGTCTTCTTTCACCAAATATCAATTTCAATAAAGCTAGTCGGCAAGCCAAGTAGAATTCATCAATGGCTCCGCTGCTCAGCTCCTCAGGTTTAACCCAGTCATCTTTTTCCTCAGAATACATGACGAAATCGAGAGCACCTACCGCTTTTACATGCCTATACTTATCATTGGTGAAAATGGCCAAGTTTTTTTGGATTTGCTCCTGTAACACTTCGGGGGCTGGGGAGATCACCTCAGTTATTGCTCTAGATATACACTCCTTAGTTAACTCGTAAATTTTCAGCTTCCTTTCCTCCAGTTCCAATGAATGTTGAACATTTTCTAACTCTTCCTCCATCTGCAATTGATCTTCTCTATCAAACCTGGCATTTCTGATGGTAACCTCACACTCTATTTTTCTCTTGCCAAGCTGATCTCTTTCCTTGTTTAAACTTTCCACCTCGATTTCAAGTTTATTATATTCTTCAGCCCCAAGAGCTATGCCCTTTAAATCTTCAGTGAGATTCGATTCCTCCACTGCAAGGCTCCGCGCTGCCTGAGCTTTTTCCTGCTTAATTTCCTCAACTGTCTTTGCTCCCAGCTTCCCTTTGAATTGATTGTCAAGCCTCTCTTTCTCCTCTAACCAATAAAGAAACTCAGCCTCTTTTCTTCTGAACTCATCAATTCCATCACACTTAGTCTCGGCAAGCAATCGTTTCTCCTTGGTTAAGTTTTCGCCCTTAACCTCTTCCATCCGCTGAATTCGTTTCTCGGTGTCAGAGATTTCAGTTTTCTTTGAGGCAAGAACGCTTCTCGACCACATAGCTACTGCAAGCAAAACCAGACCCAAGAATAAACCCGAAACAGAGATTAAGCTGAATATGGCTCCTATTGCACTGCATAGCGAGATTATCATCGCCAGAGTTATAGTTGCTGGGGAGCTGAGAGATTTGTGGAATTTTTGTTTGTCAAGCTCTTTCCTACTTTCCTTTAGCTTCTCGCCTTGCTTTACTAAATCTCTATCAATTGCTCCCAGTTCGTCTTCAAGCTTATTCAGCTCGTTCCTGAGCCCCAAGACCTGCTCTTTGGTCTTGAGACCTTCAATGGACTTAAGGGCCTGCTCTGCCCTTTCAGATTTGCTGCTTAATTCCTCTATTTCACCAAGCTTCATTTCTAACTCATCAAATCTCTGCTGATACCTTTGTATTGACTCCTCAATTTGCCTCCGCCGCTTATTCTTTTCCAGCAAGCTTTTAGCCAGATTGTATTTCTTTTCAATATCGGTAAGTTGCTCCGCTATCCCTACCTGCTCTACTTTCAAACTTTCAATCCTCGGCACCTCATGATCAATCTCTTCTTGGTGCTGGCGCAGCTCGCTGATTCTCCTCTCCAAGCTGGCCAACAGACCGGGATATTTACTTGGAGCCTTTAAGCCCTTCTTGAGTTCGGAGATTTTTTCGTCGAGCTTTTGCACCGCTTTTGATGCCAAGATACTTTGTCCCCCGCTCACCACCTCTTCTAGACTCTGCCTAATTTCTTTCTTTCGGGACGAGATTTCCCTCACTTGATCCTGACGAATACAGGAAGTCCAAGAAAAGAGAGCGGCGGACTCGGTGCCTATTAGCCGCTTCAATCTTTCTGAAACTTTTTTGAAGGTATCGAATTTCTCTCCAGTATCAAGGTTAATAAGCTTGACTCTTCTTTTTTCGAAATCCTTTTCAAGGTAGTAGCCGTTTCCTTCTTCTTCAAACTCCAGAGCGATTTCACACCGTTCACCTGCCCCCCAGGAGATGTATTGGCTAAGTTTCTCGGGAGTGCTCCACGGGTTGTAGAAAAGGGCAGCAATTATCCCCTCAAGCAGGGTCGATTTTCCCACCTCATTTAGTGGGCCTTTAACTACATTTATTCCCGGGCTGAACTGGGCTTGAAAATCCCTGAATCTTTTAAAATTCTTAAGCTTGAGGTTTTTTAGTCGCATTATAAGATATCTTTTCCTTCTAGAAGAGCTATGCCATATTGAAGAGCAGCTTCAGCAATGTCTTTCTCCTCCTCTCCAGAGCTTTCGATCTTCTCCTTCATCAAGTTGACAAACTTGGCCATAATTAGCCGTTCTTCAAACCCAACCTCTGGGATTTCCTTCAATTTTGGGTGAGACTCGTCAATAACTTTGAGGTGAAAGAATTCCTCTCCCAGATCGCTCTCTAATTCCTCAGCATCTACGATCAATTCTATATCACAAAGTCCTTTGAGGGTGGCTCTTCTGATGAGGTTGCGGCTTGTTCCTTCAAGAAGTTTCTTTTTCAGTGTTGCCACTTCTGGTATTTCGCTCATCTCTACCACTATTTCGTCGTAGTCACGAAGCCCGACCCTTTTAGGTTCAACCTTGACCTCGGCTGAGTCTGAAAGGCTAACTAAAAGTACACTGCCCATCTCCCTCTGGTCAGGCAGCCACTCTGGCGGGCCAGGATACCAAGCCGGAAGCCTTCCTGGACAGGCGTACATCCGATGCCAATGACCCAGGGCGATATAATTCATGCCGCTGGCTTCAATCTCATCGAGTTTAAAGACATGGTCATCCTCGGCTATCCTCCCCGGGATATAGGCTGACCCATGAGCCATAGCTATGTGAAACCTAGTTGATGTCGATGGCCTGAGTCCTTCTAGTGGACTTATATAAGACCTATTACTTAGATTTGGCTTGCCATATACTGTCAGATTGATGTGGGGATACTCCTGGTAAGTTATATCTTCCCCAGTAAAAACCTTTACATTAGGGCACTGGCCTTCTAGGTCGACCTTCCTATAAATTGATGAGAAATCGAGGCAGTCATGAGTCCCCGGAATAAGGCAGATTGGGGTATTATTTTGCCCCAGCCGGTTAAATTGCTCCACTACCAAATCAATATTTCTTTGCGGTTGTTGATTTGAGTCAAACAAGTCACCGGCAATCAAGACGATGTCCACCCCCTCATTTATAGCCATCGTCATGATATTCTTGAAAGTAGTCCTGAGTTGCTCACGTTGAGAAGTAGCTTTACTTCCCAGAGATGAGAATCTTGTCCCCAGGTGGATGTCAGCTGTATGGAGTATTTTCAGCACGACAAGCTTCTTACTACCGTCGACAGCTAAAATAGCTATTGGCCGTGGGCTGTTAGCTTATATGGATGATTTAGAAAGGGATCAATCCACTTTCAATCCGAAGATACCTCTAACTCGTTTAATGTCTTTCTCTCTAGGCAAGGCGTAAATCCCCGCCCTACTTACTGCTGGCACTCCCAGCCTCTTCCTGAGGTCAACGATAGTCTCTGCCATCTTAACAGCGATTGATACGCAGTCCAAAATAGGTGCATGGACTTCTTCAACCTCGACCACACCGGATATAGTGCATAAGGGGCCGAGTCCATTGCACCCCACAACTACCACATCAGCTCCCTCGTCAACACACTTCTTGGCCTTGTCCAGGATATCTGAGGCCACTATTCCTGGCTCCTGCATTCCTCTGGTGAATACTTCCTTCTCTGATAGGGAAATCCCTCTCACCGCATTTGAGATGGCACAATCCCTTAAACCGTACATTTTGATTTCCGCTTCCATCTCAGAAATAAGTGTGCGCTCGTTCACCGTGACCACGGCAAATTGACGCCCCAGTAGGCAGGCGAGGTGCATGGTTGATTCACCCAACCCAACTACCGGTATGCTGGCTATAGCTCTTGCCTCGCGAACGCCAGGGTCCAAAAAACAGCCTACTATAGCAGCATCATATCCCTCTTTATCTGCTTCAATGACCCTCTCCACAATCTGTCGCTTATTCAGGAACGAGAGGTAATAATACCCTAGGTCATAGACTCTGTTTAACCCTGGCTCCACTGACTTGATACCAATCTCTGTGTCCGGCGCGGCTACTTTTTGGAACACCTTTTCCACTATGGACAGGTAAGGGCCGGATACCTCCTCGGTATTGATGTTGACATAACATATTCTGGTCACTTCACCCCCTCCTGGATATCTATTATACCACTGGGAAAGTCAACTGCGGAGCCTGTGGGTGCTTCCATAATTTAGCCATGGTAACCCGAGCAGCAGACCGAAGTGAGCAGTGATGCCGGCCTATTATCCCCTCAAAAGATTATCTAATGCCCGTTTAAACTCATTCTTTGGCTTAAGGCCAACAAGCTGTCTCACTATCTTCCCGTCCCTGAATATCATCACTGAGGGAATGCTCATGATGTTATACTTGGCTGCAAGCTGAAGGCTTTCATCCACGTTTACCCGAGCTACATTTACTTTGCCCCGGTATTCCTCGGCGAGCTGATCCATAACTGGGGCTATGGCGCGACATGGGGCACACCAGTGAGCCCCAAAATCCACCAGCACGGGTATTTTTGATTTAAGGACAACCTCAGCGAAATTATTTTGATCCACATCTATTGACTTAGCCATAACCTGCCTTTCTAGAAGTTACTATGTAGCTTGGCCAGGGCTATCTTGATCCGTTTTTGGCATCTCTCCTTACCCAGGACTGCCATAGTGTGGAACAAGGGAGGGGCAGCAGTGCGCCCTGTAGTTGCCACTCGCAGCAAGCCAAAGAATTCCCCTGTCTTCAGCCCTAGCTCTTGGCTCAGGGGGCGAAGCAAAGCCTCCACAGAAGCAGGGTCGAAGGGGTCTAGCATTCCAAGTCTCTCTTGGGCAGCAGCCAATGCTCTAGTGGCTGTCTCCCTACTCATGCCTTTACCTAGCAGCAGGTGGGTATTATAGTCAAGCTCATTGACGAAGAAGAAGTCTACCAACTGTGGTATCTCGCCCAATGACTTGGCTCGCTCCTGGATTAGAGGCATTATTTGATGAACATAATCTTGAGAAATAGGGCGGTCAACTTGGCAAGGTAAACCCTTCTCCAGGAAAGATATGGCTCTTTGGGTGAGGTCATCTATATCTAACTGGCGGATGTAGACCCCATTCATCCAACTGAGCTTGTCTATATTGAAAATAGCTGCTGTCTTGCTGAGGCGTTCCAGAGAAAAGTGGTGTATCAACTCCTCTCGGCTGATTATCTCCGTCTTATCATCTAGCGACCAGCCAAGCAGAGCCAGGAAGTTGACCATGGCCTCAGGCAGATATCCTCGCTCTCGATACTCTATAAGTGAGGTAGTACCGTGGCGCTTGCTTAACTTAGCTCGATCTGGGCCCAAAATTATGGGTAAATGGGCAAATTGTGGTGGCTCCCAACCCAAGGCATGATAAAGCAAGATATGGCGTGGGGTGCTAGCTAGCCATTCATCAGCACGGAGAACATGCGTGATCTGCATTAGGTGATCATCGATTACACTGGCGAGGTGATAGGTAGGATAGCCATCTGATTTCAGCAAAACAAAATCGTCTAATGTTTTGTTATCAAAGACTATCTCTCCTCGAATTAGGTCATAAAACCTAGTTTGCCCCTCAATAGGTATCTTAAAGCGAATTACCGGAGGAATTCCTTCCGCCTCAAATTGAGCACGCTCTTTGCTGCTCAAATTCCGACAGCGACGATCGTAGCCTGGGGGTTGCTTACTACGCACCTGCTCGGCACGCATCTGGGCTAGGCGCTCTGGGGTACAATAACAAGGATAGGCATACCCTTCCCTAACCAAGTGTTGACCAATAGGGCGGTATACTTTAGCGCGTTGCGACTGAAAATAAGGCCCATAGTTGCCCCCTACCGCTGGACCTTCATCCCAGTCTAACCCTAGCCAACGCAGACTGTCGAGGATATCCTCAGTAGCCCCCTCAACCCTTCTAGCCACATCGGTATCCTCGATACGCAAGATGAAACTACCCCCGCAGTGCCTGGCAAAGAGCCAATTAAATAAGGCAGTCCTGATATTACCCACATGGGGATAGCCAGTGGGGCTGGGGGCATAGCGCACCCGCACCAACTGGCTGCCATAGCAAGTCATCGATTACCCCTAAAAAACCCGTATTTGGGAGCCCAGATTCATTTTTCCAATTTTCGGGGCCCCGTGAAGTACTAAGTTAGCTTACCACATCTCCCCTCTCTAAGCCAATGGCGGCCTAGGGTACTTGTCGAGAAGGAAATCAAGTCTTAAAATAGAAGCATTTGAAGACATGGTATAGATTATCAATGAGTTTGCTATTGTGTCGCACTTAAATTATACTAAATAGATAGCTTAGCATATTGATGCCGGGGGTAAAGAGAGAGAGAGATTATAGAGGCAAAGCGGAGCGTGTAAAAGCATAACTCCCATGAAAGAGATAAGACAAAGGCCTCGAATAGGCATCCCTAGGGCTTTGCTTTATTATGAATATTACCCTATGTGGAAGACCTTCTTCGAGCATCTAGGAGCGCAAGTTGTGCTTTCATCGCCAACCAATAGGCAAGTGCTCGCTGCCGGCTCTTCCCGGGTAGTAGCTGAAACTTGCCTTCCGGTAAAGGTTTTCATGGGGCATGTTCTCTCTCTGGTAGGCAAGTGCGATTACATGTTTGTCCCTGCTATCCGTAGTATGGAGAAGAGGATTCATAATTGCTCCAAATTTCTTGGCTTACCTGATATGACCAAAGCAGCCGTCCCAGAGTGCCCTCCTATTCTTGAGCCAGATATCGATGTCGACAAAGGCAAGCGTGAGCTTTACCAAGCTATCTATAAATTAGGCCGCCACTTCACTTGGGATCCCCTCAAGGTGAAGAAAGCAAGTGAAGCAGCATGGCAGGCTCACCAGTCTTATCAAGCCCAAATGTGTCTCCGAGGCCAAACACCACTCCAGGCAATGGAAGAGATGTTCACTGCGGGGGAACGGGGGATAGGGGAAGGCAAATCGAACTTCTCCTTCAACATTGCTCTCATTGGGCATCCCTATCTCCTCTACGATGAGCATGTTAATTATCGACTTCTTCCTCGGCTTGAAGAGGCAGGGGCAAGAGTTTTTACCACAGAGATGGTAGACAAAGGCGAACTTGATGCTTTCGTCACTAAACTTGCCGGAGGACCTTACTGGACATATGATGATGAAGTGGTAGGGGCGGGAGGATACTATCTGGAGAGAGAGGTTGATGGAGTAATTGGTGTGGTTGCCTTTGGCTGTGGCCCTGATTCGTTAATGGTGGATATAGTGCAACGCTATGCTAAGAAGCGATCCAAGAAACCCTTTATGCTCCTTACTCTCGATGAGCATAGTGCTGAGACAGGATTTCTTACTCGACTGGAGGCCTTCCTCGATATGATCCAGCGGAGGAAGAAGATAAAATGCGCATAGGATTCCCTCATGCCGGCAATGTCTATATCCCAATTAAATCACTTTTCCAAGAACTCAATGTTGACTTTGTGGTGCCGCCCCCGAATAGCAAGCAGACGCTAAGCTTAGGCGTCAAATACTCTCCCGAGGGGGCTTGCCTGCCATTCAAGCTCACCTTAGGCAATCTTATCGAATCTTGTGAATTGGGTGCAGATACCCTTCTTCAGGCACAAGGCTTTGGTGTCTGCCGATTGGGCTATTATGCCAGAACACAGGAACAGATCATCCGTGATCTAGGCTACGATTTTGAAATGGTAAATTTTTCTGTCTCCGAGGAGAATAAGCTTTGGGGCTTTTTAAAGCTGTTTAAGCGGTTAAGCAATGATGCTCCATGGTCCAAAGTTATCCCTGCTTTCCATTTCGCCATAGCTAAGTTGAATGCTATAGACGAAATAGAGAAGGCGGTGCGGAAGGTACGCGCCATAGAAGTGGAGAAGGGGACTGCCAATCGACTGCTCAAAGAAGCACTCGATAAAATCGACCAGACTTCAGGCCGTGCATCGCTCAAGCGGATTAAGAAGGATTACTTTGAAGCTCTTGCCCAAGTGCCCCAAGACCACAAGGCCAATCCTCTTAAAGTAGGTGTTGTAGGGGAGATTTTTGTAGTATTGGAACCCTTCTCCAATCTGGATGTTGAGGTGGAGTTGGGCAAGTTGGGAGTAGAGGTAAAGCGGACCATCTCCTTCTCGCGGTGGATTAGATTCAGCTTCTTTCTTAACCCCTTGGGAGTAGATGAGTGGAAGAAAGTTCATCAGGCAGCTATGCCTTATCTCAAGCGGGATGTTGGGGGAGACGGCTGGGAATCGGTCGGGGAGAAGGTACTCCATGCCCAAGACTATGATGGCATAGTTCATGTAGCTCCGTTCACTTGCCTGCCTGAGGTTATCGCCCAAAATATCATGCCCACAACCCGCGAAAATATCCCCGTGCTCACCCTGATTTGCGACGAACAAATGGGCAAGGCGGGGATGATGACCAGACTAGAGGCCTTTGTTGACCTTTTGGAACGCCGCCGCAGACAGAAAACGAGAGCTGCTATTCGATAAGCATAAAAGAGATGGAAGTTTATTTTGGCATTGATGTTGGCTCAGTAACTACCAAATTTGCTGTGTTAGACAGGTATGACCAGCTTATTACCTCTCTTTACTCGCGCACCCAAGGAAAGCCTATTGCCATGGTCCAGCAGGGGCTAAAGCAAATCAGGGAGAAACTCCCTGCTGATATTGAAGTTTGCGGTATAGGTACCACTGGCAGTGCCCGCTATTTAGCCGGGGTTATTGCCGGCGCTGATGTGATAAAGAATGAGATCACCAGTCAAGCTGTAGCTGCCTTACAGTATGTCCCTGAAGCAAAGACTATTATGGAGATCGGCGGGCAGGATAGCAAGATTATTATTCTGCGTGATGGCATCGTGACTGATTTTGGCATGAACACGGTTTGTGCTGCAGGCACTGGCAGCTTCATTGATCACCAAGCGCTGCGGCTTGATATGAGGGTTGAAGAATTCGGCGAGCGATCTCTGCAGAGCAAAAGTCCGGCGCGCATTGCCGGACGCTGCACTGTCTTTGCTGAGTCGGATATGATTCATAAGCAGCAGATGGGGCATTCCATCGAAGATATCCTCTATGGCCTGTGTCAGGCTTTAGTGCGCAACTACCTTAATAACATCGGCTTAGGGAAGCAGATTTTGCCCCCCATAGTGTTTCAAGGGGGGGTGGCATTCAACCAGGGAATTGTCAGAGCCTTCGAAGAAAGCCTCAACACCAAGATCATTGTCCCCCCCCATCATGAGGTGATGGGAGCTATTGGGGCAGCGATTTTAGCTCATGAACAGATAATGGAAAGGGGGGATGGGACGAAGTTTAAGGGCTTTGGCATAAGCCAAGCCAGTTTCCATACCTCCTCTTTCGAGTGTAAGGCTTGCCCCAATTTGTGCGAGATTGTGCAGATCTTCCTCGATGGCAAAGTGCTGGCTCGCTGGGGCGGGCGTTGTGACCTGTGGGAGAGAGCATCAACCAAGTGACTACTCTATTCACTAATTGAAGAATGAGCCTGAAGGATAAAAGAGAACAGCTTCAGGCAATCCGCATAGCAAATCTGGAGATTTGTTGAAAGAGATTGGAACGAGCATATCCCAACTG
>DEIJ01000009.1:15301-20925 GCA_002352365.1 Dehalococcoidia bacterium UBA2777 | reverse complement strand
CCTACTTAAATGATTTGACACGTACCTCGTAAAGATTTCTAAGATCGCGACAGCGCTAGAAAACTATACCATTTATGCGAAGTAGACCATAACCTATGGCAATCACAGCCCAATACACCCAAATGCCCCAATAATAAGTATAATATACGAGAGGCCCGAAGTTGGGGTACACATGTTCACGCTCCACAAACCAAAGGACAATACTAATATACACAGCTACCGTTGCACCCGCAACCCACAGCATGTAGCCCCAAGACTGGCCTAATATCACCCCAATGCTTCCTGCTATCAATGGGGGAAATTGCATCATCAAGTCAGCCCAGCCAGTACCGTAACAGAAACGCAAGTGCGTCTTATCGGCATAATCTGCTCCTTTTCCTATTAACAGATCTTTAACTCTTTGGCTCTGTGGTGCCCTCACAGCAAGTACTTGCATGTATAATGGGGGCGCATATATGATTATGCCTATGATTACCAAAAGCCATGTTACGATTGTAGGTTCAAGCATCCTAATTGCTCCCTTAACAGAATCTCCGCTGCTCTGTTACGACTCCCAGATCGTAAAGCGCGACGTCCGAATTCAGCCGCTGCGCGGCGTCTGCAGAATATCTCGAATCTTCGCACAACGCAACTTCGGCCGCAAAACATATGCCATGTGGCCCAGCTAGTCCGCTCGGCTGCAGAGAGTTGTCAGACCACATTCTCTCAGCCTGCGATCACTTGAATGATGATAGCGATTACGGTCGTTACCACGACGCCCGCACCAAACAACACATGATCTCGCTCCTAAATCCGCTTTTCTCCTGATTGCAAGAGCTTGGCGAAGTGCTGGGCTGCCCGAAGCGGCGTGTTTTCAAGACCTCCGTCTTCACCTTGAGTTCTTTCTCGCCGGTCTACGGAGCATCCAGATCCCTTTCAAGTTTGTGAACCGCCGGCTCCCTGTTTCGGGCTACCTGAGCCAATTCAGCAAGCAGTCTATCAACTTCGGGTGGCGTCTTCGTCAGACTGGCTGTGAGCCTGGAAAGGGGCTCACTGTGCGGCTCTTCTGTTTTGCTGATTGTTCCCAGAAGGTGCCGGATCAGCTCTTGCATTAGCCCAGTTCGCGTCACTTGCCCTGCTGCCAGTACGGTGGCTGCGCCGGCGATTATGGACGCGAGAACCTCGATTCCGATGGCTGATCTTCCGTATGCGCTCCAGTGTCAGGATCGACCTGCCGCCAACATTGGGAGCACCCACTTTCGAAAGCCACCAGCCTTGATGCGGGGCAGAGCTGTGTCAAAACCGCTGCAGTGTTAGCGGTCAGGTTGAACCCATTGCTAGGTCTTGCGTCAGCTTCCAGAAGCCATCGGCTATGACGACAGTGTTGTCGAAATCACTACTTCAATCCCCGGGTTACATCTTTGTAGGAGGCTGGTTGTTCCATTGGAATAGAGCGAATTTGGTCCGCATCAAGATCTAGTCTGGTTAGATCCACTACCCGTATGTCCTGGTTGTAGTATGTTCTGAAGTAGAAACGTTTATTCTTCAAGTCTGACACTGTGCCCCACTGTGTGTGTTCTAGATATTCCTTCCCGGCTGGGCCTCTATCACGAGTTGCGCCAATAGGGATGGTGATGTTGCTAATCAGGAGCCAGGCAAGATTGACTCCATCCTTATCCGTTTTTACAGCCTCTGCGCTTTGTGTAAGTGCAACGGCACGAACAAAGCGCGAAGGCGGCGTGAAATCACCAGGAAGCCCGAGCATGCCAGACCCTTGTCCTGTTTGACTTAGCTTCAATCCCGAGAGCTCTATCGGGGGAACATTAGCTGCTGTCAGATTTACATAATTACGTAAGTTTGTGGTATGCCAATCAAAAGGGGGCGCATTTGTAATGACTCTCAGTGGGTTGTCATAAACCTTAACGTGGCCGTTAATATACTCTATTACAATGGCATCTCCTGTTGGGTCGAGCACAATCCAGTGCAAAGGTGGTACATAGTCTTTCCCCAACTTCTCAAAAATCACCTCGATGACCTTAACCTTGTGGATATTGGCTTTTGCCTCTTGTACTGTGGCAAAATTTCCAAGCAACCAGTCAGCAAAATCAAGTGGACCTAAAGTTCGGGAATAGTCCGCCGGTGACGCCTCCTCATATTTTGTGTAACCAGGTAAATAGAAGACACCGACATGCAAACCCTTCTCATTAAATCCTTCGACAATATGGTTACGTCCGGCAAGATTTGCACCCAAGTAGCCGTACTTCGTGCTCCACTTAAGCCCGGTTTTTCCATCCATTAACGTTGCCGAAAAAGCTTGATTTCGTGGGACAACTATAACTTCGGAATCAAGAGGGATCGCAAACTCCATGGTTCGGGCAAAGATCACCGCACCATCTTCCGTCACCACCGACAGCCCTGTACATGCCAGAGCTGTATTACTTAACATGAGCCCCGTTATCAGGATCAGGAACGCCCCGACAAGCCTAGACATCATGTTGTGAGTAACCATACTTTTTCCTCCTTTTACGAATTTCCTCTTAGACCTAAGGCCCGAGTTCAGGCGCTGCACGGTGCTCGCAGATTACGCTCGATCCTAGCGAGACGCAACTTGGCCGCTGAACCTAGAACCAGTAAGCCAGCTAGTGCAGCCGGCTGCAGTGACTTGTTGGGCGGCGTCTCTCTTTAGAACGAGGCAGTACTTCCTATTCTGACAGTTGTTTCCCTTCACAATTCTTCTTTAAGGATTTCATAGAATTTGCCCCTCGCCTCCCTTTCAATCCAGGGCAGATGCCCACAGTTGTTGAGCAGGATAAATTGAAAGCTTTTCAGAACGGCAGACAGGGGCTTTTGGACCCCTTCAGGCGGATGAGGATCGTAGTCGCCGTGGATCGCCACCACCGGACATTGGATTTGTTTTCCGAGTTCCAGAAGTTCTCCACTACTTCTCAGTTCCGTGGCATCGTTCCACACACTTTGATAGATATGATATTGGACCTCCAGCCCCTCACTGTCTAGGGTCAAGGGATCGTAGGCATCGGCCTTGGTGAACAACTTCCCGAATCTGGCCAGAAGCATGTTTTTGTCTCGAACGGCGGGGTCGTTCATAGCTTCTATCAGGGAATGGACTTCTCTCCTTTCTTCTTCACTGAGGCGGCTTAGCCGAGTCTCCCAAATTTTGGCGGCATATTGTTCTTCGTAGACCCCACTCCCAATGAGGATGAGCTTTTTGACAAATGCAGGGTAACGAGCGGAAAAAATAAAACCGAGCATCGCCCCCCATGACGAACCGATCAAGATGACGGGAAGATCGCCGTTCTCTATTAAGACGGCCCGTAACTCTTGGATCTGCCCCTCAAGGGAGGTTGCCGTTTGCAGCGGCTCTAAAACACCCCAATCAGGGGAGAGTTCCCACGCTACCGGGGCCATGTGCCCGGGCGCACCAGGACCGCCGTGAATGACGACTACGCTAAAGGGCGTCTTTCCATATGTTCTTAGATTTTTCATAGGTGTTCTCAGCTTTGCTCAAACCGCACGCAGTGTATACTTTCGACAGTAGTGTGCTTTCGCCGGTCTGTCATGACCGCCCAACGCCCTAATTCAGCCGCCGCACGGCGCTTGCAGAACACCTCCGATATCGGCACAACGCAACTTCGGCCGCTCGACCCAGAACAATTGAGCCAACTAGCACGGTCGGCTGCAGTGACGTGTTAGGCGGCGCTTTGCTCCGAATCCATACGATTCTTATTCTCGCAAGAAATCCACCGCCAGTTGATTGAACACTTCCGCGCGTTCATAGTTAGGGACATGACCAGCATCATCTATGATCTCCAGGCGAGAACCTTTCAAAATGCGATGCATCTCCTGTCTACAGCGCAAGGGGACTGCTTTGTCTTCCCTGCCCCAGACGAGCAAGATCGGAACATCCATTTGGGCTAAGCGATGTGTCTCATCGCTGAGCTTGTCAAAAAACTGCTTCCGAAGAATCGTCAGCAACGCCTCAGTGGTGCCTTTGATTTTGTGAAACCGTGTCACGTTCTCGAAGTAGCTTCCCGTAATGAGATTCTTGTTGTGAAGCCAAGAGTCTCCCAAGTTCTTTCTCCTGACTGCGTTGGTACTCAGCCCCAAAAGGAACTCGCCAATTCGAGGCAGGTTGAAGAACTTCCCCGTCAGGGGCAAAGGGTTGGGGATACCGGCTGGATCTACCAGCAACAGTTTGTTGACCCTTTGCCTATGCTGTACACAGAACAGAATGGCCGTGCCGCCTCCCATGGACTGACCCACAAGAGACGCACGCTGAATGCCAAGGCTGTCCATGAACAGCAATACTTGGTCAGCATAAAGCTGGTAGCCGTAATCCAGGGGCTCTCGCGTACTATAGCCAAAGCCCCACAGGTCAAGCGCATAGACCTTGAATTTCTCGGCCAGCACATCTATGTTGGTTGCCCACAGGTATGAGTCGTAAAAGAGACCATGCAGAAGGATAACTGGTTTCCCCTCTCCTTTGTCGAGGTAGTGCGTCGTGCGTCCGCCCAAATCGACGAATTTGCCTTGGGCATATTCACTGGCCCAAACATCAAGAGGCTGACTGTTCCAACGAATGAACCCAGACATATCCTTGCTCCTCTCTGAATGAACGGGCCGGCTAACGACCAAGCTCACCTGCCGCACGGTGCTTGCGGAACTGCACATGGCGGTGCGGCAAAAGGGTGTTTATGTATTGAGTCAATTCTATCATGATGCCCCTGGTTTAGGAAGGATCCCCAATTGATGGATTTCTCCCTTTTGCAGTGCCGCCAGGACTGAATCAATATAACCACCGGAAGCAACACCAGACTTAATTCGTCGCCGCCCATGCGGTCGGCTGCAGACATTATGCTAAAAGCGAGATTGCCATACTGGCAATGGCAATCCCCCCCTTATTATTAAGATGGCTCAATCAACATATAAAAGAAAGGAGATTACCATGCACCAAAATAAGAGTAGCAAAATCAGCTTCGAAGGTAAATACTTTTATGCCGGTATTGACATCCACAAAAAGCGTTGGGTGGTAACTATCCGATACAGTGGTCTTACCCTGAAATCGTTGCCCATGAACCCCTCACCTGAAGCCCTGAAGCACCATCTGGAAACTCACTACCCAGGAGGAACCTATCATGTCGTCTATGAAGTCGGCTTCTGGGGATTGTGCATATACCGCAAATTCAAAGACCTGGGCTCGATTGTATGGTGGTCAACCCTGCTGATATCCCCACTACCCCCACAAGGAAAAAGATAGAAAACAAGACCCAGTGGACTCTCATAAGCTAGCCAGAGAGCTGGAAAAAGGAGACCTTGAAAGACCCAGCGCTACTCCAATCCTTCAATCAGCTGATAACTCGGATGAAAAAACAAGAAGTGATTGTCAGAATAGCTACCAAACTCCTCAGTCGCATTCGATATGTCTGGAAAAACAATTGCCCCTATGCCCTTGGTGTGGTTTGGGAGCTTAAACCAGGAATTCGGTAATAGGTCATGAATCTGAGTCTATTGCGGACCGTTTACAACTCGTTGCGAATTTCCCCGGGGACTCGCTTGCTGCAGACTGCGGCCGCATTGAAGTCCGATCTGATCCATATCTTGCGGCACCGCTGCCTTTGGCGGTGACT